>JAQBPV010000132.1 GCA_028287345.1 Gemmatimonadota bacterium
GCCTAACGCGAGCGCGATGCCGGCCAGCGTGCGCCGAACACGCGAGCCCACCAGCGTACCGCTCACGACGCGACCCCGCGGCGGGCTCGTTCGATGCGACCGGCCGCCACGAAGCCAGCCAGCGCGAGCCCCACGATCCCGAAGACGACGACGCCGTACGGCACGTGCAGTAGCTCCGGCAGCGTGAAGGCACCGCGGGCCGAGGCGTCGAACGCGGACCCGAGGAGCGGCAGCAGGGCGCCGGTGCCTAACACGCCGAGGAAGAAGCCGCCGACGACGGCCATCCCGTCGATCCGCCCAGTAGCCGCGGCGACGCACGACGTGCCCGGGCAGAGCCCCGCGAGCGCGAAGCCCGCGCCGAAGATCGCGCCGCCGGCGAGCTGCGGAACGAGATACGTCTCCGGCACGTACACGCGGCCGAGATCGAGCACGCCCAGCCACGAGAGCCAGAAGACGCCGAGCATCGCCGTCACGATCGCGCTGAACATCACCTTGAAGACGGCGAGGTCGCGAAAGTTGAACTGACCCATCAGCTTGCGCGCGCTCCCAAGGCCCGCGCGCTCGAGGCACGCGCCGAACGCGATACCGATGACGAATCCGGCGACGAGCACTCCGCGTGCGCCGAGGATGCCGAACTCCGAGAATGGCGCGGTCACGACCATGCTCCGCGTCGAAGGATCGCGACGACGTATGCCGAGGCGAATGCTGTCGCGATGAACAGCCAGCTTCCCACGCTCAACAGCGCGCCGCCGGTGAGCGCCTGTCCACTCGTGCACCCGCGCGCGAGCACCGCACCCACGCCCATGACCGCGCCACCCGCGCCCGCCGCGAGCAGGCGTCCATTCACGCTGGTGTGCGGGCCTCGCTCGACCGCAATGCGCAGGCGCCCCGCGAGCTTCGCGGACAGCCACGCACCAACGAACACCCCCAACAGCTCGACCACCAGCCAATCGTGCAACGGTCCGCCGCCGTCGAGATGATCGGCGAAGAAGCCGTTACTCCGCGCCGACGTGCTCGACACCGCGTCCACCGTACTCGCCGCCACACTCGCGAACGCGCCACTCGCACCCAACCCTCGGCCTACGATGACGAATGCTGCGAGCAGCACCACACCGAGTGCGACGCCGGCGAGGTACGGGTCAGCGTAAGGACGGGGCTCCCGACGCTCGCTCATTTCTTCTTCGCTTCGGATGGATTTGCGACCGGCAGGTCGCTGCGACGACCCCACTCCTGGAACGAGCCGTCGTACAGCAGCACGGGGTTACCAAGCGTGCGCGCGGCGAACAAAACTGCCGTCGCCTGCTGGCCGATGTGGCAGTATGCCACCACCGTGTCGCGCGGCGAGACGCCCGCCTTGATGAACAACGCGGCCAACTGCTCCGGCGACTTCAGCTGCAGCTTGTCGTCGGTGACTTCGGTGTACGGAATGCTGTGGGCGCCGAGCACGTGTCCTTTGCGCCCGGGCTTCATGCCCTGCTGGATGCCGTCGTAGAACATCGCGGCGCGTCCGTCGACGAGATGGAAGCGCGGGTTCTTGAGGTTCGCCTGCACGTATGCGGCGTTCGTGATGACCGGGTTGATGCGCAGGGGAGACAGCTTGCCAAGCGTCTGCTTTGCGGGCTGCGATGAGAGTGGATGCTTCGCCGCCGTCCAGGCGCGCAGTCCGCCGTCGAGTAGTGAGCTCCGCCCTCCCAAGCCCGCGTAGTCCAGCGTGAGCAGCACACGCGTGCTCGGCGAGATGTCGTTATCGGCGAAGTAGACGATCACGCGTGAGTCGTCAGAGATTCCCAGCGCAGTGAGCTGCGACCGTAGCTTTTCCGCGGTCGGCATCTCGAGCATGAGACTGTCCGTATGGTTCATGCTCGAGACGGAGATGTCGTCGAGATCGAGGTACCGCGCGCCGGGAATGTGCGCCTTTGCGTAGTCGCGCTTGCCGTCCTCGCTGTTCGCAACGTGCAACAGCACCAGGTTCGCATCATTGAGGTGCGAGGCGAGCCAGACGGGACTCACGAGGAGATCGACGCGCGTCGGCTGTGCCGCGACTGAGGTGAACGCGACGAAGAGAGTGAGCAAAACAGCGGAGGGCCTCATGGCTTCTTATCCGACGGATTTTCCACGGGGAGATCCGTGCGCCGGCCCCAGTCCTGGAACGAGCCGTCGTACAGCAGCACCGGATGACCGAGCGTGCGGGCCGCGAACAGCACGGCTGTCGCCTGCTGGCCGATGTGACAGTACGCGACGACCGTATCGCCGGGCGCTACGCCCGCATTCGCGAACAGCACCGTCAGCTCCCCAGCTGATTTGAGGCGGTTCTTCTCGTCCGTCGTCTCGTTGAACGGCAGGCTTTTCGCGCCTGGCACGTGCCCCTTGCGACCCGAACCCGTCTCGATGCCGTCGTAGAACACCTTTCCACGCCCGTCGATGACGCGATATCCCGGTGCATTGACGTGCGACTGCACGAAGGCGGCGTCCACCACGAGCGGTTTCACCTTCAGCGCGGACAATGTGCCCTTCTTTGGCGCGGGAACTTCGGCGGTGACGTCATGCCCCTCGGCCTTCCACTGATTCATTCCGCCGTCGAGCAGTGCGCTGCGGCCGCCGAACCCCGCATGGTCGAGCGTGAACATCACGCGCGTGCTTGGCGACACCCAGTCGTTGCCGTAGTAGACGACGATGCGCGAGTTGTCCGAGATGCCGAGCGCTGCGAGCTGTGTGCGCAGCGAATCAGGATTCGGCAGCTCGAGGATCAGTCCCTGCTCGCGATCCTGGCTCGACACGGAGACGTCGCGCATGTCGACGAATCGCGCGCCGGCAATGTGCGACTTCTCGTATTCCGCCTTTTCGCCGACGTGCAGCAGCACGAGGTCCGCGTCCTTCAGGTGGTCGGCGAGCCAGGCCGACGAGGCGGTGAGGTCGGCGCGGGTGGGGCGCGCCGACTGAGCGTTGGCCGTGAGCGCCAATGCGACGAGCGCACACGGCACGATGAGACGAGGTGATGACATGGTCCCTCAGCGAGTGAGTGGTGTTCGACCTGGCATCATGATGCAGCGTCGGCAGATCGAAGTGGTGGCCGATCCGTGCCGAGGATGTGCGGAAGTTGTGAAGTGTGGATTGCGCGGCAGTATCCGTGTAAATCCGGCTCTTCTCCGTGTGAATCCGCGTCAAGCATTTGATCTTCCGCCGTTGATCTTCCGTCCGATCACGCCATCTCGAACCGATAGCCAACCTTCCACACGGTGAGGATGTGCTTCGGATGCGCGGCATCATGCTCCAACTTTCGCCGAAGCTCGGCGACGTGGGAGTCCACGGTGCGTGACAATACGAACGCGCCGTATCCCCACACTTCGCGCAGCAACTCCTCGCGCGACGCTACGGATCCCTTTCGCTTGACCAACGCGATCAACAGTTCGAACGCCTTCGGCGTGAGCATGCACAGGTGGTCACCTCGCTTCACCGTTCTTGCCGAGGTATCGATGACGACGTCGGCGAAGCGGATGCATTCGCCATTCGCCGACGTCGCCGAGCGCGCGGCGCTACGGCGCAGCAATGCGCTCACTCGCTCGAGGAGCTCGAGCACGCCGAACGGCTTCGTCACGTATTGATCGGCATCGAGGCGGAAACCGCGCACCTTGTCTGCCTCCTCGCCGCGCGCCGTGAGGATGATGACCGGCACCTGGTTCTGATCTTTCCGAATGGCTGCGAGCACTTCATAGCCGTCCATCTGCGGCAGCATCAGGTCGAGGATCACGAGGTCCGGCGACCATTCGCGCGCCGCCTTCAGCCCCTCTCGGCC
>JAQBPV010000172.1 GCA_028287345.1 Gemmatimonadota bacterium
CGCACTCGGCAACGAACGCTTTCGGTGTTCCTCACAACTCCAAACGCCGTTGGATTCCCCCCCTCCTGATGGAGAGCTTTCGCGCGCGCTCCTTCGCACCGCTGTTTTCGATCGAGATGTTCGGAGAGGAAGGCGGGCGCTCGCGGAGACGGCTTCTGAGCGCGCTCGTTCCCGGTGCCAGCCGGGAACGACCTACGTGCGAAGTGGCCGGCGGAAGGAATGCGCGCGACCGACCGCGGGACGACCAGCCGCCTGCGACCGACCGCGCACCAAAATCAGGAAGTCAGCTCCCGACTCTTCTCGAGCATCAACTTGTTCTGGAACCGCTGCGACTCGCTGATCCGCTCCATCTCCACGGACATGGCATCCACGCTCTGCTGCAGCTGCTCCAACTGGTGCATCTGCTGCTGAATGAGGTGGTCACGCTGCTCCGCGGCCCTCATTTCCGGACGACGTTCCATGCGCCGAGCGATCATGCGGGCGAACGGGCCGAGGATGAAGATCGCGGCGAGCAGGCCCATGAGCCCAAGTGCCGTTTCCTTCGCCGTCTCCGCGAGCCGAAGGACCTCTGGAGGCAGTGCCTGGCTGGTGAATGTCGTACTGTTGCCGTTTTTCGTAATGGTCACCTGGCCGCCACCCTGAGGAACGGCAGGCAGGGCAACCGGTGCGTCGGGCGCCGGAGGCGCCGTGGGCACCTTCGCCGCAATCGGCGTCTGCGGTGCTTCCGCGGCGCCTTGGAAGTTCAGGGTCATGGTCAATGCTCTCGGCGACTGATGAAGAAGTACAAGCTCCCTACGCAGGAAGCCGCTGGATAGTGTCCCGGGTTGGCCCAGCGACCAGTTCGCCGAGCGCGTATACCCCTCGGGAGTGGTCAATCCCTCCAGCGTCAGCCTACCCGCTCGCCCCATCGGAGTCATCGAATGAAGGTCATGTTTCGCGTCGCCATCCTCGGTCTCGCGGCGTTCGCCGTGCCGGTATCCGGGCAGAACGCCGCGGTCCAGCAGGCGCAGAACTGGAATCCGCAGCAGATCCTGCACACGGAGACGTACGTCAAGCCGCCCGCCGTGGTCGAGCGGATCATCATGTCGCCGCGCACGGACATCTCGTTCACGTCGCCGAGCCCGGACAAGAAGTGGTTCGTGCGAACTGTCGGGGCCGATCGCGGCGACATCAACGACTTCGGCAAGGCACACGTGAACCTCGGCGGCGTGCAGATCGACACCAGGGCCAATCGCGCGCGCACGTTGACGACGAGCACGCGACGTGGACTGACGCTCATCGATCCGCGCACCATGACCACCCGGACCATCGAGACGCCGAAGGACGCATCCATCTCGGCGCCGAGTTGGTCGCCAATGGGAACGCACCTGGCGTACGTCGCGAACTTCGACGACGCGTCGCACATCTACGTGGCGGACGTCGCGACTGGAAAGGCGACGCGCATCACGCAGACGCCGCTGCTCGCCACCCTGTTCACGACGCTCGACTGGACAGCCGACGGCAAGAGTATCGTCACAGTGCTCGTACCCGATGCGCGCGGCGCCGCACCAGTGTTCGGCAACAAGGGCATCGCCGACGGCCCGCAGGTGAAGCTCACCGAATCGCGAGCGCTGCCGCAGGTCATTCATCCATCGTTGCTCACGACGCCGTACGATCGCGCGATGCTCAAGTACTACTCGACAGGACAGCTCGCGTTGATCGACGTCCGCTCGAGACGCACACAGAAAATCGGTGCGCCGGGGATGATCCGTTCAGCGGATGCGTCGCCCGACGGAAAATTCTTCCGCGTCACGAAGGTCACGGAGCCGTTCTCGTACATCGTGCCCGTGTCGAACTTCGGCACTGTTGACGAACTGTGGGACGCGAACGGCGCAGTCGTGACGACGCTCGCGAAGACGCCGTTGCGCGAAGGTGAGCGCACCGGCGACGGCGACACGCCAGGCGGCGGTCGCGGTGGCGCACAGTTGGCGCCCACGGACACTGGCAAGCGCAACATCCAGTGGAATCCGGTCGGCGCAGGACTCGTCTACATGCAGTCGGTCTTTCCTGCCGACACTGCGCCGCGTCGCGGTGGCGGTCGTCCCGGCGGACAGCCCGCAGCGCGTCCGCAGCCGATGTCGATCCGCTACATGAGCTGGATGCCGCCCTACGGCCCTACGGACACGAAGCTGGTCTATGAGGGTACAGGTCGTATGAGTAACGTGGCTTACAGCGGCGACGGGAAGACGATGTTCATCTCCGACAGTGCGAGTGTGTACGCGCTCCGCACGAGCGACCTGACGAAGCGGTATGCGCTCGGTCGCGGAGTGACGCTGGCAGCTGGTGGCGGTGGATTCGGTGGAGCCGGTGGTGGCGGCGGACGTGGCGGCGCAAACGCCAATGCGGCGAACGACACCACGCCAAGCGGCGGCGCGCTCGCGATGAAGCCCGGTCCGAATGGTGGACAGGTCGTCGTCGTCGCGAGTGATGGAAAGAACGTGTTCGTCAGTGGCTCGCGCACGCCCGGCGCAAAGTGGGAGACGGTGGCGCCGCGTCCGTGGGTGGAGAAGCTGGACATCGAGACGGGGAAGAGGAGTCGCGTCTTCGACAGCCCGGCCGAGGGATACGATGAAATCATCACTGCGCTCGACGACGACTACACGTCGTACATCTACACGCACGAGTCACCGACGACGATTCCCGACGCGTATCTCCGCGATGCGGCGACTGGCAAGGTCGTACAACTCACGCGGAACAAGGACGTCGCGCCTGAAGTGACGGCGGCGATACGCAAGCGGATGACGATCACCCGTCCGCGCGATGGCTATCGGTTCATCACGGACGTCACGCTGCCCGCCGATTGGACGCCGGGTACCAAGCTGCCCGGCATCATCTGGTTCTATCCGCGCGAGTTCACGTCGCAGCAGGAATACGATCGCTCACGCTACACGACGAACATCAACCGCTTCCCCGATCTCGCGCCGGCGCGTCCTGCGTCGAGCACGAAGCTGTGGGTGACGCAGGGCTATGCGTTGATCGAGCCAGACATCCCGATCTTCGGTGATTCGGGGAAGATGAACGACAACTACACGCGGGACCTGAAGGAGAATCTCGACGCGGTGCTGGATGCCGTCGTCGACGCCGGCTACGTCGATCGCAACAAGATGGGGATCGGCGGACATAGCTATGGCGCGTTCAGCACAGTGAATGCGTTGACGCTGACGCCGTACTTCAAGGCCGGCATCGCTGGCGACGGCATGTACAATCGGTCGCTGACGCCGTTCGGATTCCAGAGCGAGCGTCGTGACTTCTTCAGCGCGCAGGACACCTATCTCGACATGTCGCCGTTCTATCGCGCCGACAAGATCGCGGGTGCGCTGCTGATGTATCACGCGCTCGAAGACCAGAACGTCGGCACGGCGCCGATCAGCTCGGAGCGGATGTACCATGCGCTGCAGGGTCTGGGTAAGCCGGCGGCGTTGTACATGTATCCGTACGAAGATCACAGTGATGCGACGTACGCGACGGATCTGGATATCTGGGCCCGGTGGTTGGCATGGTTCGACGTGTATGTGAAGAATCCGCAGAAGCCGGTGCCGTAACGAAGGGATGCAACTTCAGGATTCCAATCGGGCGGCGCGTCGCGTCGCCCGATTGATTGTCTCCCGCAGCCACTACTTCTTCGACGCTGTCTTCCGCGACGGATCGTCCGCCGGATTCACGTAGGTCATGGCGAACGGTCCCATGGCGTCGATCTGCACGACGGTGTGGCCATTGGCCCGCGCGTAATGGTGCATCTTCGCGCCCGCGGTGACGAAGCCGCTCTTGCCGACTTTCATCATGTGCTTTGCGTCGAACGTGTCGCCCATGCCGACGAGCAACGTGCCCTCGATGACGGTGATGTGTTCGTCCGTCGGATGCCAGTGCGGCTGAATCGCGTAGCCGGCCGGAAAATCGAGGCGCACGATGAACTGCTCGGACTTGCCCGGGTCGCCCGCGAGTACGGCCATCTTCGCGCCTTCAGGAAACACTGCCGGGGCAGGTCCGTACTTGATCGCCGGAGCCTGCGCGGCGCCGCTGGTGGTTGTGATCGCGATGGCAAGCATGGCCAGCGTGATCATCTTCATTTGTCTCATGTCTCTGGTCCTCCGAAGATGGTGAGGCGGTCGCGGAGATTCCGCGCCCGCTGAAAGGCCTTACGCCATGTACAGTTCCCACGCGATGCCATCCGGATCCTTGAACGCCACGTAGTTCTTGCCCAGCGTGGGATCGCGTTTTACGCCGGTATTCTCGATGCCTGCCGCATCGAGGCTGTTCGCGACTCTCCGCAGTTCGCCCTCGTCCCCGCAGCCGAGTGCGATGTGGTCGAGTCCGACGCGATGGGGATTGAAGGCGTCCGCCGCCGGCGACTGCTCATCCGGGCCCAGCACGACAATAGCGCTCGGGCCTGCGCCGAAGATCAGCACCCCGGGCGCCTCGAGCAGCACCGGAAAGCCGAGCCGCTCGATGTAAAAGACGCGCGACCGCGCCAAGTCGGTCGATCGCAGGGCCACATGATGCACCCCCGACGTCTGGAATCGGATGCCTTGTTCGGTTGCCAAACTCGCTGCCGACATTTTACCTCCGCTGTGAATGGTTGCTTGCCGCGCCGTATGGCCGCCGATAGTTTGGCACACCCCTCTCACCTGATTCTCACCTGACTGCCCGGTAGGTCATCTGGTACCCGTGCCGACCGCCACGAGACCTTAGTTGCTTCGCTTACAGACTTTGGGCGGTCTCTCGCTGCACAGCGAGACGCATGAACTCGGGGGTGCGGCCCGCCAGCGGCGCCGGCTGGCGATCCTCGCGGCGCTAGCGGCGAGCGGCGACCGCGGGCTCACACGCGACAAGCTGCTGGCGCTCCTCTGGATCGACGTCGACGAGGCCAAGGGTCGCCAGGCGCTCTCCCAGTCGCTGTACGCCCTGCGCCGCGACACCTTCAGCGACGACCTCGTCGTCGGCTCGGACACCCTGCGCCTGAACCCGAACGTCATCGGCAGCGACATCGCTGATTTCGACGCGGCCATCGCCGATCGGCGCTACGAGGACGCCGCCGCACTCTACGCCGGCCCTTTCCTCGACGGCGTGCATTTGCCCGATGCCGAGGAATTCGAGCGATGGGCCGACATCACGCGAATGCGCCACGCGCGCAACGCGGAGCGCGCCATGGAGGAGCTCGCGGCGCGCGCCGAGTCGGTGGGTGACTACCTGGCCGCCGCGGGCTGGTGGCGCCGGCTCGTCGCCATCGACCCGCTCAAGACGCGCGCGAACATCGGCCTCATCTCCATGCTGGCGTCCTCCGGCGAACGCGTGAACGCCGTGCGACACCTCGAGGCTTACACGGAGCGGGTTCGCTCGGAGCTCGACGCCGAGCCTGGCCCAGAGGTCCGTGCACTCGGCGAGCGCCTGCGTCGTGAGCCGCACGACGGCACGGTCGGTGGTCGCTACACCATCGAGCGCGAGCTGGGTCGCGGCGGGATGGCCACCGTATTCCTCGCCCGTGACGGCAAGCACGATCGCGCCGTCGCGGTGAAGATGCTGCATCCCGAATATGCCGCGGCCCTCGGACGCGAGCGCCTCGAGCGCGAGATCCTCGTGACGGCACGGATGCAGCATCCACACATCCTGCCGCTGCACGACTCCGGCGAGCATGGCGGAACGCTGTACTACGTCATGCCCTTCGTGGACGGAGAGTCGCTGCGCGCGCGCTTGATGCGCGAGCAGCAGCTGGCCGTGGGCGACGCGGTGCGCATCGCGCGCGAGATCGCCGACGCGCTCGATCACGCGCATCGCCACGGTGTCGTCCACCGTGACATCAAGCCGGACAACGTACTGCTCGCCGATGGTCACGCCGTGGTGGCGGACTTCGGCATCGCGCGGCTGGTCTCGGCGGCGCTCGACAGCGGGGGCACGCAGCAAGGCATGGCTCTCGGCACGCCGGCCTACATGAGCCCCGAGCAAATCGCCGGCGGCGAGGAGGTGGGTCCGGCAAGCGACCTGTTCAGCCTCGGGTGCGTGCTGTTCGAGATGCTCGCGGGGCGACCGCCGTGGATCGCGTCGAACGCACGGGCGCTCATGGCGCAACGGTTCACCACGCCGGCGCCCCGACTGCGCTCGCTGCGCGCCGACGTGCCGGCCTCGATCGACGATCTCGTGCACCAACTGCTCGCCAGCGATCCGGCGTCGCGCATCGCCTCTGCCGCGGAGCTCGTGATACTGCTCGGCGACGCACCTCGCCGCGTGGCATCGAGGCTTCCCGCGGCTCCCGCCGACTTCGTCGGCCGTGCCCGCGAAACTGCGGCCGCGGTATCGCTGCTCACGAGCGGTGATGTTCGGCTCCTCACCTTCACCGGTGCGGGTGGAACGGGCAAGACGCGACTCGCACTGCAGGTCGCGTCCATCTGCGAGCCACACTTCGACTCCGCGTGCTTCGTGGACCTCTCCGTCGTATCGGATGCGGCCGCGGTGGACGCGACGATCGCGGATGCGCTCGACGTCCGCACCGTCGAGGGCGTGGATCTGTTCGCCGCGCTCACCGCGGCGATCGGCACGGCCCGGTTGCTCGTCGTGCTCGACAACTTCGAGCAGGTCGTCGGCGCGGCGCCGCTGGTCGCACGCCTGCTCGCCGCCTGTCACAACCTTTCGGTGCTCGTGACGAGCCGCAGCCGGCTGGACGTGCGCGGCGAGCACGAGTTCTTCGTCGCGCCGCTCGCTGTGCTGCCGGACGGAACGGACGCGGAGCTGGCGCCCGCCGTCGAGCTGTTCGTGCGCCGGGCGCAGAGTGCCCAGCCGGGATTCATCCCCGACGCTCAGGCCATCCAGACCATCGCCGCCATCTGTGCGCGCATCGACGGACTCCCCCTCGCGATCGAACTGGCGGCGGCACGGTGTCGTGTGATGTCGCCCGCCGTCATGCTGGCGCGCCTGGAGTCCGGCTTCGAACTGCTGGCGAGCGGCGCACGCGACATGCCCGCACGGCACCAGACCATGCGGCGCACGATCGAATGGAGCTTCGGGCTGCTCGATGCGGCGCATCAGGACCTGCTGGCGCGGATGGCCGTTTTCGCCGGTGGGTGCACCCTCACTGCGGTCGAGCAGGTCTGCGCCGACGACACGCTGGCGATCGACGTGCTCGAGGGTGTCGGAACGCTGCTCGACGCGAGCCTCCTCATGAGCGATCCCGCACCGGACGGCGGCGGCGAACCGCGACTGCGGATGCTCGAGACCGTCCGCGAGTTTGCGCTTCAACGGCTGCGCCTCACGCCCGATCTCGCGGCGCGAGTGTTCGATCGGCACAGCGCGTGGGCCCTGTCGTACGTCTCCGCGCTCGCCCCACAGCTCACGAGCGCCACGCAGCGCGCCGCGCTCGCCGCGCTTGCGCGCGAACATCCCAACCTGGCGGCCGCCTTCACGCGCATGGTCGCAGCGGGGGACGCACGGTTCGCGCTCACCTTCGTCGCTGCCACGTGGCGCTTCTGGCTGGTGCGCCGCAGCCTGTCCGAGGGACGCGAACTGGTCGAGCGCGCGCTGGGCATCGCGGCGCAACCGGGCACCGACGCACTCCGTGCGGACGCGCTGCTCGCCGCCGGTCAGCTGGCGCAGAACAGCGGCGACATCGCCGTCGCCAGCCGACATTTCGCGGAGGCGCTTGGCATCCGTCGCCAGTTGGGCGATACGCGCGGCGAGACCCGCGCGCTCGCCGACCTCGGCTGGGTCAACTGGCGGCGCTGCGACTACGCCGAGGCGCGGCGTCTCTCCAACGAATGTCTTGCGCTCGCGCGAGGGATGGGTGACGAGGGATTACAGGCGCTCGCCTTGGGGAACCTCGGTTTCATCGAGCATTGCGAGGGCAACCTGAACGAGGCGAGGCATGCCTTTGAGGAAGCGATCACCCTGCGCGATCGCCTGGCCGACCGGCGCGGTGTCGCGTTCATGCGCAGCGCGATGGCGTGGACGATGCTGCGCGGCGGCCAACTCGACGACGCGCGGGTGCTGCTCGAGCACGCGGTCGTCGTGCACCGCGAGATCGGCGACGAGCGGCTGGAGGCATTCAGCCTGAACATCATGGCCGAGGTCGCGCTGCGCGGTGGCGACATCAGCGGCGCGCGCGCGCTTCTCGCGCGAACGCTGCCAACACTGCGCCGCATCGGCGACCGCTGGGCGCTCGCGCAGGCGCTCTGCGCGCTGGCGCGCGTCGAGCTACACGAGGGCAACCTCCGCGACGCGCGAGAATGCGTGACCGAAAGCCTGTCGCTGCGCCGCCAGATCGACGACCGCTTCGGTGAAGCGGAGTCGCTCGCCACGAACGCGGACATCCTTCATGCCGAAGATCGCATTGGCGAAGCTACCGATGCGATGCGAGCCTCGCATGACCTGCGGGCCGCCATCGGCGATCGCCTCGGCAACGGAGAGCTTCGGCAACGGGTCAGCGCCGCAACACCGTGAATCGCGAATACATCCCCCCACCGAAGTGCCCATTCATGTGACAGTGGAACAACCACGTCCCAGGATTATCAGGCACCATGTCCGCAACCGCAGACATCATCGGCGTCAGCATTACCATGTCCGTCCGCATGTGCGCGACAATCGCCGTCTGTCCATGCCAGTGCGGTGTATGGATGTCCCACGCGTTCAGCTCGTTGGGATTCGTGAACACATACCAGCGCACGCGTTCACCTTCCTTCATCGTGAACACCGGCCCATTCCCCTCGAGGAAGCCGTTGATTGCGAAGAAGTGATGAAAGTCGCGAACGGCTTCCTTTCCTTCGGCATGGACTGAGTCGTACTTCGCCCGCGACCCATACAGGCGAACGACGTTGTCGTCGAAGTACCAGCTGTCCGGCTCGTCGAACATGCCAAAATTCGCGACGAACTCGCGATCGACGTCCTTCGGCGATCCATCCGCTCGCGCCATCCCCTTGCGCGTGATCACCATCGGTCCGATCAGGCCCGCGTTGATGTCCTTTCCTTCGTCGACGTGCGAGTGATAGGTCCAGAAGATCGAGCTGCCCTCACCATGCGCCGGTCCTGCGCGCTCGGGCACGGGCCACACGTACGTATGCGTCGCGCCCGTCGCGACTGAATCGTCTTTTCGATCGGCGCCACTGGTCCCGTCGAGATACGCCAACCCCTCGGAGTCCTTGTTGTAGAAGACGCCGTGTGGATGCATGCTGTACGCGCGACTCGCATGATTCCGGAAGACGACCTTAATCGTGTCGCCGACTTCGCCGCGGATGAGCGGGCCGAGTATGCCGAGGTGGACCCAGGCGTCGGAGCGGGGCTTGAGCGTCTTGAAGCTCGAGTCGGTGTATTCGCGATACACCGCTTTCCGATACGTGGTCCCGTTAGGATCGAGCGTGCCTTTCGCTGCGGGGTCCTTGCTGAAATCGTCCTTCCTGCCGGTCAGTGCCTGGTCGCCGCGGCTGGGGACGTACGTCCAGTCCAATTCGTCAGCAGCGATGAAGTAGACGCGGACGTGACCGGTGAATGGCGCCCGAGGAGCGCGCGCCGCCTGTGCCGCCGAGGGCGATGCGTGGGGAACCGTAGCGACGCCGAGCGCGAGGATCAGCAGGAAGGAACGCATCGCGTAGGATCTCCGGTGAGATATGCCGGTCAATTCTGCGACGCAGCGTCCTGTTTCGTAGCCCCCTGAGCATCCTGGTGCGCCCGCTGCGCTAAATCACCCAGCCACCCGCGACGTCTGATGAGCATACCCCTCGACCGCTCATTGGAGGACCCAGTGTCTCTGATTCGACCCTATATCCGTTCAACGCTCGTCGCGGTTGAAGCGCGCGAGAGGAGCTTGCGTAGGTCTCCAGACGACGTAGACTGGGGGTCCCATCAAAGGCAGCAACAACGGTTCGCGTCCAGGAGGCTCCAATGAAACACC
>JAQBPV010000174.1 GCA_028287345.1 Gemmatimonadota bacterium
TGATCGGGCACGCGAGGACGGACTGTCGTGGACGACGGAACTTCGGACGACGGAAGTTCAACCGAAGGGGAACGGACTTGACGGAAACGGCCGGATAACGGCCGGATCAAACCTCGGGATGCACCAACCCGCAGCCGAGAATGTACAAGGGTGAGCTTGGAATTCTTTCTTGCTGTCGGGCCAGCATTGGCGCGCCGAGGCCGGCTCGAGGCTTGATCCGGCTGTTGTCCGTCAAATCAGTGAAATCCGCTCCCTTCGGCTATTCATTTCCGTAGTGCTGGTAGTGATCGCTCATCCTTGTTCGGACACGCGTTCGACCTCTAATATCCAGCATCCCCCATCCCGGTCTTCGCGCCATGCCTGCTCGTTCCATCGGCAACGCCACCATTTCCTTCGGCCTCGTCTCCGTACCCGTGAACCTCTACTCGTCGTCGGAGTCGAAGGCGAGTGTGTCGTTCAACATGCTGCACAAGAAGTGCGGCAGTCGCCTCAAGCAGCAGTACATCTGCCCGAAGGACGACAATGAGGTGGTCGACCGCACCGACACCGTCAAGGGATACGAGTTCGCGAAGGACCAGTACGTCGTCCTCTCCACCGAGGAGCTGAAATCCCTCGAGGAGAAGGCGACCGGAATGATCGACGTCATCGAGTTCGTTCCCCTCGCGAAGGTCGATCGCGAATACCTCGAGAAAGTCTACTATCTGGGCCCCGACAAGGGGGCCGATCGCGCGTATCGACTCCTCGCCGCCGCGCTGCTCGACACCGGCAAGGCTGCCCTCGGCCAGTACGCCGCGCGCGGACAGCAGCATCTCGTCCTGCTCCGGCCGCTCAATGGCGTGCTCGTGATGGAGCAGCTTCACTACGCCGACGAAGTGCGCCCGACCACCGAAGTCACGGTCCCCGAAGGCGACGTCAAGCCGATGGAGCTCGCACTCGCGAAGCAGCTCATCGACCAGACGACGAACGAGGAGTTCGAGCCGGGCAAGTACAAGGACACCGTGCGCGAGCGCGTGCTCGAGACCATCCAGCGGAAGATCGAAGGCCAGGACATCACGACCGACATCGCGCCAGAGTCGGGCGGCAAGATCATCGACCTCATGGACGCTCTCAAGGCGAGTCTCGCGGCGACGGCGGAAGCCGATCGGGTGGAGAAAGCTCCCAGGAAAGGCAGGAAGGCGTCGTGAAGCTGCTCGCCGGAACGAGCGGCTACGCCTTCAAGGAGTGGAAGGGCTCGTTCTACCCGAAGGACTGCAAGCCGGACGCGATGCTCGGCCTCTACTCGGCCGCGTTTCCGACGGTCGAGATCAACAACACCTTCTACCGTCTGCCGAAGGAGCAGGTGCTGCTCGACTGGGCGGAGCAGGTGCCCGAGCCATTCACCTTCGCCATCAAGGCGAGCCAGCGCATCACCCACTACGCTCGGCTCAAGCCGGAGAGCGCGAGCGCCGTGGAGTTCCTGCTGCGGAATACGGCGTTGCTCGGACCTCGGCTCGGGCCGATTCTCTTTCAACTGCCGCCCAACCTTCAGCGCGACTTCGACCGGCTGCGTGCATTCCTCGACACGCTGCCGAAGCGCGGGCGCTATACGATCGAGTTCCGCCACGAGAGCTGGTTCGACGACGACGTGTTCAACGCGCTGCGTGAGCACGATGTCGCGATGTGCATCACGGAGCAGCCGGAGTTCGCGAGCCCTGTCGTCGCGACGGCGTCGTGGGGCTACACGCGCCTTCACCGCTTCGACTACGACGACGCCATGCTCGCCGAGTGGTCGAGGAAGATCTCGGCGATGCCGTGGAGCGAGGCGTACGTGTACTTCAAGCACGACGAGGGCATCGGCTCGGGCCCGCCGGCCGTGGGCGCGTTCCTGAAGACGTTCCCGCCGCAATAGACGCCGACGCGGCGAGCGAGTGTGAATAGCCCGTCATCCCGCCGCTGCTTCACGTCGCCGTCGCAAACGCCACCACCGTCCACGCCGCATCAGACGACATCGCGCGCGCGGAGTTCACGGCATCGGTGTCATGAGCGGACACGGGGTTTGATCGGATAGCGTGCCGCAGGTTCAGTTTGTGTCCGTTCGATCCGTTTCCGTCGAGTTCAAAATCTCCGATACCGATCTGGCGAAACGACCTCGGGCAGGCATCGGAGTCTTCTTGTGAAGCGACACAAGCGGATTGAATGGAGCCTGCAGAAGGGCAAAGAACCGGTCCAAAAAGCGACTGAGCCGATTTCCGGCGTTTTCTCGCGTTACTCGAAAGGCGCGCACATTCGCGCGCCGCTTCCACGAGGACGCGAATGCGAGTGCTCCTGCTCGACGAGGGCTTCATCAGCGGCACCGCCACCGCGCGCGGACTCCGCGCGGCCGGCTGCACGGTCGACGTCATTGCCGCAACCGGTGGCCATGGCCGCTGCATCGTAGCGGGCGGCACCTGGCAGCTCGCGCCTCGCGTCGGCAATCAGCGGTTGATGGACATGATCGATGCGGCGGTGCGGCGAACCGAGTACGACATCATCTATCCGATCACTGAGCCTCTGCAAGCGCTCATCTGGGATCAGCAACCTGGCTGGCAGTCCAAAGTCTTCCCACGCGTCAGCACACGCCAACAACACGCTCAGCGCGACAAGCGCGCGATGAGCGCGCTCGTCGCGAATGCTGGCGTGTCGATTCCCCATGAGCTGCCCGCCACTTCGGCGACCGACGTCCGAGATGCCGTCCGCAAACTCGGGCTGCCGATCGTCATCAAGGGAACGACCGGCCGCGGCGGGAATGCGACGCGCATCTGCAGTTCGCTCGACTCCGCCATCGCCGCCTCGAAGGAATTGACGACGAACGATCAACACCCATTCGCCCAGCAGTACATCGACGGCGTCACGTATCTCGCCGGCGGTCTCTTCGACCGGGGACGCCCGCTCCGATTCTTCTCCGGCGCGAAGACACTGCAGTATCCGTCGCGCACGGGGCCTGCCGCGGAGATCACCTCCGTGCGTGATCCGGCGCTCACTGATCTCGCTCTTCGTGTGTTCGCTGCAGCCCAGGTCACCGGCCTCGCCAGCATCGACGTCGTCCGCGATGCACATGGCCGTTATCACTTTCTCGAGCTCAACCCTCGGCCTTGGGGTTCGATCGAAGCCGCCGGCGCCTCGGGTGTCGATCTCTTCGACGCGCTCGCACGACTGTGGCGCGAAGAGCCGGTCTCACCGCGACTCGACTTTGCCGACGGCGTACGATCGCCCGTGTTCCCGCTCTACCTCTTCGCGATGCCGTACTGGAAGTCGGGCGCGGCGCGACGCGCGCTCGGGCCAGATGTGCGTCGCGCATTCACACTTGCGCGCGGCGAGCCGGCACTCGCCGGCCATGTCGCGCATCGGCTCGTCCGCGTCGGCCTGAATCTGTCTGCGCCTAGAGCCGGCCACGCGTAACGCATCATAGATCCCGACACTCGCTGCCGCTCGTGCGGGATGACAATCAAGGGTCACATGAAACGGTTTCTCGCAATCATAGTCTGCTCCACGCTCGCCGCCGCATGCGTCGTCGTGTCCACGAGCACGGGCAGCCACATGGTCGACGCAAAGGACGTCGCCGGAACGACCGTCAGCTCGCCGATGAAGGCGCATCTGCTCGACGGCAGCGTCGTCGTCTTCGAGCAGGGCGCGTCCATTGAAGCAACTCGCGTCGCTGGCACCGGAAAGGCCTTTGACGCTTCTCGCCGAGCGATGAAGCTCGTCGACGGCGTGCCGCTCGACAGCGTGCTCGGCTTCGAGGTCTATGAGCGCCGAGTCAATCCGCTGCGGACGCTCGTCTACGCCCCGGTGACGTTGGTGGCATCCGCTGTCGGCACTGCCATCATCGCGATCGTGCTCTTTGGCTCCTGCCCGACCATCTACGCCGACAGCGCCGGCGTGCAGACGCTGCAGGCCGAGTCGTTTTCGTCGAGCATTGCGCCGCTGCTGGCGAAGCGCGACGTCGATCGCATGAACGTCACGCCCGACTCCACCGGTGTAATCAGGCTTGCCGTGCGCAACGAAGCGCTCGAGACGCACCATCTCGATCACATCGAGCTCGTCGAGGTACGTCATGGCGCGAATGAGTTGGCGCTGCCCTCGCCGCGCGGAGGTGCGCTCGCGGTATCCGATCTCGCCGTCGCAAGTGTGAGGGATCGCGCCGGTCGAGACGTCAGTCGCATCGTCGCCAAGTCCGACGAGATCGCATTCTCCACCGACAGCAGCTTTCTCGACCACGCGATCGAAGGTGGCCCCACCGATGATCAGCTGACGATCACCATTCCTCGACGACAAGGAGTCGACAGCGTCGCGCTCGTGATGAAGGCGCGCAGCAGCCTGCTCACGACGTCGGTGCTGTACGAGCACCTCATGGGCCGGCAAGGCGCGCTCGCGGTCGACTTCATGGGCGAGGAGCTCTCGAAAATCACCACGCTCGCGAAGCTCGCGTCGTGGTACGGCGGCAACTTCGGCATGCGCGTCGAGGTGCAGGATGGCTCGAGCTGGCGGCCCGTCATCCGTCTGATGGACTTCGGCCCTACCGCATGGAGAACCATGGGATTGGCCATTCCGTCGGCGAACAGCCCTGATGACAGCATTCGCATCCGCCTCACTTTCGCCGCCGACGCCTTTCGCATCGACCAACTCGCCGTCGCGCAACAGCTGCGACGCGTGGAGCAGCGCCTGATTCCCATCGCGCGTGCCGTCGACTCGGATGGAAAGTCGCGCCCGGACATCGTCGCCATGCTCGCGAAGGCGGATGATCGCGATGTCGAGACGCATCCTGGCGAGCAGTTTCGCATCGAGTTCGATGCCGACACCGTGAGCGGAACGAATCGCACGTTCTTCTTCGCCGCGCAGGGCTATTACGTCGAATGGCTTCGCCCATCGTGGATGAAGGACGCCGCTACCGCCGAGGCGTTCTCGAAGTCGAAGACGTCCATCCGTGATTTGCTGCGCAGCTGGCGCGGCGGTCGCGATTCACTCGAGACGCTGTTCTTCACGCGTCGGGTACCCATCGCATGACGACACGCACACTCACCGTCGCGTTCCTCGTGACGCTCACGTCATGCATGACGTCCCCGTCGGCGCTCACCGTCGCCAGGGCGGATCCGCAACGCGGCGCACTCGGCGGCGTCTACATGAGTGACGGAACGCAACACTCCGGCGAGCTCCTCGCCCTCGACGATTCCACGATCGTACTGCTGGCGCAGGATCGCATCGCGATTGGATCGCTGTCGCGCATGCGCACCCTGGTGTTCGACGACTTCATCACGGACGAAGTCGGTCCCGAGCGACACATCTCGGTGCGGACGCTGCGAAAGGGCAGGCAGGCGAGTCGCTTTCCCTATGGCATCACCGC
>JAQBPV010000213.1 GCA_028287345.1 Gemmatimonadota bacterium
TCGGACATCCATTCCACCCAGGGTTGAACACATTCCCCATGTACTGGAGATCCTTCCACCCCATCTGACTCGAGAAGAACGCAGAGCCAACGTTGTTCCGGAACCGGTCGAACCACTGTGAGCCGCGTCGTAACTCCGGATTCACCTTCTTGGGATACGCGATGGCGTCGAGCACCGTGCGACGGTTCGCATCGGAGCTATCGATGAAGTTCGTTCCGAATCGCTTCCGCATCTCGACATCGAGCCACGCCAGCCCGCCACGCATCGACACGCGCGAGCCCTCGCTGGTCTCCGTGTCCATCAACATGAAGTCGATGAACTCGGGCGCCTTCGCATCCGTCGCGCTGCCGGAGCGCTCATCCTTCGGGATGATGATGTCGCTCAATACACGGACCGTACGCCATTCGTGCGTCGTGAAGAACTTCGGCGCGTACGGTGCGGCGTCGACTGCGGGCTCCTCGGCGTGCAACTGCGCCACGAACCGCGTCGCACGCTCGACGCTCGGACCCGACCACTCGATGGCTCCGGCGATTGGTGCGACGCCGAGGACCTTGAGGGCGTCGCGACGATTCATGTCGCTCACAGGGCACCTGCCTTGCGCTGCTGCGCGATGTAGTCGGACGTCTTCCACGACAGCGCGAGAATCGTCCACGTCGGATTCTTGTCCGCCTGCGTGACGAATGGCCCACCGTCGGCGACGAAGAGATTCTTGCAGTCGTGCGCCTGGCAGTTGGCATTCAGCACCGACTTCGACTGGTCGGTGCCCATCTGCACGCAGCCCAGCTCGTGAATGATCGAGCCGCCCGTCGCAAGGCCGTAGCCGGCCTCCTTCGTCGGCATGTTGGAGAACACCTGACCGCCCATCTCCGCGATGAGCGAACGAAAGGTCTCCTGCATGTGCTTCGACTGGTTGTACTCGTTGTCGGTCCACTTCCAATGGAAGCGCAGGACGGGAATGCCCCACTGATCGACGACTGTCGGATCGATCTCGCAGTAGCAATCCGCGTTCGGAATCTGCTCGCCACGCCCGGAGAAGCCGATCGTCGCGCCGTAGTATTTGCGATAGTCGTCCTTCAGCGACTTGCCGTAACCGCCGCCGCCCGGATAATTCGCGATGCCGCCCATGAAGCCATTGCCCGGCGCGCCGAGTCCGCCCCACACCTCGATGTGATAGCCGCGCGGGAAGTCGAGCTTCTTGTTGTCGAGCCACCACGGCATGTACACGTGCATGCCACCCACGCCGTCTTCATTGTGCGGCACGTGGTCCACGAGCGACGGAATGAATCCGGAGACGTCCGTGCCCGTGGTGTCGGTGAGCCCCTTGCCCACCCAGCCATTCGAGTTGCCGAGCCCCTGCGGAAACTTCGAGGACTTCGAGTTGAGCAGCAGTCGCGCGGACTCGCATGCGCTCGCCGCGAGCACGACGATCTTCGCCTTGACGTGCTTGTCGGTGCCGCTCCGCTTGTCGACGTACGTCACGCCAGTGGCGAGACCGTCGTTTCCGACGGTGACCTCACGCGCCATCGCCTGCGTGATCAGCGTGAGCTTGCCGGTCTTGAGCGCGGGTCCGATGAGCACATCGGGGCTCGAGAAGTTCGCCTTCACCGAGCAGCCGCGGTTGCACTGGCCGCAATAGTGGCAGGCCTGACGCCCGTGGATCGCTTTCGTCGTGATGGACAGCCGCGACGGAATACACGTGATGCCGAGCTTGTCGCTCGTCTTCTTCACCAGCAGTTCGTAGCAGCGCGGGCGCGGTGCGGGCTGGAAATTTCCGTCGGGGTGATTGCGCAGCCCCTCATTGCTGCCGAACACGCCGATCAGGTCATCGACCTTGTCGTAGTACGGCTTGATGTCGTCGTACGAGATCGGCCAGTCTTCGCCGAGTCCGTCCTTGCTCTTGCCCTTGAAGTCATCGGGTCCGAAGCGGAGGGAAATACGGCCCCAATGGTTGGTGCGACCGCCGAGCATGCGACCGCGCCACCAGCTGAAGTTCGTGCCAGGCGCGCGCGTGAACGGCTCGCCTTCGATGTCCCAACCGCCGTCGCACGCATCGAACTCGCCGAACGGCCGAATGCGCTTCGACGCACCGCGCCTCGGCGACGCCCACGCGGGAGTGAGCATCGCGGAGTCCTTCGAGGCATACCATTCGCCACCTGCTTCGAGCATCACGACTTTCGCGCCCGCCTGCGTGAGCGCGTATGCGGCCATGCCGCCGCCGGCGCCTGAGCCGACGATGCAGACGTCGTATGGCGCCGCCTGAGCTTCCTTCATGGAGTGTGTCCTCTCGGGTGAGACCTGATCTGCCCGAATCTGGGGCGTGATGCAGAGGCTCGCAACGTGGCCGCACGAAACGAGACAGCACACTGCCTGACGCGGATTTGCACGGAGAACACCGCGGATTTGCACGGATACTGCCTCGGGCGAGCTACAACACGCGCCGCGTCATCAAACCAGACGATACCGAGATGATTGATGCTGCAGGTTCGGTGGTTCGTGGCTTGGCAGTATCCGTGTAAATCCGGGCTGTCCTCCGCGTTCATCCGCGTCAGGCAGTTGACCTTCCACTACTGGCGAGCCGCCACAAAAGTTCGACGCCAGTCTATGGCCGCCACAGCGTCGGCATCGTCTTCTCGAGCGCCGCAACCTTGGGCGCATCGTTGATCACGATGTACGGCGTATACCGGTTTTTCGTGAAGTAGTCCTGATGGTACTCCTCGGCTCGGTAGAACGCCGGCAGCGGCGCGATCTGCGTCACGATCGGATCCTTGAACGCATGCGCCGTTGTCAGCTGCGCCACGTACGACTCGGCAATCTTCTGTTGGTCGGCGCTGCGGACGAAGATCGCTGACCGGTACTGCGTGCCGTGATCGGGGCCCTGGCGATTGAGCGTCGTGGGGTCGTGCGCGATGGCGAAGAACACCTTGAGCAGCGTGCCGTACGAGACCTTCGACGGATCGTAGGCGATCTGCACCGATTCCGCGTGGCCGGTCATGCCGGTGCTGACGACGCCGTACGTCGGGGCGTTGACAGTGCCGCCAGCGTAGCCGGAGACGACCGAGCTCACGCCCTTCACATGCTTGAATACTTCAGACACGCCCCAGAAGCAGCCGCCGGCGAGGACTGCCGTGTCGCTCGTCGCGGCGGCGGGCTTTGCGTCGAATGTTGGAGCGGGCAGCGCCGGAGCGTCGCCCCGGCGCGCGGAGATCGCCGTGGTGAGATACACCGCACCGATGACGACGACCGTGATCCCGAGAGCTGCCTTGAAAGTATTCATGTATCAGATTGTCATCCCGCTCGAGCGACAGCGAGTGTCGGATGACAGTTCCTAGTACTTCAGGTTCGAGAGGTACTGAAAGCTGGTCGTCGCCGACTGTATGGCGTCCGTGGGGACGTCGTTCTCCACGTACACGTGCGACATGCCCGAGGTCCGTTCCTGCGCGAAGATCTTCGCGAAATCGATCGTTCCCTTCCCGACGTCGACGATCGCGCGCTCGCCGGCAGATGCGTCCTTCGCGTGCATGAGCGTGAACCGCTTCGGGTAGCGCGCGATGAGGTCGAGCGGATCAGCGCCCGCCTTTGTCACCCAATAGAGATCCATCTCGAACTCGACAAGCGACGGATCAGTGTTCTTGAGGAGGAGTTCCATCACCGTACCGCTGCCCTCCTTCGCGAACTCGAAGTCGTGGTTGTGATACGCGAAGCGCATCCCCGCCGATCGCGCCATCGTGGCGAGGTGGTTGAGCCGGTCGGCAAAAGGCCCCCAGTCCTTGCGCTGCGACGGGTCGAGCCAGGGGATCACCGCCCACTCGTGGCCGATAATCCGTGCGTCGGCCAGTGCGCGCTGCCACGCGTCGTCATTGGCGGGCAACGGAATGTGCGACGATGGCGACGACAGCCGGTTCGCGATCAGCATCGCGCGAATCTGCTCGGGCGTCTTCCCGAAGTAGCCCGCGAACTCGACCTCGGCGTAGCCGATTGCGGCGAGCTTGGCGAGCGTGCCCTCGAGATCCTTCTCCGTCAGGCTGCGCATCGTGTAAAGCTGGATGCCGATGCGCGGAAGGTGGACCGAGGCGGCGGTGGTCATCGCGGCGAGCGCGCGCGGGCGGCCAATGGTGGTCGCGCCGAGTGCCAGGCCGAGTGTGCTGAGGAAGTCGCGGCGATTGGGCATGGCGGTGAATCTGTGCGGGGGTGGTGGGAGCCGGAAGGGTGCGGCTCGCGCCGCCGGTTTGTATGTTCAGTCCATGGCCACGACGACGCATGACGCCTCGAGCGACGTGAGCGTGAGCGGAGGCAGGGTGTCCGCAATCGCCGGCGCGCTCGTCGGCTCCGAGATCCTCAAGATTGCCGCTGACGTCCGCGCGCTCGTCGCCAGCGGCCGCGACATCTGCAACCTCACCGTCGGCGACTTCAGCTCCGGCGAGTTTCGCATCCCGGAGATTCTCGAGCGCGGCATCGTCGACGCACTGCGCCGCGGCGAGACGAACTATCCGCCGTCGGACGGCACGCTCGCGCTTCGCGAGGCGATCTGCTCGCTCTATCGACGCGAGCTCGGCTTCACCCCCGATCTCGCCTCGGTGATCGTCACCGCGGGCTCTCGGCCCGGCATCTACGCGACGTACACGGCGCTCATCGATCCAGGTGATCGCGTGGTGTATCCCACGCCGTCATGGAACAACAACCACTACGTGCACCTGTCGGCGGCGGAGGGAGTCAGCGTGCCGTGCGACGCGAGCTCAAAGTTCCTGCCCACGCGTGCGTCGCTCGAGAGGGCCGTGCGCGGTGCGCGACTGCTTGCGCTCTGCTCGCCGTTGAATCCGTCGGGCACCACGTTCACCGCCGATGCGCTGCGCGAAATCTGCGAGCTCGTGGTCGAGGAGAATGCCCGGCGTGGCGCGGATGAGCGTCCGCTGTATCTGATGTATGACCAGGTCTATTGGACGCTCACCTTCGGCGATACGAAGCACGTGCATCCTATCGGCGTGTGTCCAGAGGTGGCGCCGTATGCCGTATACATCGACGGCATCTCGAAGGCATTCGCGGCGACGGGAGTGCGCGTGGGCTGGATCATGGCGCCGCCTGACGTGGC
>JAQBPV010000224.1 GCA_028287345.1 Gemmatimonadota bacterium
GATGACATGGGTTGGTCTCCGTGTGCGACAGTGTGATCGTCGCAGGTGGCTCTGGGAACTCCGTCCTCAACGCGGATGACCTAACCCACGCTAAGATCGGAGGCCAGCCCAGTCATAACTTCTAGGCCGCTCCACATGGTTCTGCCAGAGACGTAATGACTTTACAGCAGCTGTTCGGAGTGCCCCTCCCGATAATTCAAGCGCCGATGGCGGGCGTTCAGGGCAGCGCGCTCGCCACAGCGGTTTCAAGTGCCGGTGGGCTTGGTTCCCTGCCGGCCGCCATGCTCGGGCCGGATGCATTGCGAGCAGAGTTGGCAGTCATGAGTGCGCAGTCGCCTAGGCCGTTCAACGTAAATTTCTTCTGTCATACGCCACCCCAACCAGACCCAAAGCGGGAAGCGGAGTGGCGGGTAACGCTCGCCCCGTACTATGCCGAGCTTGGCATTGACCCGGAGACGGTTCCGGCCGGCCCTGGACGATTGCCCTTCAGCCACGAGACTGTGGACACGCTCGAGGAGTTTCGGCCCGCTGTGGTGAGCTTTCATTTCGGGCTCCCGTCGGAGGACTTGCTCGCGCGCGTCCGTCGCTGGGGCGCGAAGATTCTGTCTTCCGCAACGACCGTGGATGAAGCTTGTTGGCTGGAGTCGCGCGGAGTCGATGCCGTCATCGCGCAAGGCCTGGAGGCCGGTGGCCACCGCGGTGTCTTCCTGTCTCGGGATCTCAACACCCAGATCGGCACGTTTGCACTAGTCCCGCAGATCGTGCGAGCAGTGAAGGTGCCGGTGATCGCGGCGGGGGGTATCGCAGACGCAAAGGGCGTCAGAGCTGCCCTGGAACTCGGCGCAGCTGGCGTGCAGGTGGGCACCGCATACCTCTTGTGCCCTGAGGCAACTACGAGTGCCCTGCATCGAGCGGCGTTGACCAGCGAAGGAGCCCGCATGACCGCGCTCACCAACCTCTTCACTGGGAGGCCCGCGCGCGGCATCGTGAATCGCATCATGATTGAGCTTGGGCCGATCAGCCCGTGCGTACCCGATTTCCCGCTTGCAACTTCAGCTCTCGCTCCGCTGCGTGCAAAAGCTGAGAGCCTGGGGCGGAGCGATTTCAGCCCTTTGTGGGCCGGGCAGAATACGACCGGCTGCAGGGAAGTCCCGGCAACTGCGCTGACTGCAGAGTTGGTACAGGAGGTCTGAGATCCGGACTCCGTATCGAGGAGATACTGTGGTGTCATTCAACGACACCACACATCCCTTCATCGACGCTCATCGATCGCATGAACGCCGTAAGTAGAATGGTTTCGCAATGCGGCCGAACGAACGTCGCAGCTGACAAGCACTTTTCCGATGCGGCTTCGCCGCAATGGTTGTAGTGTGCTTGCAGCTGAATTGAAGCGTTAGCCAGGCACACGCTCCGATGAGACGTCCCCGATGAGTCGCGGATTGGTGTCATCGGTTTATCACTCCGTATCGACTCAACGGTGAGCATCCTATGAAGTTCGTTGTCCTCATCTACAGTGACGAGTCCCTGCTTGAAGAGCTGAGCCCGCGCGAGTTCAGCGACACGATGCGTGGTTGCATCGAACACGCCGATGACCTGCGCAAACAGGGGCAGTTGCTCGACTCGCAGATTCTTGGGCCTACGACGGCGGCGAAGTCGGTGCGCGTTCGCAACGGGAAGCAGACCATTCACGACGGCCCGTTCGCCGAAACGAAGGAGATCATCGCGGGGTTCAATCTCATCGAGGCGGAAGACATGGACGAAGCCGTGCGGATCGGGGCGACGTTTCCCTGGACGCGGACCGGCTGCGTCGAAATTCGCCCCGTGCAAGACTCCGCTCTCATGAGGAAGCAGGTCGGCGCCACGTGAAGACGCCCGCCACAGCTTCGTGGAGTGTTTCGCCGTTGACGCCTTGGCATCGCTCGTCGTGATCGCCGTCGTGGTCAGCGCGGCGCTTGGTTCGCCCCTTACTCGCCGCACCTACCTTATGCGATAGCGCTTGCTGTTGCAGCAACTTGGCGCCTGTGGAGCAGGTCGATTTCTGAGCGCCGCACTGCCTAACGCACGTTGCAGCTGACAAAGGATGGCTATTGATGTGTGCGCGCTTCGCGCGCAGTCTCGTTTGAATCCGTTGCAGCTGAACTTGGGTGTTAGATGGCGACAATCTTTCTCGGATCGTATGGCTCTGCTTGATTGGCTACTTCGCGGCAAGGCCTCGCGCGATGAGGCGCGGCGCACGGAGCAGGCCGCGGTTCTCATCCGCATGCGCAACCCACAGTGGCACGTTGTGGAGGCAGCGCTTGGCCATCCAGTGCCCAGCGTTTTGCGCGACCTGTACTCCGATCACGAACTCGTGATGAGCGATGATCTTCTCATCTTCGATCCAAGTCGGGGCGATGATCCCAATACAGCATGGAACGTGAATCAATTCAATCCGGCTGATGCCGAGGCTCTCACGCCTGCCCTCGAGAGCATCCCTCGCGGGTCATTTTCGTTCGCCACAAATGAGTTCGGGGACCCGTTTTATGTCCAGTTGGGTGAATTGCCGGACGGCGACGGGCAGGTGTTTGTGCACTATCATGATGGTGGTGACATCGAGTTAGTCGCGCCGTCGCTGCGATCCTTTCTTACCTGGCGCCGCGAGCCGCGGATAGATCGCGCGCGCGCCATCTAACGTGCGAATTCAGCTTACCGGCGTTGCCGTCGCTGCCCTGCTCGCGCGCGCCGCGACCGCGCAAACGCCACCCCAACAGTCGACGGACGCGACCCCGGTGGGCGTCTGGCGCGGCACGTCCACATGCCTGATTCGCCCATCAGCCTGCAACGACGAGATCGTCGTCTATCGGATTGCGCGCCTGAAGGCAGTGGACAGCCTGACACTGGACGCGCGGAAAATCGTACGTGGCGAGGAACAGGAGATGGGCGTCCTCACCTGCTATCTCGTGCCGACAAATGGAGATCTCAGTTGCACTATACCGCAGGGGGTCTGGCACTTCAGGGTTCGCAGTGACAGCCTCATTGGTGAATTGCGACTTCGGAACAACGCCAAGTTTCGCGACGTCCGAGCCTTACGAGCGCCCTAGTCTTTGGTGGCGCCGGCGAGCTTACGTCACTCGCGCCTCCATGATTCGCGAACTGGAGCCAAGCGCCGAGCTAGTGGCCGCCTCCAAGCAGGTTCCGCTTCTCGTGGTCGGTGAGTTCGGGCTCGGCGATATTCCCACGGGTGTCGGGCAGTTCTCGCCTTACCGCTCGCCTGGCCACAGCGAGCGAACCAGAGGCGCAGACGGCGCAAGCAAGCGCGAACGTGGGTGCGATCGCCAGTACCTCTCCCAGGCGAAGGGACACCGCATTGGCCCAGATGGCCGATAGCAGAAGGCCGCCAATCGCACCCCACCCTGCAAAGCGCCGAATCGATAGCTGCTCGAACCTGCGACGGCCATCTGTCAACATGAGGAGCGCAGAGAACGTGACCCCGGCAATGAAGCCGAATACGCCGAAGACGAGAGGGATCGGGACGTCGGTATGGACGCCAAACACCCAACGCGGCACGAGGCCCACAGCGAACAAGGCTGCTGCCCAGGTGAGGGCCATCCCGATTGCACCGCGAATGCGTCGCTGCCACTTCCACATGATCGCCTCCGGCGCTGGCCTGACGCCGCGCACTTCTTCAGTCGATCCCTTCAGTCGAGGGACCAAGCGCTTTGTATGGCACAGTATCAATCCCGGAGGCGGCGTTCAAGAGCGCGCGTCCGAGTGTCGCGCCAACGTCGTCCAACGCACTTTGCAGTCGACAAGCGATTTCAATTTCTAGTGCTTTGCATTCGCTCCTGTTTGGCTTCGCTCATTCCAGGGGCATTCAAACCATCAACTCGGCGCGGTAGTCCAAGGCAAGAGTCACCGCTTGCCCCCACCCGCCGATCATGTCCTTCATTCCGTCCAGGCGCGTCATGCGCCGCGCGTTCGCCGCCCTCGTCGTCGCAGTCCCGCTGGCCGCGCAGACGCACGCTCCCGAAGCCCCGGTACCATCAGCCACAGGCGCGCGCCGCACCGCGCACATCTCGGTCGATGGCAAGCTCGACGAAAGCGCGTGGGCCGCCGCGACGCCGATCACGCAGCTGCGACAGTCGCGTCCCGACGAGGGCGCAGCGGCGACGCTCGCGACCGAGATTCGCATTCTCTACGATGATGACGCGCTCTACGTCGGCGCTCGCATGAGTGAGCCGCTCGGTGTAGCCGGCATCCGCGCGCCGCTGGCGAGACGCGACCAGCTGCTCGCCGCAAACGGCAACAATGGCTCGTTCAACTCACTGACCACCGACAAGATCGCCGTCGTGCTCGACCCGTACCACAACCATCTCGACGAGGTGTGGTTCGAGATCAACCCGGCAGGTGTACGCGGTGACCAATTCAACGGCGACCCCTCCTGGGACCCGGTGTGGGAAGGCGCCACGCAGGTGACTGCCGATGGTTGGACGGCGGAGATTCGCATTCCGTATTCGCAGCTTCGCTTTTCGAGCCAGCCGGTACAGACATGGGGCCTGCAGTTCTGGCGTTTCGTCGACCGGCTGAACGAGCAGGACCAGTGGTCGTTCCGCCGGCGCAACGAGAGCGGAGGACCGGCCTACTACGGGCACCTCGAGGGCCTGGCGATCGCCAAGACACCGAGACAGGCGGAGTTGCTTCCGTACGTGGTGTCGCGCGGCCAGTTCAAGTACGCCGACCCGCGCGATCCGTATCGCGGCAGCACGACGACCAACGTCAACGCCGGCGCCGACATCAAGTACAACCTGACGTCGAGCCTCACACTCGATGCGACCATCAATCCTGACTTCGGCCAGGTCGAG
Source organism: Gemmatimonadota bacterium (assembly GCA_028287345.1). GTDB lineage: Bacteria > Gemmatimonadota > Gemmatimonadetes > Gemmatimonadales > Gemmatimonadaceae > AG11. The sequence continues at coordinate 4,842 of JAQBPV010000224.1, forward strand.
GTGGATCCTGCACTTCTGAACCTCTCCGCGTACGAGGTGTCGTTCGACGAGAAGCGACCCTTCTTCATCGCGAACCGCAGCGCATTCAGTTTCGGTGGATTGAGCTGCATCAACTGCAACAACACGTCGAGCCTCAGCGCATTCTACTCGCGGCGCATCGGGCGTCCTCCGCAACTCAACGGACTCGTAAGCGGGTCCGCCGCGTACTCCGACACGCCGGACGACGCGACCATCCTCGGCGCCGCGAAGATCACGGGCCGGACACAAAACGGGTATACGATCGGCATCATGGATGCCCTCACCAATCGAGAGCAGGCGCATTTCGTGACGAAGCTGGGCGGACCCGAGCGCACGCAAACGGTAGAGCCCTTGTCCAACTACTTCGTTGAGCGAGTGAAGAAGGAGTTTCGTGGTGGCGCGACAACGGTGGGCGGCATCGCCACTTCTGCGGTGCGTGCACTCGACGGCGACACCGTGCTGACCAACCGATTGCGCAACAATGCGACAGCGCTGGGCATGGATTGGAGTCACAGCTGGAGCAACCGTGTCTACCGCTGGCGCGGAACGCTCATGGCGTCGGACGTTCGTGGCACGCCTCAGGCCATCGCCCTCACACAGCGATCAGCTACGCATTACTACCAGCGCCCAGATCGCGAGGTGACGTCGGACGGACTCTTCTCGACGCGCTACGACACCACGGCGACGTCGATGCGCGGCTACGGCCTCTACACGCGCCTTGCCAAGGAGAGCGGCAACTGGATCTGGGAGCTTCAGCAGAACTGGCGCAGTCCGGGCTTCGAGGTGAACGACCTCTCGATCATCAGCCGAGTGGACTACCGCTGGATGAATGGAAACCTGGCGCATCAGTGGCTCACGCCCGGTCGCTTCTATCGCTCCGCCTTTCTCAGCTACGGCGGTCAGCAACAGTACAACTACGACGGGTTGCGCACCGATCTCGAGCAATACGCATTCAACAGTGTCGAGTTCAACAACTATTGGGTGATGCGCGCCTATTGGGGTCACACCCATTCAGTGAATGATGATCGCCTCAGCCGGGGTGGTCCGGTGCTCGGGGCCGTCGGATCCAACTACTACCAACTCGGCGTCTCGACCGATCCACGCGGCCGCGCGGTGTGGAACATCCAGAACGGAGTGGGAGTGGGCTTCGACGGCACGAAGAGTTGGAGCTTGAGCCCGGGTGTCGCGATCAAGCCGGCGGGCAATGTGTTCATCCAACTGTCGCCGAGCTGGGAGTGGTCGGAGGATGCGGCGCAGTACGTGACGACGGTGAAGGACCCGACAGCCACGGCATTTAGCGGATCGCGATATGTGTTCGGCTACATCACGACGCGAACGCTGTCGATGGAGACGCGCGTGAACTGGACGATTCGTCCGGAGATCACGATGCAGCTCTTCGTGCAGCCGTTCCTGGCGAGCGGCGACTACGCGAGCTTCCGCGAGTTTGCGGCACCACGGACGG
>JAQBPV010000273.1 GCA_028287345.1 Gemmatimonadota bacterium
CACCTAAGGTCGCGCGCCGGACAGCCATTCGGCGCGGACCCCACCACCCCCGACGAGATTCCCTCGCCGGCGGTGCGCTGATTCTCGACGAACGCACATCTACTTACCCCTCGGTCCCGCACCGGTATATTCGCGAACGGGGACCATTTCTCTGGAGGCCGACCAGGTTGGACAGCGCGCGTGTGGTCCGTGGTCGACTGGCGACGGCGTTGCTTGCCTCGCTCGTCGCGGTGACACTGGGCGAGTCTGCGGCGGCGCAGGGGGCGACGGTTCCACCCGGCGAGCCCGCGAAGTTCCTGTCGAAGTACATCGGCCTGTCGCCCTCGGAGGTCGAGCAGGCGAAGCGAGGTGAGGTCGTCACGAAGGTCCTCAACTCTGCCGACAGGGACGAGGTGGCACTCTTCGGCATCGTCGCGATCAACTCATCGCGCGACGACGTGGTCAAGCGCGTGCGCGACCTGCCGAACTTCCTGCGCTCGCCCGGCCGCACCGCCTTCGGGATGTTCTCCACGCCGGCTGTAGCGACGGACGTTACCTCCTTCACGATCGACGGCGGTGACTTCGACATCATCAAGGGCTGCCGTCCCGGCGAGTGCGACGTGAAGATGCCCGCCGAGAACATCGAGGAGTTCGGCAAGGGGATCGACTGGAACTCGCCGAACGCGCGCGCGCAGGTGGAGAGCATGGTGCGCCGCGAATCCGCCGTGTACGTCAACAACTACCGGCGCGGCGGGACGGCCGCGATGATCTCCTACGGCGACCAGAAAGAGAGCAAGAGCACGGCGGACATCTTCAAGGGCCTGCTCGCGGAATCGCCCTATCTGTTCGATTACGTCCCGACGTTTCAGAAGTATCTCGCGAGCTACCCGAGCGGATCACTGCCCGGCGTCACGGACGCCATCTATTGGTCGAACGACAAGATGGATCGGATGCGGCCGATCCTCAGCATCAACCACGTCTCGATCTACTCGCCGCCGAGTTCCCCGCTGTCGCTCGTGAGCGCCAAGCAGCTCTACGCGAGCCACTACTTCCTCGGCGCATTCACCCTGACGACGATCCTCGACAAGCCCGACGCGCCGAACGGCAAGGGAGTGTACTACATCGTCGTGCAGCGAAAGCGATTCGATCACCTGCCGGGCGGACTGTTTAACATCCGTGGACGCCTGATCGACCGCACGCATGACGTGTTGAAGAAGGAGCTTGCGCATCGGAAGGCGTCACTCTAAGGTCCCGGCTGAGCCGCCCATTCAGACCAAGGCGGTAGGGCGGTTTGCGCCGACGTTTCTCAAGGCCTATCTCGACTCGCTCAACGACTATCGCCAGTACTACGACGACGTCGCGGAGATCGGGAATCCGAACGTCGCCGAGTACGGCATGTATTTCGTCCCCGGCATCAGCGGCACGCCGGGCCAAATGCGGCTGGCGCTGCCGAGCGTGACGCGCGTGTTCGGTGCGCAGATCGCCATGAAGGCGTTGTTCATTCCGTCGTTCTCGGCGCGAGCGCCCATCTGGGACAAGTACACCGTCGAGAATACGGACGAGAAGCTCGCCAGGCTGCGCGCCGATCTCGTTGCGCTGCTCGAGCGGTTCGATCGCATCATCGTCACGTGCTCGAGCAACGGCGTGTACGACTTCCTCGCCGTCGCGAGCACGTTCGCACCGGGTGAGCTGGAGTCCCGCGTCGAGTTGGCGTGGGTGGCGTGTGCGCCGGACAAGTATCTCCCGACCAAGTGGCAGAAGTTCTTCTATCCGCTCAACGGTGTGGAGACACACGGCTACGAGTGGTTCGCGTATCCGAATCACAATTCGCTGAAGCGGTTCAATCCCGAGGTCGTGGCGACCTTCCCGTGGCGTGAAGGCCATCAGCAGCGGTGGCTGGAGAAGGCCGATATCGAGTCACGCTTCGTCTGCTACGGCGTGAAGTGGGCGTACGTGTCGACCACGCAGCTCGGCTTCATCGCGCAACACGTGTCGTCGCTCATCACGCGGCCGTGGAATGGTCCCGCCGAAGTGTTGATCGCCCAGAACGACGGCTACTGGCAGGGGATTCCGCACGAGACGATTCTCACGACGGTGCACAAGTATGCCCCGCATGCGCGGTGTGTGTTCCGGCCCGGCTCGCATCTCAGTGTGGTGAACCCCACGACGCTCACGGAGATGTTCACGAACGTACATGCGCGGTTGGCGCCGAACGCATCGAGGCAGCAGCGGCCGGACACCGCGATGTACAGCAATGGATTTCAGACGTCGCGACCGGTTGGTACGTCAGGCTGATGGTCTGCCTGGCGCGCGCCAACGCTAGAGACCCTTCCGCGCCACGAGCATCATCTCGCCCGACCGGCGCGTGAGCGGCCGGTCGCGAAAACCATCGTACGCTTCCTCGACGACGAGCCCTGCATCGAGACAGAGCTCGGCGAGCCGCGACGCCGTGTAAAGACGAATGCGGTGCGACCGCGTGCCGCTGCCGGACGGGCCTTCCCACGCCGTATCGATCGACAGGATGCCCGACAACGGATCGAAGGCCCGCTCGTGGCCGATCATCGTACCATCGTCGGACTTCCACCAGTCGCGCGAGAGGAACTTTGCCATCACGCCATCGCGGCTGCCGCCGTGCCACACGAGCACACCACCTGGCTTGAGCACGCGCGCGAACTCGCCGATGGTCCGCGCGTCGTCCGATGCCGCGGTAAAGAAGCCAAATGACGTGAAGAGATTCACGACAGCATCGAAGCGGTTCGTCCATCGCGCCGGCAACTTTCGCATGTCGCCGATGGTGTACTTGAGCTGAGGTCCGGTGCCGCGTGCCCGTGCCTTGTCGATCAGGGGCTTCGAATAGTCGAGTCCCTCCACCTGATAACCAGCTTCCGCCAAGGGATAGGCGTGCCGTCCCTGCCCACACGGCACGTCGAGGATCCGCGAGCCAGCTGGGAGCGCGAGCACGTCCATCAGCCGCGCGACCTCGTGCCTGTCGCGCTCCTCGGTGAAGATGGGTTCGTACTCGAGCAGATAGTGGGCGTCGAAGTACGACTCCCACCAATCGGGTGTCGCCGATTGGCGGATCTTGTTTGAGGTGGCGGCGTTGCGCGCCGCTCCCGATCCTCGCGCCGAACGCTTCCGTGTGGTCAGAAGAACACCGGCTCGCGATACGCGCCGAACACGTCCTCGAGCGCGCGCCTGATCTCGAACAGCGTACAGTAGGCACGCGCGCAATCGAGGATGTGCGGAAATACGTTCTCCGTCCCGCGCGCTGCGGTGCGCAGCTTGTCGAGACGCGCATCGCACAGCGCCTGATCCCGCTCGCCACGGACCTTCGCGAGCCGAGCGCGCTGCTCGCGGTCCACTTCTTCGCCGATCTTCAGGAGCGGGATGTCGAGTGCATCACCCTCGGACAGGAATTCGTTCACGCCGACGATCACGCGACTCTGCTGCTCGATCTCCCACTGCTGGCGCGCGGCCGACTCGTGGATCTTGCGCTGGAACCAGCCCTGCTCGAGCCCCTGCACGACGCCGCCCACCGTCTCGATCTCGGCGAACATCGCCTCGGCTTCCGTCTCGAGCTGATCCGTCAGCGCTTCGACATAGTAGGAGCCGCCAAGCGGATCCATCACGTTGGGAACGCCTGTCTCGAACGCGAGCACCTGCTGCGTACGGAGCGCCACCTGCACCGCGTGCTCGGTGGGCAGCGCGAGCGTCTCGTCCATCGAGTTCGTGTGCAGCGACTGCGTGCCGCCGAGCACCGCGGCGAGCGCCTGGTAGGCGACGCGCACGATGTTGTTCATCGGCTGCTGCGCGGTGAGCGTCACACCCGCGGTTTGCGAATGGAAGCGCATGTGCAGCGACTTGCCCGTGGCGCCATACCGCTCCTTCATGTGGCGCGCCCAGATGCGGCGCGCGGCGCGCAGCTTGGCGATCTCCTCGAAGAAGTCGTTGTGGATATCCCAGAAGAAGGAGAGGCGCGGCGCGAAGTCGTCGACGTTCAGGCCGCGAGCGATGCCGCGCTCGACGTAGGTGAATCCATCGGCCAGCGTGAACGCGAGCTCCTGCGCGGCCGTCGCACCCGCTTCCCGAATGTGGTAACCGGAGATCGACACGGTATTCCACTTCGGCGCGTACTGCGCACCCCACTCGAAGCAGTCGACGATGAGGCGCAGCGCAGGCTCGATGGGAAAGCACCATGCGTGTTGCGCCATGTACTCTTTGAGGATGTCGTTCTGGATCGTGCCCTGCAGCTTCTCGCTCGGCACGCCCTGCTTCTCGGCCGCGGCGATGTAGAACGCCCAGAGGATGATCGCTGGCCCGTTGATCGTCATCGACGTGGAGACTTCGTCAAGCGGAATGCCGTCGAACAACACTTCCATGTCGGCGAGGCTCGAGATGGCGACGCCGGTCTTGCCGACCTCACCTTCCGATCGCGGATGATCGGAGTCGTAGCCCATCAATGTCGGGAAGTCGAACGCGGTGGAGAGTCCCGTCTGGCCATGACCGAGCAGGAACTTGAACCGCTCGTTCGTGTCCCTCGCGCTGCCGAAGCCGGCGAACTGCCGCATCGTCCACAGCTTGCCGCGATAGCCGGTGGGATGGATGCCGCGTGTGAACGGGAAGAGTCCGGGGACACTCAGCTTGTCGGCATCGTGATGCTCGACGTCGAGCTCCGTGTACAGCGGCTCGACTTCCTGCTCCGAGTTTGCGAAGGCGATATCGCGCTTCTTTCCCTTCTCGTACGCGCGGCGCCATTCGGCCACCTCTTCGCGCAACCGCTCTATTTCGGCCTGCTGCTCTCCGATCGTCTCGGAGAGCTCTCGCATCGACGTCATCCCGATGTCCGTGTCAGAAGGTCCACACTGCGCGCGAGGAGGTCGTCCGCAATCGCGAACGGAGTGGCCGCCCCTGTTTCGAGATCGGGCAAGCGGTCCTCGAGCCATTGATTCGTCGCGGCGTCGCCCCACAGCCGACGGCGTGCCTTGTCTTCTACCACTTCGACGACGCGCTCACGCAGACGAGCCCGCCGGCGCGTGCGCAGGGCACCGCTGTCTTCAAGATAGCGGAAGTGTCGGTCGAGCGCGCCGACCAACTCGTCGATGCCCTCGTCCTTCACACCGACCGTACGCAACACCGGCGGTGTCCAGTGACTTGAATCGTCACTCTTCGCTGCGGCACGCACCTGCTTGACAATATTGTTCTGTGAAAGATCGACCCCGTGATGAGCGGGCACGTTACGCATCGTCGCACCGCTGCGCATGCCGAGCATCACCTCGATTTCGTTGCGCAGCCGGTCAGCGCCCGGGCGATCGGCCTTGTTCACCGTGAAGATGTCGGCGATCTCCATGAGACCAGCCTTGAGCGTCTGGATGGAATCGCCCGACTCGGGCACGAGCACGACGAGGCTGGTGTCCGCCGTGCGCGCGACGTCGAGCTCACTCTGTCCGACTCCGACCGTCTCGATGAGGATGCGGTCGATGCCGAAAGCGTCGAGCACGTCGGACGTCTCGCGCGTCGCCGCGGACAGTCCGCCGAGCGAGCCACGCGTGGCCAGTGATCTGATGTAAACGCCGGGGTCGAGCGCGACCTCTTCCATCCGAATGCGATCACCGAGCAGCGCGCCGCCCGTGAATGGCGACGTGGGATCGACAGCGATGATGCCGACCGTGAGTCCCTGTGCGCGATACGCCTTCGTGAGGCCGGTCGTGAGCGTGCTCTTCCCTGCACCTGGTGGTCCAGTGATGCCGATGCGCCGAGCGTGACCGAGCCGCGAATGCCAGATGGCGAGGAGCTCTTCGAAGCCCGGCCGATGATTCTCCACGATGCTGATGGCCCGCGCGAGCGCGGCCTTCTTGCCTGCGGCGAAATCAGCAATCAGGCGTTCGTGCATTTTCGGAGTGCGAGTGGCGGTCAAGGAGTAGGACTCTGTGCGGGCTCGTCGTGCTCGTCGCGAATGTCGCCGACCAGCTCCTCGAGCAGGTCTTCGAGTGTCACGAGTCCGATGGTGTGACCTTCGATGTCCTGCACGATGGCGAGGTGCGTGCGCTTGCGCAGCATCCGAAAGAGCAGATCGCTGCACGGCGTGCTCGCTGGCGCCATGGCGACTGGACGCAACAATGGCACCCGCTCGCCGCGCAGCTTGAGCACATCGAACGCGTGGATCATTCCCACCACGTGATCGAGCGAGCCCTCGTACACGGGCACCCTGCTGAACGCCGATGTCGCCACTTCCTCGGCGATCTCGCGTGCGCTCGCGTCGCGACCGATGGCGAAGATCTCCTCGCGGGGAATCATGACGTCGCCGACGGTCTTCTCACCGAACTCCATCACGCCGGTGATGATCTCCATCTCCTGCCGTTCGCCAACGCCCTCGAGCTCACCTTCGCGCAGCAGATCCTGGATCACATCGCGCTCGGCGGTCATGTCGGCCAGCGACTTCCTCTCGAATGGCCGACTGGCGAGACGGCCCGCGACGACGATCGGTGCAGCGATGAGCGCCGCCGCTTCGAGCAATGGCGACAGGAAGGACGCTACGGTGGGAGCGAAGCGGCGCGCGATGGCGCGCGGCAACAACTGCCCGAGGACGATCACGCTGATCGCGAAGACGGCCAGTGATATCGCGAGCGCCTCGAGGTTGCGCGCGTGATCGCTGGCGATCAACTCGCCGCTCAGCACGAGGATCAGCGCAACCGTCGCGCTCGACGCAATGATCAGTCGCTGTGGCTTCTCGAGGTACGCCAGCGCGGCGCGCGAGCCGCGGAGTTGTTGCTCCACCCAGTGTCGAAGCCAGATGCGGCTCACCGAGCGCATCGCCATGCCGCCAGCGGTGAGTGCCGCCACGGTGAGCACCGAGAGCGCGAGCAGGATGTTGGCGGAGTTCATTCGGCCGCCGTCGTCGCGAGCGGATGCACGCGCTCGAAGTACACGCGCTCGACGCGCCGGCCCCGCACCCGCTCGACGACGAGCTTGTACGCGCCGATGACCGCTGATTCGCCGGCGCGCGGCACTCGCCCGAACGCCTCGTAGACCAGGCCACCTACCGTGTTCACGTCGTCCTGCACGAAGTTCTGTCCGAGCAGCTCGCTCAACTCCTCCAGCGACACTCGGCCGCTCACCCAGAAACAGCGCCCGCCCTCCTGCTCGATCTCGGGCTCCTCGACGTCGTACTCGTCGTGAATCTCACCGACGATCTCCTCGAGCACGTCCTCGATGGTGACGAGCCCCGCCGTGCCGCCAAACTCGTCGCTCACGATGGCGATGTGCGTGCGACTCGCCTTGAAGTCGCGCAACTGGACGTCGATCGGCTTCGACGTCGGAATGAATTGCGCCGGACGCACGAGCGTCTGCCACCCGAGCATCGGCTCGTCGTCGTCGATGACGAACGGAAGGAGGTCCTTCGCGTAGAGGATGCCGGTGATGTTGTCGAGCGTATCGTCGTACACCGGGAAGCGCGCATGCTCGCTGCTGCGCACCCGATCCACCGCTTCGTTCCAATGCGTGGTGACGTCGATGCCGACGATGTCCACGCGCGGTACCATCACTTCGCGCACCGATGTGTCGCCGAGCGAGAACACGCCGTGGAGCAGCGCTTCCTCCTGGCGCGACACATCCGCCTCCGCGGCGACGACCTGACGGAACTGCTCGGTGGCCTCCTCGCGTTGCTCTGCGCGCTCCTCCACTGACGGCGCCGGCATGAGTCGCTCGAACAGGTTGTCGAGCATCACGCCGAGTCTCAACACTGGCGACAGCACGAGGTCGAGCACGCGTACGAGCGGCGCGAATGCGAGGATGAAACGCGGCGCAGTCGCGAAGCCGAGCGAGCGCCCGACGCCTTCGACGACGATCACCACGACGAGCGCCGCACCGAGCGAAAGCGCCGCACCCGTGATGCCGTCGCCGCGCTGGACGCCGAGCAAACGCGCAATCGCCGCACCGGCAATGAGGTGCACGAGTACGCGTGACAGCGCGAGCGCGCGATGTGCACGCTCGCGACTCCGCAGCACACCGACGACTGGCGGTGCTGGTTCGGGCTCGGGGTCGCCCCCGAGCAGCGCGCCATCTGCGGCCGCCGCGAGTGTCGCGATCAAAATCGCGCCAACGGCTACAACGAGCGCGGAGACGTTCATGCGGACACCAGTGCGCCGCGCAGCAGTCGTTCCTGCCGCTTCCACATCGGCGACGCATAGCGCTCGCCGTCCACCGGATGGTCGTAGCCAATGACGTGGAGCATGCCGTGTACGACAAGGCGCAGCAGCTCTTCGCGGATGCCTGCGCCGTGCGCAAGCGCATTACGTCGAGCGACGCCGGGCGCGATGTAGATGTCTCCGGTGAGTGGCGCACCCGTGGTTACCGGCGCAAAGCCGAACGAGATCACGTCTGTCGGACCCCGGTGCTGCAGATGGCTCCAGTTGAGCGACGCCATCTTGCGGTCCGACACGAACGTGACCGAGACGAGCGCGTCGCGCACGCGTTCGGCGCGCAGCACGGACTCCGCTACGCGTTGCACGCGGGCGACCGACACTGGCATTCGGACCTGCTCTCGAGCCACCTGCACCACGCGTGTCACCGTACTAGTCCCCGTCCTCCGCGTACGCCTTGATGATGTCACGCACCAGGCGATGGCGCACGACGTCGACGTCCGTGAAGTAGTGAAAGGCAATCCCATCGATGCCCGGCAGAATGCGCTCGACCTGCATGAGGCCGGACTCCTCACGCTTCGGCAGGTCGATCTGCGTCTTGTCGCCCGTGATCACGATCTGCGAATTCACGCCGAGACGCGTCAGGAACATCTTCATCTGCATCGTCGTCGCGTTCTGCGCTTCGTCGAGAATGACGAATGCATCGCTCAACGTTCGGCCGCGCATGAAGGCCAGCGGTGCAATCTCGATGACACGCGTCTCGAGCGCCTTCTGCACGCGCTCCTGCGGCATCATCTCGTCGAGCGCATCGTAGAGCGGACGAAGATATGGGTCCACCTTGGCCTGCATGTCGCCGGGCAGAAAGCCGAGGCTCTCCCCGGCTTCGACGGCCGGCCGAGCGAGAATGATGCGCTTGACTCGCTTTCGCGTGAGCGCATCGACCGCTGCGGCCATGGCGAGGAACGTCTTGCCCGTTCCCGCCGGCCCGATGCCGACGACAATGTCGTTCTCCGCAATCTTCTTCAGGTACTCGGCCTGACCAGACGTCTTGGCCTGGATCAACTTGCGTACGCCGGGCAGCGCGATGCGTCCGTCGCTCGTGGCCGGTCCGCTGCCATTGCCATCGGTGCTGCCGCCGTCGTCCTCGCTCAGGCGGAGGACGTCATCGGGGGTGAGCTCCATGCGCTGACGCGCGCGCTCCACCATGCGGCGTCCCAGCTCCGTGGCACGCTCGACGAGTTCGGCGGGCCCGGTGATGGACATCGCGTCACCGCGCAGCGCCACGCGCACGCCGCACAGACGCGAGAGCTCGACGAGGTTGCCGTCGTTCACGCCCGCGAGGGTGAGCATATCCGCTCCCTCGGTGGACACCCTCTGTGTGACTGAACCGTCGCTCACGAAGGCTACGACTCCAGTTTGATGTGAAGATCCTTGAGGTCGTTCGGCGGAACGATCGATGGTGCGCCCTCGAACAGTGCGCGCGCAGCGGTAGTCTTCGGAAAAGCGATGACGTCGCGCAGCGAAGTGGCTCCCGCGAGCAACATGGCGATGCGATCGAAGCCGAACGCAATGCCACCATGCGGCGGCGCGCCGGCACGCAGTCCCTCGAGCAGGAAGCCGAACCGCGTCTGCGCCGTCGCGTCGTCGATACCGAGCAGGCCGAAGATCTTCGCCTGCACGGTGGGATCGCTGATACGAATACTTCCCCCGCCCAACTCCGTTCCATTCAGCACGAGATCATACGCCAGCGCGCGCGCCTTCCACGGCTCGCTTTCGAGCAGCGCCAGGTCGTCGGGATTCGGTGCGGTGAACGGGTGATGCACCGCGGCGAGCGCGCCCGTCTCCGGATTGCGCTCGAACATCGGAAAGTCCATCACCCAGACGAACTCGTTCACGCCGGATGGTACGAGATTCATCCGCGACGCGACGTCCTGTCGAACACGATCGAGCGCCGGATTCGAGATGTGGTCCGCCGCGGCGACGTACAACCCAAGCTCGCCCTCGGCGAGATTGAGCCCGTCGCCGGCACCATCGGCGAGAAACTTCGCCGGCGGCCCCTCGAGCACACCGTTCACGCGCTTGAGACGGAGCAGACCAACCGCGCCTGCGCTCTTCGCCACAGCTTCGATTTCGTCCACCTGCTTGCGTGACAGCGCCGCGCCGCCTGGAATGCGAATGCCGCGCACCCGACCACCCGCGTCCAACGCTGTCTTCGTCACGACGAACTCGGCGCCGCGAAAGACGTCGCTCACGTTCTCGATCTGAAGGCCGTATCGCAGGTCTGGCCGGTCTATGCCGTACTGCTCCATCGCATCGGCGTACGTCATCCGACGCACCCGGCCATCGGGAACGGAGCTTCCTCCTTCGATCCACAGCGCGCGGATCATCTCCTCCGCGATGTCGACGATGTCTTCCTGCGTCACGAACGACGCCTCGACGTCGATCTGCGTGAACTCCGGCTGGCGATCCGCGCGCAGGTCCTCGTCGCGAAAGCAACGCGCGATCTGGAAATAGCGATCGTAGCCGGCCACCATCAGCAGCTGCTTGTAGATCTGCGGCGACTGTGGGAGCGCATAGAACTCGCCTGGATGCACGCGGCTCGGCACGAGATAGTCGCGCGCTCCCTCTGGCGTAGGCTTGGTGAGGATCGGCGTTTCGATCTCGAGAAAGCCCATGTCCGACAGGAAGCGCCGCGTCGTCTGCATGAGCCGATGGCGCAACACGAGGTTGCGCTGCAGATCGTCGCGGCGCAGATCGAGATGGCGATGCTTGAGTCGCAGTTCCTCCGCCGGAAGCTCTGCGCTCTTTCCGCGCGCAACCGGAATGGCCGGTGTCACGGCCGGGCCAACGACACGCAGCGATGTGGCGCGCACTTCGATCGCACCCGTGGCCATGTCGGCGTTCTTCATCGCCTGCGGACGCTCGGCAACCGTGCCCTCGATGACGACGACTGTCTCGGCGCCGATCGATGCGGCGAGCGCGCTCGTGTCGGCGCCGGCGGTACCGGGGTCGAAGGAGACTTGCACGAGACCGGCGCGGTCGCGCAGATCGAGGAAGACGAGTCCGCCCAGGTCACGCGACCGATGCACCCAGCCTCCGAGACGCACCGTTTGCCCAACGTGCTCGACGCGAAGCGCACCGCAGGGATGAGAACGAAGGCTCGTGGCGAGCGAAGACTCAGGCATTACGAGGGGATGAAGTGACGAGAGCGCGGCGCTGGCTGCGCGCGGCGGCTCGGGATGCGAGACCATGCCGCGACCGATCTGGGTCGCACTACGCGCGGCGCACCGCCCTTCGGTGGCGAGGGCGGCAGGTTTGCATGGAGTTTCAACGCGTGTGCAGGGTGCGCATTCAGACGGAGAAAGCTATCCCGACAGCGGACCCTCCGGTAGCGGAGCGGTTGCGTGGCGTCTTCTCTCCGGGTAAGCTCAACTTCATGTGCCGCTTGACGTTCGCCGCCGTCGCGGCCGCCGCAGCGCTGAGCCCGCTGCAGGCGCAGCAGGTGCCTGGCCGCGACCTCTTCACATTCCCGCTTGGAACGCTCGCCGAAGCGCCCGCGCTCGCCACGGCGGCGGGAGGTGGCTTCTGGAATCCCGCGACGATCGCCCTCCGACCGGGCGAGCGCGCGCTGTTCTCCGCTGCAGCACTTGAATCGCCCATCGAGCAGGGCGTCTCCGCACGGATCGGAACGGCGGCGTATCAGATTCGGTCTGGCATCACCGCCGGCCTGTCGTTCGCCCAGTCGGACGTGGGGGACATCCTACGCACGGACACGGATCCGCAGTCCCTCGGCGACGCGATTCCCTACTCGTCCATGATTATTTCCGGTGTCGTTGCGGCCGAGCGCGGACCGGCGACGATCGGCGTGGCGATGCGTCGCCGCACTGGAACAGTCGATCGGACGAGCGGTCGCGCCACTTCGTTCGACGTAGGTGGCACCGTTGATCGGCCCGCTGGTCTCCCATTTCGCGCCGCCATTTCGAGCTTCCTGCTGTCGCCGTCGCGCAAATTCGAGCGAGCGAGCGCCATTGGGGCGGTCGAGGGGTATTTACCTCGTGGCGCGGGAACCGATTCCCGCGCCGGCGTTTCGTATCAGCGGGACGAGGGTGGCGCCACCGAGAGCTTCGTTTACGGCTCCGGGCGTGTCGGCCTGATGGACCTTCGCGGCGGAGTTGCGCGACAGACCTCGTTCGGCTCGACCACCACCCGGCTCAGGCTGGGGGTGGGTGTGCGATATTCCCACTATCTGGTGGGCATCGCGCGCGAGGACGGCACCGCGGGTCTGGGCGCCTCCTATCAATTCCTGTTGTCGACTGTCATTCCAAGAGTGTTAGCCCGATGATGCAGCGTGAGAATCTCCTGAACCTCGTCCCCGCCGATGCGGAGGCGAAATTAGCCGTGGCGATGACGGAGCTCGGTCAGCCGTCGTACCGCGTCGGTCAGGTGCTTCGCCGCCTCTGGGCGAACCCGGCGCCGTCGTTCGAGGCGATGACGGAGCTCCCCGCAGCGCTGCGTGCGGCGCTCGACGAACGGTTCACGCTGCCGCGGCTCGAGCTCTCGTATCGGCAGGAGTCGAAGGACGGCACGCAGAAGTTCCTCTTTCGTCTTCACGATGGCGAGGCGATCGAGGCAGTCTCCATTCCTGACGGCGGACGCACCACGCTGTGCATCTCGTCGCAGGCCGGCTGTGCGCTCAAATGCGCCTTCTGTGCGACCGGTGCGATGGGCTTCTCGCGCAACCTCGAGGTCTACGAGATCGCCGGCCAGGTCCGTGAGATGCGCTTGCTCGACCCACCCATCGAGATCACGAACATCGTGTTCATGGGTATGGGCGAACCGATGATGAATTGGAAGGCCGTCGACCCCACGCTCACGCTGCTCAACGACCCGCGCGCGCTTGGCATCGGTGCACGACACATCACCATCTCCACCGTTGGCGTACTGCCGGGCATCATCGCACTCGGGAAGCGCCCCGAGCAGTTCCGCCTCGCCATCTCGATCCATGCGCCGAGCGACGAGCTGCGTCAGCAGCTCATGCCCATCAATACGAAGTTCCCGCTCGCCGAAGTAATCGAAGCGGCCAAGGTGTTCGATCGCCGCGTCACGTTCGAGTATGTGATGCTCGGCGGCGTGAATGACGGCATCGAGCAGGCGCGTCAGCTCGCACAACTCGCGCGCGAGTGCCGAGCGTTCGTCAACCTGATTCCGCTGCATCCAGGCGGTTCGCAGGGATTCGTGCCGACGTCGGGCAACGAGATCTCGCGTTTCGCGCGCTTGCTGCGCGACCGCGATGTCGAAGTCGCCGTTCGGAAGAGCCGCGGCATGGACATCGCGGCCGCGTGCGGACAGCTACGGGTTGAGCGGCTGGGCCGGCGCGCGCCAAGCGCTGCCGAGCAGCACGGTGACGTCCAGGTAGCGTGAGCTGTCCGGTTGCGATTCTGAGCGCGCGGCCGGACCCAGCACTTTCGCGACGGACGCTGCCCACGTTGGATGTCCCGATCGGTCGAGCACCAACGTCGTGTCTCGTGCAGTCCCGGCGGTGGTCATCTCGACGACGTCGAATCCCTGATCACGTAGCACACGCGTAGCGCGGCGGGCGAGTCCGCGAGTGCGTGTCGTGTTGATCACCTGCACGCGAACGCGAACGCCTTCAGGAGCACGAGGCAGGTCCGCATGCACGGGCGACGGAACGATCGTCGCGCCTCCGCGTCGCGCGCGCATCGCGTAGGCGCCACCCGCGAGCATCGCGAACGTCAACAACACGATCGACAGCACCGGCCCACGCTTCATCGGACCTGGTTCCAGAGCTGCACAGTTTCGGGGTAGAGCTGCATGCCTTCGCGGAGCGACCACTCCAGTCGAGCGCGAACCACCTGACGAAACGTACCATCGAAGTCGTGTGGCACCTGCACGGCGAGATACGCGCGATCGGCGCGCGAGAACTTGCGGCCGGGCTCGAGATAGTCTGCCATGTACAGCGCTCTCCCCAGCCGGCCCCACTCGCATGAGCCAACGGTGTGATAGCGAATGGCGTCGAGCAGGTCGGTGCGCGTCTCGCCCTGACGTCGCAAGAATTCTGCGGCGGCTGGGCCGTGCAGCATGTCCAGCTCGAAGCCGGGCAGATCGCCGCCAAGCTCGCGCAGCATCTCCTCGGGCGCATCGCGCAAGGCGTCGTGCAACAACCCCGCATCGTGCCATGCGAGTGCCTCTGCCTTCTTCAGCTTCAACTGCGCGGCCCACTCGTCGAGCACTGCCGTCACACGCCCGATGTGCGCGCGACGCTTTTCACTCACCTGCGCCCACGACGGCAGGTCGACGATCGGCGCCTTCATGCTGCCGCTCCCAGGAGCCGCTCCAGCTCCACGACTTCCCTTTGCCAGAACGCGCGATGCGGAAGGCCCGGATGCGGAAGCACCAACGAGGGCGACTGGAATGAACGCTCACCAAACCGCACGATATCGAGGTCGATCGTGCGAGCGCCCCAACGCTGCGTGCGCACGCGACCGAGCTGGCGCTCGATGCGTTGTAGTCGCGCCAGGAGCACGAGTGGATCGAGCGTCGTGGCCACAGCGAGCATCTGGTTCAAATACGGGCCCTGCACGAGTGCGCCGAGAGGGATCGTCTCCTCGACGTTCGACGCAGCGAGCAGCTCTACGCCAGGCACCATCGACAGCGCAGCGCGCGCGGCGGCGAGATTCGCCCCCCGATCGCCAAGGTTGGCGCCTAGCGCGATGAAGGCGATCTCAGACACGCGTCCACTCCACAGCCACCTGCGCGAAGGCGAGTGGCCCTCCGAGTGCGACCTGCGGCTTTCGCACGGCAACGCGACACCACGTCACGCCCTTCAGCATGAGGACTCGACTGGCCAAAGATTCAGCGAACGGCTCGAGATAGGTGAG
>JAQBPV010000276.1 GCA_028287345.1 Gemmatimonadota bacterium
CGGGCGTGTGTGCATAGTCGCGCAGCACGGTCGGCTGCTCGCTGATGATCTCGAGCCTGCCCGGCACCTGCGGCATCGACGTCAGTCGCTCCGCGATGTCGGTCGGTGTCACACCCATGGCCCACGCCGACCCCGCGGCAGCCAGTGCGTTCGCGATGTTGAAGTCGCCGATGAGCGGGAGATGCACGGTGTGTACTTCCGCGCCAATGACCAGCGTCCATATGCTGCCGCGCGGCGTGTAGACGATGTTGTGCGCGTAGACGTCCGCGCCTTCGCGAAGACCGAAGCGGATTGTGCGCGGCGCTGGCGGCAGTGACTCCCAGGCAGAATCGTCCGCATTCACCACTGCGGCACCGTGACTGGCGATCAGCGCGACGAGCAGCGCCTTCGCGGCGAAGTACTCCTCCATCGTACCGTGATAGTCGAGATGGTCGCGCGTGAGGTTCGTGAACACGCCCGCCTCGAACACCAGTCCTTCGACGCGTCCCTGATGCAGCGCATGCGATGACGTCTCCATGGCGACGGTCCGCACGCCGGAATCGTGGAGGGCACGCAGCACGCGCTGCAGCTCGACGGGACCGGGTGTGGTCAGCCCGCCACCTCCGTCCATCGGCGCACCGTCACTTCCCAGCAACACGCCGAGCGTGCCGATCGATGCGCTGCGTTCGCTGGGCCTGTCGAGCAGGTGGCGCAACATGCCCACCGTGGTCGTCTTGCCGTTTGTGCCGGTGACTGCCGCGAGTCGAAGTTGACGCGCCGGATATCCGTAAAACGCCGATGCCGCAATCGCCGCCGCGCGTCGCGTGTCGCTCACGACGAGCGTGGGCAGCATCGTGAGCGACGCATTGTCCACCACCGCGACGGAGGCGCCCGCCTGCTCCGCCTTCGGCAGGTACGTGTGGCCGTCCTGCTGCGAGCCCCGCACGGCGAGAAAGAGTGCCCCCGATTTCACCGCGCGACTGTCGTCGGTGATCGACTCCACCATCTGCGGCAGCGCACCCTGCTCCGACACGAGAAGTCCGGCTCGCCGCAGCGCGTCGGCGATGGACTGCAAGCGAACCTGGGTCATCGCGCTCCCGCGAGATGAATCAGCGAACCGGCCGGCGCGAGCACACCCGCGGCGGGATTCGTCTCGCCCGAGCCACCCGCGATGAGCGCAACCCGGAATCCTGCGGCGTGCAGCGCGTGCACCGCCTGACGCAGCGGGAGTCCTCGGACATCTGGAACGACGCGTGCCGCCAGCACCGTCTTCGGCGGCGGCGGAGCCGGAATGCTCGCCACGAATGGCGTCGTCCCCGCACTGTCCTCCTCGGCCGCCTCCTTCGCGATGCGCAATGCTTCGCGCTGCGCAGTGCTGGTCGTCTCCGCGCGAGCCCGCGTGGCCACCGCGAGGTTGAGCTCTGCGGGAACGGAATCGACCTTGCCTGGGCGACGACTCGTCGCGAGGCTGCGGCGGTCGAGCGCTGCATTGCGCGACGCCAGCGCCGCCTGGAGCACAGCCTTCGTGACTGGCGCTGCCGTCAGGCCACCCATGTAGGCGCCCTTCGGATTGTCGATCTTCACGAGGATCACGAACTGTGGGTTGTCGCCGGGAAACAGTCCGACGAAGGTCGGAATGTGCTGCGAGATCTCATAGCGGCCATTCACCGTGCGGCGCGCCGTGCCCGTCTTGCCGGCCAGGGAGAAACTGCCAAGATCCGCGCGCTTCGCGGTGCCTCCCCCTTCGACGACGCCGAGCAGCATCTCACGCACGCGGCGGGCCACCGCGGGGGAGACTACGCGCCGCACGACGCGACGCTGGTGCTTGTATAAAACCGTGCCGTCTGGCGCGCGAACTTCCTTCACCAGCGTGGGCTCGAGCAGCTCGCCGTCATTCGCCAGCGCGACGTACGCCGACACGAGTTGCAGTGGCGTGACGGCAATCTCGTAACCCATGGCCAGCGAGTTCGCCGACTGCTTCGACCAACCGTTAGGCGGACGCAGCGTACCGGCCGCCTCCACCGGATAGGTGACTCCCGTCGGAGTGCCGAAGCCGAAGTCGCGCAATGCCTCGTACTCCTCGCGCGGCGAGAGCCTGAGCGCGAACTGCACGATGCCGATGTTGCTCGAGAAGCGAAGGACGTCGGCCAGTGTGTACTCTTTCGCCTTGTGGTCATCCGTGATCGTGCGGCCATTGATCGTGAACGTGCCGCCGTACGTCGGCATGACGTCTGTCTCGCGCGCCTTGTTGCCCTGGAGCAACACGGCGGCAATGAATGGCTTGAGCGTGGAGCCCGGCTCGTATGGTTCGGTGAGCGCAGTGCTCGTTGTGTTGCGCGGATCGGAACGGTGGCTTGCCATGGCGAGCACTTCGCCGTCCGTTGGATCGACGACGACGACATCGCCCCCTTCTGCACCCATCTTCTCCACGGCGTCGACCAATGCGCGCTCAGCGATCTCCTGCAACTCCTGATTGATCGTGAGCATCACGCTGTTGCCCTGCACCGGCGGCGTCGGAGGCGAGTCGGGCGACTCGAACCGTCGGCCACGCGCGTCCTTCATCACCGTGGCGGCGCCCGGCCTGCCGCGGAGCAGCGAATCGAGCGCGAGCTCGATGCCATCCACCGCCTTGCCGTCAGCGTCGACGCGTCCTATGAGGCGACGAGTTCCTTCCGAGAACGAATAGGCGCGCTCGATGATCGGCGTCGCGTACACGCCGCGCATCGCGATCAGCGCTGCGACGTCGATGGCGAGATAGCGGCCAGGAAGCGAGACCCACTTGCGCGATCCGTCCGTCGCACGCGCGACCCATTCGCGCGGAATCTTCGCGCGCTGCAGCGCGACGCGAAGCTTGCCGAGATCGCGCACTTCCGTCGGCGCGATGTCGAGCTTCACCGTCTCACGGCTCTGCGCGAGCGTCTCGCCGCGCGAATCCATGATGTTGCCGCGCGGCGCGGGAATCGTACGCTCGGTGCTATGCTGATACTTCCCCATCGCCGAAAGTCGCTTGCCATCCCACAGCTGCACCTTCGCCGTCTCTACGAGCAGTGCGACGACAAAGATCGCCAGCCCGAGGTGGATGATGCCGACGCGGCTAGGGCGTGTCATGCGCGGCACGCGGGAGGTTGAAGACCTGGTTGGCCGCGGGCACCTGCATCTGCAGTCGTTGTTCGGCGATGGGCTGCAGGTGCGCACGACTCGTTGCCGTACGGATCTCGCTCTCGAGACGCAGACGCTCGGCAACCAGTGCCGCGCGACGCGCGTCGAGGTCCCGGACGTCCCGTTGGCCCCGGATCCCAATGGAGCGGCGCGAGATCACCGCGCCACTGATGGCGAGAAAGGCAAGGAGCAGCAGCGCGAGCCTGCCGCGTCCACTGCCGGCTACCTTGCGCGCTGCCATGCGCGAAGCCTGGCGCTGCGCGCGCGCGGATTGTGGGCCGTCTCGGCGGGCAGTGCGGTGATGGCGCGCTTGGTGATCACCGTGCCGAGCGACCGCCCGCCACCGCACGTGCACATCGGATGCTTCGGCGGGCAGATGCAGTCCTCGCTCCAGGCGCGAAAGGCGTGCTTCACGAGGCGGTCCTCGCCGGAGTGATACGCGATGATGGCCAGAATGCCGCCCGGTGCGAGACGGTCCCGGAGATCGGGCAGCGCGCGCGCGATGCCGGCCAGCTCGTCGTTGACGGCGATGCGAGCAGCTTGAAAGAGGCGCGCAAACTCCGGCGCGCCACTGCGAGCGCCGAGCGTGGCGCGAATGGCGCCGACGAAATCGTCGCTGGTGACGAACGGCTTCGTCTCGCGGCGACGCACGACCTCGCGCGCGAGGCGACCGGCGCGCGGCTCGTCACCATAGTCGCGGAAGATCTTGAACAGCTCGTCTTCGTCGGCCTCGTTGAGCAGGGCCGCCGCAGTGCGCGGCGAGTCGCCACCCATGCGCATGTCGAGCGGCGCGCCCTCTCGAAACGAGAAGCCGCGCGATGCGTCGTCGATCTGGTGTGAAGAGATGCCAAGGTCGAGCAGGATACCGGTGAAGCGTAAATCCGAAAGTGCCGCGATAGCCCCAAGGTCGGCGTAGTTGCCCTGATATGCTGCGAACCGTTCCGGCGGCTGTTGCGCGAACCGCGCCTTCGCTGCCGCCAGCGCGTCGGGATCGCGATCGACGCCGATGACGCGCGACACGCCGGCGTCGAGCAGCGCCGCCGAGTGGCCACCGCCGCCGAGCGTGCCATCGAGGACGACCGTCCCACCGCTCAGCAACTCCACCACGTCGCCGACGAGCGCTGGCGCATGATACTCGGTGTCCCACTGATGCAGCATCATTCCGTCGTGAGGCAGATGGACGGCACGCGCCATAGATTCCCCACGCAATGCCCCTTCGAAAGCATCTCACCTTCGTGGTGCACGGCGCCCGCGCCGATCGCGCTGACCTGCGACAGACCGTGTCGTGGGTGCGCGAGCGTGGGCACGCTGTCCACGTGCGCGTGACGTGGGGCGCCGGCGACGCTGCGTCGCACGCGGCGCAGGCGGCCGACAAGGGCACGGACGTCGTCATCGCCTGTGGTGGCGACGGCACACTCAACGAAGTCGTCAACGGCCTCGACGGACGCGACGTGCCGCTCGGCGTCATCCCACTGGGGACGGCCAACGACTTCGCGCGGCAGACGGGCATTCCGGAGGAGGCAGATCATGCCATGGATGTTATCCTGCGCCGCAAGCCCGTGCGCATCGATACCGCGTCCATGAACGGCCGGCGCTTCCTGAACGTCTCCACCGGCGGCGTCGGCGCGGAGGCCACGCAGGAGACGCCGGCCGAGGCAAAGGCGTCGCTGGGGCCGCTGGCTTACGCGATCACGGCTGTGCGAAAGTTCGCCGAGAACCAGGTGCGCCATGCGACCTTCGCGAGCGACGGCTTCGGCCTCGACGTGGACTTCATGGCCTTCGCCGTGGGGAGCGCCCGCATGACCGGGGGCGGGACAATCATGACTCCCGATGCGAGCGTGACGGATGGCCTGCTCGACCTCTGCGTGATCGAGACGATGTCGCGCAGCGCGTTCGCTCGGCTGTCGCTGGCGGTAAAGAGGGGCGAGCATCTCGGGTTGCCGGGGGTGCACTACGCGCAGCTGCCCTGGCTCAAGGTGGTGGGCAGCGAGCCGCTCAGCGTCAACCTGGATGGCGAGGGCGTGGAGGCGCAGATCTGCGATTACCGTGCTCGGCGCGCAGACCTGCTAGTCCATGTTCTGCACCTGCCTGGCGAAGACTAGAAGAAGAAGAGGAGGAAGCTACTTGCAGAACTTCTTCATCGACCCATCGATGAACGGCCCGAACTGCATCGCACCACCCAGAATCAGCTTGGCTGTATTCGCGTCGACGGAGCCGCCCTTGGGCATGTGGATGTTCACGAGTGTGAGCAGGTCATTCGCCGCCTTGAAGTCGTCGCACGACTTCGACGTCTTGAGCAGTTCCGCCGACTGCGACATCGCCTGATAGGCCGACACGCCGATGAGGAAGCTCGCGTTCGCACTCGGCGCGATTTCGTCGGAGGCCTGGAGGAACGGAAGCGCCTTCTTGAAGTCGTCCGCGGTCTTCGAGACGTTCGCCGCGTCGTACGCCTTCTTGCCCAGGCTCACGAGCAGCGCGGCCGCGCGCGTCTTGTTCGCGGCGTCCGCCGCAGCGTCGGCCTTGGCGTACCTGATCGCGTCTTCGTTCGCGCCCATCTCGGACGACACCTGCGCAAGCAGGTAGTTGACGCCGTTCACCTTCGAATCGATCGCCACTGCACGCTCGAGTGAGGCCTTCGCTGCGGGCAACTGTGCCGTGCGGCGCTCGTTCTGCGCCTTCATCATCAGGAAGTCCGTCCGCGTTGCAAATTTCGCAACGGCCGCCGCTGCAGTCTTGGCCGCTTCGGCGAAGGCGCTGTCGGCCGCGAGGTCCTGAATCTGACGCAGGAAATACATCGTATCCGCAGCGGCCGTATCCAGCGCGATGACCTTCGGCCCTACCTTCATCGCTTCCTTGTCCTTCGCCGCCCGAAGCACCAGCCAGTAGAGCTTCATCATTTCGGCGTCGTTGGGATTCTCGTTGGCTAGATCCCGGGCGAAGGGCACGGCCGTCGATGCCTTCCCCCACCCGACGATGTCGACGATTCCACCCCGAAGCACGGTGGGGTTCGTCGGATCCGCAGCCATGTAGCCGAGCAGCGACTGCACGAGATTCGCGGTGTCGTTGACCGCGCGGTACGCATCGATCTGCAGCTTGTAGGCGAGAATGCTCACCTTGTCGAGATCGATGACCGTCTTGGTGATCGCGATGACGGAGTCCTTCCACGGACCAGCAGAGTCGGCGGTCGCTTTCATCGACGCATAGCTGCTCGCGAGGCACAGGCGAGCGATCGTCGCCTTCGGGTACGTCTGAATTCCGTGCCGCGCAGCCGCTATTGCGGCTGCCGGCGTGTTGCTGCGGATGCCATTTTCACACGCCTGATTGTCCGGAATCTGCTTCCGCGCGCGATCGTACTCGTCCACGATCTGCTTCGCCGCGTCGCCCAGATTGTTCGTCTCGAGATTGGTGACGAGCGGCTGCGAGAGCGCCACGTCCTTTGGAAGGAACAACCGCGCATTGATACGGTAGCCCGCACTGGTCTTCTGGACGGTGCCATCGATGATCTCGTCAGCGCGAACCATCTTCCCGAGCTCCTTGCCGTCATTCGGGCTGAGCGCAGAGTCGACCTTGAAGCCAGACCTCACGAGCGTCGAGTCGATGTCCTTCTTGCTCGTGGGCATCAGCTGACGAACGCTGTATTCGCCCTGGATGCGGTCGCGAATCTCGTTCGCCGCCTTCACGCCGCCTTCCACGTCGCCGCGAAAAGTCGTGACCAGCACGCGCTTCGTGTCGGGTCCGGGTACCTGCAGACGCTGGGCACTGGCGATCGACGGGAGTACTGCCAGTGTGAGTGCGGCAGTCACGAACGCGAAGCGATGCGGAGCGGTCACGGTCACCTCCAGGGCGGGGGGAAAACGGCAGATGCCAGATACGACGAAGGGCACACCGAACTTGCTCTGTGTGCCCTTCGACTGTCAAAGCATCAGACCTCTACATCGGTCAATCCGTCATTCTACTTGCAGAACTTCTTCATCGAGCCGTCGATGAACGCGGAGAACTGCGGCACGGCACCGAGAATCTGCTTCGCGGCGTCCGCGTTCACCGAGCCGCCGCGCGGCATGTAGGTGCTCACGGTGGTCAGGAGATCGTTCGCCGACTTGAACTCGTCGCACGACTTCGACTTGGGCAGCGTCTCCGCCGCCTGCTGAAGCTGCGCGAATGACGCGACGGCGATGAAGAATGCGGCCTGCGCGTTCGGGTTGATCTCGTCAGACGCCTTGAGCAGCGTGATGGCCTTCTGGAAATCCTCGGGCTTCTTGGACGCCACGGCTGCCTTGTACGCCGCGCTGCCGAGTCCGAGCATGAACTGCGAGTCGCGCTCCTTGTTCGTCGGATCCGCGGCAACGTCCGCCTTCACAGCCTTGATGGCGTCGTCGATGGAGCCAAGTTCGTTGGAGATCTGCGCGAGCAGCAGGTTGGCGCCGGGAATCTTCGGATCGACGGCGAGTGCACGCTCGAGCGACGCCTTGGCGGCGGGCAGCTGGCCGGCCTTGCGCTCGTTCTGCGCCTTGAGGACGAGCAGCTGGCTGTTGCGCGGGAACTTCGCCGAACCGGTTGCCGCCATTTCCGCTGCCTTGGCGAACGCGCTGTCGGCGGCGAGGTCCTGGATCTGGCGCTTGTAGTAGTTGCTGTCTGCCTGCGCCGTGTCGATGGAGACGTACGCGATGCCGGCCGGCACCGACTCCTTGAAGTTGTTCGCGGCACGGAGCACCAGCCAATACGTGCGGGCGTACTGCGGATCACCCGGGTTGTCGGCGATGAGCTGCTTGGCCGTGGGCACGGCGATGTCCGCCTTGCCCGACGTCACGAGCTCGCTGATGACCTGCTCGCGAAGCGTGGTGTTGGTCGGGTCGGCATTCATCAGGCCGACGAGGGCCTGCAGCGCATTCGTGGTGTCGGCCTTCGACTTGTACGCATCGTACTGCAGCTGGTACGCGATGCGGCTGCTCTTGTCGAGGTTCATGATGTCACGCGTGATCGAGATTACCGAGTCCTTCCACGGTCCCGTCGAGTCAGCGGTGGTCTTCATGGCCGCGTAGGCGCTGGCCAGGCAGAGGCGCGAAATCGTGGCCTTGGGATACGTCACGATGCCCCTGCGCGCCGCCACGATGGCCAGCGCCGGCGTGTTGTTGCGAATGCCGTTCTCGCACGCCTGGTTGTCCGCGATCTGCTTGCGCGCCTTGTCGTACTCACCGACGATCTGCTTGGACGCGTCCCCGAGATTGCTCGTCTCGAGGTTCGTCACCAAGGGCTGCGAGAGGGAGACGTCGCGCGGCAGGAAGAGGCGCGCATTGACGCGGTAGCCCGCACCAACCTTCTGCACGGTGCCGTCGATGACCTCATCGCCGCGCACGAGCTTCGCGAGCTCCTTGATGTCATTCGGGCTCAACGCCGAGTCGGGCTTGTAGCCGGACTGGATGAGCGTGTTGTCGATGTCCTTCTTGCTCGTGGGCATCAACGTGCGGATGCTGAAGTCACTCTGGATCCGGTTGCGGATCTCGTCGGCGAGCTTGACGCCGCCTTCGAGGTCCCCGCGGAACGTGGTGACCAGCACACGCCTCGTATCAGGTCCAGGTACCTGCTGACGCTGGGCGCTGGCGACCGACGGAACGGTCGTCGCAGCCAGTGCCGCGGCGAGTCCAGCAGCCATGAGCGCAGAGCGATGCGGAGCCTTCACAGTCGTAACCTCCAAAACGTTAAACAGACGTACACCAGACTTGCCGCGCAGGGTCCGCTATCAAACACGGCGTGGCGCAAAAGTGTATACCATGGGCGAAGAGGGACTCGAACCCCCGACATCCTCGGTGTAAGCGAGGCGCTCTAACCAACTGAGCTATTCGCCCGGCGAAACGCTCGCACGAGCGTAGCCACCGCCGGCTGCGCTCGCCAGGTTTCCTTCAATTGTCTGAAACGGCGCTGGTGTTGGACTACTTGAGAATTGCCAGTGGCACGAAGACGCAGTACCCCGCTACGAGCAAAATCGGTGCGATCGTCGTCCCACCTCTCGCGAGATCGGCATAGCCGAGGAGAATCGTGACGATTGCGATGCCCCACCAGAGCCATGGGCGTGCCTGCGGCGTCGTATCCGTTTGTGCCATAAGGCATTAGTGTAGACCTGCATTTCAGGGGTGTCAAGCGAGCCCGCTCACCATTAATCCACTCTTAACGGACGCGCTCAAACCAACCGCTGTCAAGCATAAAGTCAGCCGCTGCGACAAATGCTGTGCGGCAGCGCATCACCCCTCTACCTTCGAGTTCGTCTGCCCCTCGTCCGGGCTCGGGGCCTCCCCGATCAGCATCGCAATCGCACTCTCGCGCTCGGCCTTGTCCGCCGCCTCGTCCGCAGCGAGCATCGCATCCAACCGACGCCTGTCGCGCGCTCGGCGCGCGAACAGAAAGGGCAGGATCAGCAGCGTGAGCACGAGCATCACGATCGACAGGTCGGCGAACAGGGCGAGGCCGCCGTATCGCCGTTTCGTCCGGCCCTGATACTCCTTCTCGAAGCCGCTCAGCGTGACGCCGAACGCCTGCCGCACGGCGGCATCGAGCGACCGGCCGTCCTCCCAATACTTGAAGAAGAGCGAGAGCCCTCGCTCGTGATCGAGTGAGGCCAACTCGGTCACGGCGCGGTAGCTCAACGCGTACGCCGACTGCGCGGCGACGGAGCCACCGCGAAAGCCCTCCTCGAGCTGGTCCAGCGACGGCGTTCCGCGCAGCGCCAACGCGACGTTCGCCGCGAGCACATCCTCCCGGCGCCATTCGCGCGCCGCGACGCTCGCATAGCCCTCGTCGAACCAGCGCGGAGGCTTGTTGCCGAGCCGTTCGTGCAGCGCGAGATGCGCGAGCTCGTGTCGCAGCACCTCGATTGGATCACCGGCGTCGGAGCCGGCGCGACGGCCCTGCATCACGATCCGACGCGACTCGGGAAAGGCGATCGCCGCGCCCCACTCAGGCGCCTCGGGCCCCACCCACACACGGAATCGCGCGGCATCCGGCGCGATGGCGACGAGCACGTGCTGCCGGGGCCGCGGGAGCCACGGAAAGCTGTCGTTCGCCACCGCAGCCTGCAGCAGAGCGCGTGCGAGCACGGCATCTGACGGAAAGAAGACCGCCGTGAACCGGCCGGTGTCGAGCCGCATGGGAGCGTCGTCCTGCGCGACGAGCCGCCCGGCACCAAAGACGACCAGCCATGCGACGACGACGAGGCGAGCGAGCGCGCGCAGGACGCGCGGCCGCGCTACGGCTCCCCGCCCTCTTCCACCGTCTTCAGCACCTCGGCGCACTTCTTTCCCCACGGATTGAACTTGTTGGCAGTGAACCCATCACGCCACGTCTGCAGCGCCTCGTCCTTCTGGCCGTTGAACCAGAACGCGCGGCCCAGCTCGTAGTACGCTTCGATGAGGTTTGGGCCAAGGGCAAGCGTCTTCTGAAAGAAAGTCTGCGCGTCCTCGAACATGTCGCGTTCGAGGTACACCAGTCCGAGGTAGAAGTGCGCGTACAGCGTGGCCTTGCGGTCGCTGTCGAGACGGATGGCGCGCGACAGGTGTTCGATGGCCTCGCCGAAGATGCGCTTCTTGAGGCAGATGTAGCCGACGTTGATGCGCGCGAGCGCATTCGCCGGCTCGCGCATCAACACCTTTTGGAATTGCATCAGCGCGTCGTCGTACTTCTCCTGGAGCATCTGCGCCCAACCCAGCAGCGACTCCGCCTGCGGATCGTTCGGCACCAGCTGCAGCGCCTTCGTGAGCGACTCCTCCGCACCGACATAGTCGCCGAGCGAAATCCGGCTCCAGCCTTTCTCGATGAAGGTCGACGCGCCGATGTGGTCGACGACGACCGGACGATCGGCACTGAACGCCGGCGACGCGGTGCCCTGCAGCGCCTTCCACCGCTCGACGAGTCCCTTCGCGTCCTCCCTCAGCGACGTGAGCTCGGCCAGGTCGTGCTCGAGTCCCTTGCCGATGGCGATCAACTCGGCGCGAATCGCGTCGCGCGAACCCGCTGCGTTCGGTGCGTCGAGCTTAGCGCTCAGCGCGGCCACGCGTGCACGATAGGAATCGATTTCACCCATTTGCCAATGCCTCCACGCCTGCCTCCGCGAGCGAGATGCGCTCGGTGGTCGAGAGCAGTTGTTCGACGTCGAGATAGATCACGAGCTTGTCGCCATGACGAACGATGCCCTTGAGATACTCGCGCGCCAGTCCGCGGAACAACTTGGGCGGCGGCGCCACCGCGGCGGGATCGAAGGGCGCCACCTCGGTGACGGAGTCCACCACGACGCCGATCCACTCGCCGCTGACGTTCAGCACCAGCGTACGCGTCTCGGCCCTCGCTTCGACGCTCGGCAGCTCGAACCGCCGGCGGAGGTTCACGACCGGGACGACGCGGCCGAGGTAGTCCATCACGCCTTCGATGTATTCCGGCATGTCGGGCACGCTCGTGGGCACCGTGTATCGCAACACGCGCTCGACGGCATGCACGTCGGCGGCGAAGTGATCGTCGCCGAGCCGGAAGGTGACCAGTTTGTCCGTCAGGTTGCTCATGCGATCTCCAGAAGTGCCGCGGTCTGGCAGGCGGCGATGAGGGCGTCGGCGTCGACGATGGCGAACATGTTTCCGTCGTGTCGAATGACGCCCAGTACGACGTTGTCGTCCGCGTCCGGCGCCCGGCGAAGCTCGCGGAGATCGATGGTGACTGCGTCTTCCACGTCGTCGATGAGGACACCCACGCGGCCTGCGGCGCGGCGAAAGATGAGCACCGCTTCGCTCGGCGCGACGGGCAGTCCGAGCGCCGCGTTCGGCGTGAACACAGGCGTGAGCGAGTCGCGGACGTTCACGACGCCCACCATGGCCGCGGGCATCTCGGGCACAAAATGAATCACCGGCAGGTCGATCACTTCCTCCACGGCGAGCAGGTCGACAGCGAAGCGCTCGAGACCGATGCGGAAGACGAGGACTTCAGCGAGATCGGTCTTCGTGGGCGCGGGTACCGGTGCCGGACGCGAGGTGTCTTTCGCGGCCTCCTGCTCCGCCTCCTTGGCGGCGTTGGCTGCTTCGAGGAGCTGCGCCGCCGCGAGCGCACGAGCCAGCTCTACGGGCGTCGAATTGCGGCGCGGTCGCGGTGCGACGGGAACTTCCGGCAACTCTATCGGCGCTGCGGCTTCGACGGGCGACGCGGATTCCGCGCTCTTCTCGGGCGTCGCGCCAAACTCGCTGTAGCGGATGCGCTTCTTCTTCATTCCTGATCGTCCGCCACGTCACCCATCAATTCACCGTCGACGGCCGACAGCTTCCGCATGGCGCCCACGAACAGCGCCTGCGTCGCAAGGGTGTTGATGCGACGCGGCACACCGCCGCTTCGGTCGGCGAGCGCCGCGAACGCGTCGTCATCGAAGATGGTCGCGCCGCTCCAGCCGGCCACACGCAGCCGATGCTCGACGTAGCCGCGGACGTCCTCCGTCTCCATCGGATCGATATGGAAGCGAAGACTGACGCGCTGATCGATCTGCGGCCGCTTGCGGACGCGCTCGCGCAGCTCGGGCTGTCCGAGCAACACGACGTGCAGGTGCTTGTCCTGGCGGTCCTCGAAATTGGTGAGCAGACGGATCTCCTCGAGCAGCGATGGACTGGCGAGCTGCGCCTCATCCACGACGAGCACGGGACGCCGTCCGTTACGGTGCAGCTCACGCAGTTGCGCGCCGACTGCCTCGATCACCGCCAGCTTGCCCCGCGGAGGCGTCTCGATGCCGACGCCACGCGCAACCGTGGCCAGCAGCTGCGACGGTGTCACCTTGGGGTACGGCAGCGGAATCACGCTGCTGGGCGTGTCCTGCAGTCGGTCGGCGAGCGCGTGAGCGATCATCGTCTTTCCGCAGCCGATCTCGCCGGTGATGAGCGACAGCCCGCCGCGCAGCTCCGTGGCGTCGTAGAGCAGCCGCGCGAACCCCTCGGCGAACGCCGGCGAGCGATACACGAACGCCGGATCCGGAGTGTTCGCGAAGGCGCGACGCGAGAGCTTCCAGTGCTCTTCGATCATGCGAATGCCGACCGGCGAGACGCGAGCATTTGAACGATGGCTGGCGCGACGTCCTCGAGCGCGGAGACTCGATCGGCGCCGGCGCGCTGCAGCGCCGCGTTCGGCATGCCGTAGATGGTGGACGTCGCGCGGTCCTGCACCACTGCCCCGCCGCCCGCCGCGCGAATCGTGTGCAGCCCCTCCGAGCCGTCGCGACCCATGCCGGTGAGCACGACGCCGACACTCTGTCGTCCGAACTCTTCGGCAACGGACGCGAAGAGTGGATCGGCGGCCGGCCGCACGCCCCAGATGGTCGGACCGTCGTCGAGCTGGATGTGCCGGTAGCCGCCGATCGCCGACCCAACGCGCATGTGCATTCCGCCGGGTGCGAGGTAAACGCGATTGACCTCGACCTTCTCGCCCTCGAGCGCCTCGGTCACGCGCATGTGGCTGATGGAATCGAGGCGAGTCGCGAGGCTCCGCGTAAAGCCGGCCGGCATGTGCTGAACGACGAACACCGCAGCGCCGAGATCACCTGGCAGGTGAGGGATTACTTCGGCCAGCGCGCGTGGGCCGCCCGTGGAGGCGGCGATGGCCACTCCCCAGTTCGCGCCGGCTGACGCGGGAGCGCGCAGCGACGGCGTGATGAACCGCGGACGCGCGAGCAGCTTCACGCCGGCGAGGTTGACCTGCGTCGCGGCGCGTAGCGCGGCGAGCAGCGTCTCACCGACGGTTTCGAGATCGAGACTGATCGGCCCCGATGGCTTTCGCACGAAGTCGACCGCACCGATCTCGAGACAGCGCAGCGCGAGGTCCACTCCACTCTGCGACGTGGCGGCGGTGAGCATCACCACGGCGCGCGGCGTCTCGCTCATGATGTAGCCGAGCGTCTGCAGGCCATCCAGCTCCGGCATCTCGACGTCGAGCGTGACGATCTGCGGATTGAGTGAATGAATCTGCCGCAGGGCATCGATCCCGTTGCGCGCCGTACCGACGACGTGAAAGTCCGGTGAAGCATCCACGATCTGACCGATCAGGCGCCGCATGAAGGCGCTGTCGTCCACGACGAGGACACTCGACACCGGATTAGATGACACGATCTCCCTTCTTCAGCGAGCGGACCTCGACCCGCCCGTCCTCGAGAAAGAAGTACACACTGCGCCCGTAATCGAGACCGGTGTCCTCCGCCAGGAGCGGAATGCCGACCTGCGCGAGCACCTCGCGCGTGGCGTTGACGTTCCGTTCTCCGACGTTGATACCCGTGCCAGTGACGAGCTGTCCGAACATGCTCGCGCCACCGATGATCTTCGCGCTGATGCGCGCGCTCGTCGACGACCCGAGCTTCTTCATCTCGTCGAGCATCACGGGGATGATCGTCTCCGGAAACTTCGCCGGGTTGGAGGTCTCGCGCGACATCGCGCGGCTTGGCAGGAGAATGTGCGCCAGCCCGCCGATGCGCGTCTCGCGGTCGTACAGCGCAATCGCAACGCACGAGCCGAGGCCGATCGTCGCGATGACGTGCGGTCCCTTCCGAACGGCGTAGTCCGCGACCTTCACGCGGATCTCCGGTGCGATCGTGCTCACAGTGGCCGGAAGACGCGCTCGCGTCCGTCAACGGCGACGAACTTCTGGCGAGCCGCTCCGAGCAGCGTCTCGACTTTGCCCAACACCAGAAATCCCTCCGGCGACAGCGCCGAGTGGAACTTCTCGAAGAGACGTTCCTGTGTTTCGCGATCGAAGTAGATGAGCACGTTGCGGCAGCAGATCAGGTGATGCGGACCCGGTGGGGGCGCTTCAGCGAGCAGGTCGCGCCGTTCGAACCGCACGAGACGGCGTACTTCGGGGATGATCGTGAACGGCGGACTTGGGGAGAAGTATCGGCGCCGAAGGTCGTCGGGTGTATCGGTAAAATCGCCCTCGGCAAATGCCCCTGTCTCCGCCGCCACCAGGCATCGTGCATCGATGTCACTGCCGAGCACGCGAACGCGGCGTGCAAGCTCGGGTAGAGCACCCAGCCGCTCGGCATGCCGGTGAAACAGCGCCGCGAGGGAAAACGGCTCCTCGCCCGACGAGCATCCGGCGCTCCACACGTTGATCTGCGGTATCGCCCGCTCCCATAGCGCGGGGACGATCTTGTCGGCAATGACGGAGTATGTCTCGAAGTTACGGAACAGCTTTGTGACGTTGATCGTCAGCGCGTCGAGCAGCCGCTCGTACTCGGTCTTGTCGGCGTCGAGCACGCGCGCGTAGTCCGCGTACGTGTGTACACCTCGCGCGCGCATCCGCACCGCGATGCGGCGGCGCAGGCATTTCTCCTTGTAGCTCGCGCAGCCGAAGCCTTTGTCGCGCGCGATCTTCGCCGTCAGCGCCGCGAATCCGGCATCGGTGAGATCGTTCACCTACAGCACCTGGCGTACGGCGTCGAGGTTCGTGCGCACGATGGCGTTGCTGGGATCGAGCGAGAGCGCCTGCTCCCAGCACTTCACTGCCTCGTCGCGCTCCTGACGCTTGAAGCGGATGTTGCCGAGCTTGAGATAGACGTCGTCGCCGAGGTGCGGGTTGAGCTTCACCGCGCGGAGATAGCACTCGAGGGCATCGTCGTAGCGCGCGGCGCGATAGTGGCAGTCGCCGAGATTCTTGTGCAGCTGCGGAAGACCGGTGTCCTCCTGCACGCCGCGTTCGGCGGCCGCCAATGCCTCGGGGTGGTAGCCGCGACGCTCCTGCACTGCCGCCATGTTGTTGTAGAGCGGCGCTGCATGTGGATGCGCCGCGATGCCTTCGACGAGCAGGTTGTGCGCCCGCTCGAGATCCCCGAGAAGCGCGGCGGTGAGCGCGGAGTAGTGAAACCAGGGTGCGGTGGGCGGCTTGGTACCAAACAGGGGACGCGCCGCGATCAGTGCGGTGTCAGCCGCGATGACGTCGCCTGCACGCAGCGCGACCACACCGAGTGACGTCTGGATGCGCGCGTCCTTCGCACCACCACGCTTGATGGCGCCGTCGAGCGCTGCCTTCGCCTCTTCATAGCGTCCAAGGCGTTCGAGCGCATGCGCCAGGTTGTGGTACGCTGCCGGCCTCGCGCCCGGATGCGACACGCATTCCCGGAACGCCGCCACCGCATCGGACCATTTGTTCTGGCGCATCAGGGCGAGGCCGATGTAGAAGCGCGCCTCCACGTCATGCTCGCGCAGCTCGCTGACGCGGCGGAACTCGCGCATCGCCTCGTCGAGCATGCCCGTCTTGTAGAACGCGATGCCGAGATTGCGATGCTCGTCGACGCGCGCATCGCTGACGACCGGTTCGGCAGCCTTCGTCTTGCCGATGCGCTGCGCGAAGCCCGCAGTCACCAACCCATAGATCGCCTTCCCCACGTCGAACTCGCCGAGCCCAGACTCTTCGATCACGCTTGCCACGTCGCGGCGGCCGTCGAGCAGGTCGAGGATCACCTGCTGGTCGCGGGGCAGCTGCACGCCACTCTCGGCGAACTTTCCGCGGTCGAGATCGAAGACGAGATCCAGCGAGGGAATCTTCTTCTCGATCATGCTCCACTCGTCGACGCGGCGCGCACCTTCGAGCAGCAGCGACTCCGGGTTGATCGACACGAGCAGGTCCTGCTCTTCCGGATGGACGTCCGCCTCGAAGTTGAACGTCCCCTGCATCCAGGTGAACAGGTAGTACACCGCCTCCTCGATCTGCAGGCGAATCTGCGCGTGCAGTGCGTCGCGGCTCACGGCGCCCTGCGCCACGAGCAGCTCGCCGATGCGCTTGTCGCGATGCAGAGCTTGCGCGCTGATCGCGGCGTCGAGCTGCGCCTGCGTGATGGCGCCGGCCTTCAACAGGATGTCGCCCAACCGGTCGCGCCGATTCACAATCGACGCGTACGAGATGAGACCCTTGTCGAAATAGATGTAGCCGAAGTTGTTGCGATGCGTGACGGCGAGACATCCCGTCTTCTTTCCCATCGACAGCAGCTGCAGCACGTCGGGGAGACTGGCTTCCTTGAGACTGCCCTTGATCGCCATCAGCGCAGCTCCTCGACGAGCCGGCCAGCGACGTCGGGCCACTCCCAAATGATCTTCTCGTCGTCGAGGAAGAAGCTGTCTGCCGCCTGCCGCACGCTGAGCGGCGCCGTGGTCGGCGTCATTCCCGACGGCTCGAGCACCTGGCGGCCAACGCCGAGGGTGAGCACGCCACCGGAGACTTCCACTCCCGCACGCAGTCGCTGCACCGTGCCCATGATCTCGCGCACACTCGTCGCGGGACGATCGGCGAGATACGCGATGAGGTCCGCGGGCGTTGCGAGTCTCGCGTCGGCGAGAAAGCGCATGTACAGCTTCTCACGCAGCGCGCGGTCGGGCAGGCTCACCTCGGCGACGAGTCCGCCCTCGA
>JAQBPV010000292.1 GCA_028287345.1 Gemmatimonadota bacterium
AGCAACGCACTGACCCGGCGAATCGCTTCGCGCCGATTGATCAGGCCGATGTCTTCGGTGTCGGTCGACATGTCGATATCGCGGGTCAGAGGTTGCGGCGATTGAGCTCGTTCACGGCGAAATCCGCCGCGCGAGCCGTGAGCGCCATGTACGTGAGCGACGGATTCACGCACGCCGCCGACGTCATGCACGAGCCGTCGGTGACGAAGACGTTCGGCGCATCCCACACCTGGTTGTGCGAGTTGAGAACCGACGTCTTGGGATCCTTGCCCATGCGTGCCGTGCCCATCTCGTGAATGCCCATGCCAGGGAAGCACTCGTTGTCGTATGTCTTCACGCGCTTCACGCCGGTCTGCTCGAGCATGTCGGCCATGTCGGCGATCATGTCCTTGCGCATGCGGGCCTCGTTCTCGCCGAAGGCGCAGTCGATCTTGATGACAGGCATGCCCCACTTGTCCTTCTTCGTGGCGTCGAGCGAGATCTGGTTCGCGTGATTCGGCAGCATCTCGCCGAATGCCGTGCCGCCGATGGTCCACTGGCCGGGCTGCGCCATCATGTCCTTGAAGTCACCGCCGACGCCGAGCTCCTTCACCGCGCGCGACCATCCTTCGCGTCCCGCGGAGCCCTGATAGCCGAAGCCACGGGCGTAGTCCCGCTTGTCGCCGAAGAGGTTGCGATAGCGCGGAATGTAGAAGCCCGTGGGACGACGACCGGTGTAGTACTTGTCGTCCATTCCATCGATCACGCCTTCGGCGCCGCACCGGAATTGATGGTCCATCAGGTTGTGGCCGAGCTCACCCGAGCTCGAGCCGAGTCCGCCGGGCCACACGTCGGTGGCGGAGCGAAGCAGCAGCCACGTCGAATTGATCGTGGAGGCGCAGAGGAAGATGACCTTCGCGGAGTAGTCGGTGGTCTGCTCGCTGACGGCATCCATGGCGCGAACACCCGTCGCGCGCTTCTTGTCCTTGTCGTAGATCACTTCGCTGACGATGGACCACGGCTTGAGCGTGAGCTTGCCGGTCTTCGCCGCCGCGGGCAGTGTGGACGATTGCGTGCTGAAGTAGGCGCCATACGGGCAGCCGAGCCAGCAGGCGTTGCGATACTGGCAGGCGTTGCGGCCCTCGAGCTGCTTGGTCGCATTCGCCGTGCGGCCGGGAATGAGGTGTCGCGTGCCGTTGAACAACTTCTTCAACTTGTTGGACACCATCTCCTCGCCGCAGTTGAGCGGCATGGCAGGCTGGAACTGTCCGTCGGGAAGTTGCGGCAATCCGTCGCGCGAACCTGAGATCCCCGAATGCCTCTCGACTTTGTCGTACCATGGTGCAATCTCGGCATAGCGAATCGGCCAGTCGATGGCGATGCCTTCCTTCGCATTTGCCTCGAAGTCGAAGTCGGAGTGGCGATAGCTCTGGCGTCCCCACATGAGGGAGCGGCCGCCGACCTGGTAGCCGCGATACCAGTCGAAGCGCTTGACCTCCGTATAGGGCGACTCCTTGTCCTTCACCCAGAAGTCGAGGTTCTTCTCGTTGAGCGGATAGTCGCGCTTGAGGACCTGATATTCCTCTTCCATCGCCTTGGTGCGGCCGCCGCGGTGGAGATATTCCCAGGGCGCCTTGGTGGCGTTGACGTAGTCCTTGATGTGCTCGACGTTGCGTCCTCGTTCGAGCAGGAGGACGCTCAATCCCTTTTCGGTGAGCTCCTTGGCTGCCCAGCCACCCGAGATGCCAGACCCGACCACAATCGCGTCGTAGGTTGTTGCTGACTGCACCGTTTTCCTCCTTGGCGTTTCACACGGAGCGTGATTGCGCGAATATGTGGAGCAAATCGGCGGTTGGCGAGTGGGGTCTGGATCTGGCGCGGAGTTTTCTCTCCGCCAAGTCCACTCGGCGGGCGGAACAGCAACAGCTCACGCAGATCTGCACGGATCGGGAACAGCTGATGGGCGCGGATATGACGGAACATCATCTAGTATCCCTGGGTGACGCTAGAGTTTTTTTCCGCGTCAATCCGCGTGAGCTGATGCTTCTCGGCGTTGGTCGTTCCCGGCAAACGTGCGGTAGAGGTAGACCAGCGACGGAATGAGAATCACGCTTCCACCGATCAGCCCGTAGAGCAGCAGCAGCAAGGTGACTCGCGGCGCCGCTGTCGCGCGCAAGGTCTGCGACGGAGGAATGACGTACGGATACTGTACGAACACCCATCCCCACAGAATCAACGAGACCTGTGCCGCCGCAGCGACTCGCGCGACCGCCCAACGCCGCGTCCACAGCGCCCCGATCGCTGCAACCGCTGCCAGTCCCGTCGCGAGCTGAAAGTACATCGCGAATCCAGCGGTGAGTTCACGACTGACCTCAGGCTCGTGTATGCGCGCGACGCCCAGTCCGCCGAAGGCAGCAACGAACATCGCTGCGGCCGCGCCGAGCGCGCGGCGTCGAAAGTCGTCGCGCAGGGAGTCGTCCGTCGCCGCATAGGCGAGATACACCGCGGCGAGAAAGGCGAACATCGCCAACGCGAGCACACCCATCATGAGCGGGAAGGGTTGGAGCCACGGCGCGATGAACACCGCGCTGAAGCGCGCGTGCGAGGTCAGCACCCCCGGCTCGAGCAGAGCAGCAGCGTCACCAACCGCGCCGGACGCGATCGCACCGACGATGATACCGAGCAGCACCGGTGTCACGATGCTCGCGATGGCGAACACGAGTCCCCAGCGGTGTCGTGCAGCGCCGACGCGGGAACCGTAGCTGCGAAAGATGAACGACGACCCGCGCAGCACGATGCCGAGGAGCATCAGCGACAGGGGGATGTGCAGGACGATGCCGAGCGTCGCGAACGCGGTGGGAAACGCCGTGAACAGAATGACGACGGCGAGAATCAGCCAGACGTGGTTCGCTTCCCAGATCGGGGCGATCGATTTCGCGATCAGCGCGCGCTGTCGTTCCTTGTGCGGCCCACGAGCGAGAAGGTCCCACACGCCGCCACCGAAATCGGCGCCGCCGGTGAGCACGTAGGCGTTGAGCCCGAGCACGAGAATACCGGCGATGATCTCAGGGAGTCCGATCGAAGCGATGAAGGCCGTCATGCGGTCTCTCGGACGAGCGATGTGATCAACGTGACGACGATCGCACCCAATCCTACATATAGAAGAGTGAAGAGAGCCATCGGCACGAGGAGGCCGGGCATCGGCGTCACGGCGTCCGACGTCCGCATCAGGCCCTGCACCACCCACGGTTGTCGTCCGACCTCAGTGACGATCCAGCCTGCCTCGGTGGCGATGAAGCCGAACGGTGCGACCAGCACCAACGCCTGCAACAGCGTGCGACTCACCGTGACATCACGCTTGCGCCACGCAATCCAGCCGCTGAACAGCGCCACGAGCGCCATTGCCGAACCGAGTCCGACCATCACTTGAAATGCGATGTGGACGATGGCGATCGGCGGTCGGTCAGCTTTGGCTACGCTGTCGAGCCCTTTCACCTCGGCGTGAGGATCATGAAAGGCAAGCAGTGAGAGACCATACGGTATCTCGATCGCCCACTTCGTTCGCTCGGCCGATGCGTCGGGAATACCACCGATGCGGAGCGGTGCACCGCGCTGGGTCGTCCACTGCGACTCGAGCGCCGCGAGCTTGACCGGCTGCGTCACCGCGACGACGCGCGCGCTGATGTCGCCCGAAAGAGGTTGGAGCACCGCCGCCGGCGCACCGACGCACAATGCGACAACGAGCGCGCGCCGATGAAAGCCCGACGTGCTACCGCGCAGCAGCATCCACGCGTGAATGCCGGCAACCGCCAGCCCCGTCGCAGCGTATGCGGC
>JAQBPV010000303.1 GCA_028287345.1 Gemmatimonadota bacterium
TGGTTGCGACTGTGCGGGACGTGGGGGGATTGGGTGCGCCATCCGCGGCGCTGCCGTAACGTGTAGTGCGCACTACGGCGCGTCAAACAGCGAAGATTCTCGTCGTCATGGCCAAGCCGCCGCTTCCTGCTCCCGACCTCGATCCCGCGCACGACCCCGGCTTCGCCGACGCCTCTTCCCGGGCCGACGAAGCCCTTGCCGTGACGCCACTAGACGTCGCCGGTGAGCCGATCGTTCGCGGTGACGGCGAGATTCGCATCGGCACGGCGTCGTGGACCGATCCCACGATGACGCGCGGAGGCGTCTTCTACCCACGCGGCACCTCGACGGCCGAACAGCGGCTGCGCTACTACGCCGAGCAGTTCAGCGTAGTGGAGGTGGACGCGAGCTACTACTCCCTGCCCGAGCGCAACAACTCGCTTCTGTGGGCCGAGCGTACGCCGCCGCACTTCAGCTTTCATGTGAAGGCACATGCGCTGATGACCGGCCAGCCGACGGAAGTGTCGCGATTGCCGGCTGGTCTGGTCGAGCTCCTGCCGCCCGACATCGCGAAGCAGACGAAGCTCTATGCGAAGGACCTTCCTCCCGACCTCTACGACGAGGTCTGGACCAACTTCATCGATGCGCTCGCACCGCTTCAGGAAGCGGGAAAGCTCGGCGGAATCCTCCTGCAATATCCGCGATGGTTTCTTCCCACACCAGCGAACAAGGAGCTGCTCGCCTCGGCGGCGGAACGTCTCGCTGGCGTACCGGCCACGGTGGAGTTTCGCAATCGATCGTGGTTCAGCAGCGAACGCTCGACGCAATGGACGCTGGACATGCTGCGCGACCTCGGCCTCACGCACGTGATGGTGGATGGTCCGCAGGGACTCGAGAGTAGCGTGCCCGCTGTGCCAGGCGTCACCACACCGCAACTCGCGATGATCCGCCTGCACGGTCGCCGCTCGGCAACGTGGGAAGCGGCGAAGGTGCCGACGGTGGAGCGCTATCGGTATCTGTATTCGCCGGCGGAGCTGGAGTCGTGGATGCCGCTCATCGAGTCGGCAGCCAACGAGGCGACGCGAACGATCGTCTTCTTCAACAACTGTTACGGGAACTACGGCTCGACGAATGCGCGCGAGATGATCGCGATGTTGACGGCCTAATGGGGCGCACGTAACCGTACGCCGTAGAACGACTTGGAGGTCATTCCAGCGTGGCACTGGATGACCACGCAGCGGCCAAGGCGTATCCTGCTGTTCCCCGAATCGTCCTCCCCGTGGTGATTGCCGAGGCGGGCAATCCACATCGTATGGCCGGCAGGCAGGAAGCGGAGCCGGTGAACCGCCTCGAAAATCACATGTCTGATCTCGTGGAACTTCACGCGCGGCAAATCGACGCCGCGACGGAAGCGCTCGGACGAAACGATCGTCCCGCCGCCGTCATCGCCTTGAGCGCCGCCATCGAGACGACGCGCAGCAATCCCGCGCTCCATCGTCAGCATGTCGATGGGCTCATTCGCCTCGCCAGGATAAAGCAGGAACTCGCACAGCCGGCACAGGCCGAGCGACTCCTCACCGAGGCACTCGCGACTGGCGAGCGCCATCTCGGCGCGAGCCACCCGGAGCTCGCCGTCGTGCTCAATGAGTTGAGCAGGCTGTTTCTCCGTCAGTCGGCGTATGCGCGCGCCGAGCCTCTCCTCGAGCGACTGCTCGAAATCAACAAAGCCAAGGGCGACGACCATCCGGATGTCGCCACGGTTCTCGCTGCGCGCGCTGTCGCTCGCCGTGGGCTCGGCGATGATGCTGCGGCGGAAGCGCTCTACCGCCGCGTCCTGGCGATTCGCGAGAAGGTTCTCGCGCCAAATCACATGGTCGTCGTGATCACGCTCGAGCAACTCTCGGAGACATGTGCCGCGCGCGGCAACTTCGCTGAGGCTCTCGCACTCCTGCGCCGCGCACTCCCGACGCGCGAGCGTGCGCTCGGCGCCGAGCACGCGTCGGTGCGCGCGCTGTGTGTGCGAATCGCCGATCTCGAGCTCAAGGTGCCGGCGAACACTCCCATCGTGGCCGCGGCCCCTGAAAATCCCAAGCCGCCCGAGAACGCGTCGCAGCTTGTCTTCATCTACGAACCCGAGCGCCCGAAGATCCGTCGCGTGACGCAGCCGCGCGACCGCGTGACCCCACAGTTCTCCGCCGCGGTGGCCGCGGCGTCATTGATCGCTGCGCCTGCTCCGCTGGCCCCCCAACCAAGGCCTTCGGCGCCCACGCAGATGGCAGCTCCCTCGCTCGTTACTGCCTCGGCGCACGACACCTTCGCGGACTCGAATTTTTCGCTGAGTGCCTCGACTGCCCCGATCGACCGGACGCAACAGCGAGTTCCGCGATTCGCGGTCGATCGCACACCCGCCGCCGGAACAACGGATGGCGCGTCGACCGGGAAGCGCATTGCCCGATTGGTGCCCGCCACCGCGGGCGCGCTGGCGATCGCGGTGGCGATGTATGCCGCAAGCTCCTACGCAGCCAGCCATCGCGACGGAGTGAAGGCCCAGAGTCATGCGGAGGAGCCGGTTGCCGTCGCCGTTGCGCCGCCGCCGACAACCGCCCTCGCGACCATCAACGCACCAGAGAAGTCCGCGGTAGGGCGCACGGACGCCGCGCGCACCGCAAGCGCACCACCAGCGCTGGTCGTACCGACACGAAAGGCACAACAGGCCGCACCGGAGGTCAGCGCACCCGCTCTGCCTGCCGTGCCCATGGCGCTGCCCTCCGTGGCCGGACTCGCCGTGCCGACTAGCACGACGCTCAACGTCGACTCGGTGATGCGCGCCTCTGGCAAGGCCGAGCGCGAGTCTTACGCCGATCTGGCACCAACGGCAACGCTCCGGACATCGGCGTACGGCGGTGATCGGAGCGCGACGTCGCCAGTGCTCATCGGCGACGCTCCGCAACCGCGCTATCCTGATATGCTGCGCGCCCAACGCATCGAGGGCGAGGTCGTCGTGCAGTTCATCGTCGATGAAACCGGTCGCGTCGATGTGTCGAGCATGAAGACGCTGCGATCGCCGCATGAGCTCTTCACGACTGCCGTGCGGATCGTGTTACCGAAATTCCGCTTCGAGCCGGCGCGGTCGGCCGCATCGAAGCCGATCGCCGAGCGAGTGCAATACACGATTCAGTTCGCCGCACCGAAGTAGGTGTCGGGATGACGACGACTCACCGTTCTCTCGTCCAGAGCAGCAGCGTGCCGCAGTCCGAACCTCGGTTGCTGTATTGCATCGGCAACGATGCATCGCTCGGATAGAATTCCACCGCTCCATATTCGCGAACAGCGATGTGGTTGAAGTCGGGCCGGTTCATTGCGCCCATCGTCGCGTCATAGATGCGGATGCCATCCTGGTAGACGGAGACCCAGCACGTATTGCCAGGCTTGCAGTTCGCAACGGAACCGGCGACACCACATTTGCGCGAGCTGGCGAGGTACGTGTATCCCGCGGCGCTGACGATCACGACGCCTGGCGTGCTCGCGGCCACAACGCCGGCGACGTTCCGCTCGTCATTGCGGCGCAAAATGCTGTCGGTGATGAAGTAGCCACCACGCCCTGACTTTCGGCGCTCCTCGAACCCTCGAAGGTTGGGCGAGATGTACTTTGTCTCCGGCGCTGACACCCGCACGGAGTCCAGCTCCTGCGGTTGCTCGGTCATCACGAACTCCCGCTCGAGCCTCTGACCGGCAGCGACTTCGATGGTGTCGGTGAGCGGCCGGAAGCCGACGTGCCTTATCGCCAACCCGTAGCGGCCCGCCGGGAGTGCGTCGATGCGAAAGCCTCCGCGCGAGTTGGTCAGCACGGGTCGCGGCATTCCCGCGAGGTGCACTTCAGCGCCGCTCAACTCGTGCCCTGACGAGTCGCGCATGACGAGACCGAACAGCGTCGCCGTCTGGGCGCCACAGATGTTCGAGGGAAGCACCAATGCCGCAACAACTATGAGGCTGCACGCCCAATGGCGACTTTTCATGAGAGCCGTCTCCATCGTTCAAGGCGAAAGCGAAGGACGCGTAGACAATGCGTCTCGTCGTTCGAGACGACAAGATGCCGTCGCAATACTATGCCCTCGCGAGTTCATGGCCCATGCGGTCCTTAACTTGCTCGAGCGCGGAGTCCTCCCTTTTTAGGCGATGATCGAACCTATGGCGTCATCCGCATTGCGTCTTGCGTGTTATTCTGGGCTGATCCTCTTCTTCGAGCTGGCGTTCATCCGATATACGTCGGCCTACGTCCGCGTCTTTGGCTTCTATCTCAATTTCGTTCTCATCGCGACGTTCCTCGGCATGGGTGTCGGCTTGCTCCAGGCGCACAGGGCATCCGCTCTAAAGTGGATGGCGCCGGCGACCATGGTGATGATCACCGGTGCTGTCGGCTACTTCAGCGCGGCACGTATCGCCGTGCCGAATGACCAGCACGAATTCCTCTGGGGCATCTTCGACTCCGCGAGCAGTTCCGGCCAGATGATTCCCATGGTGCTGGCCGTGACCGCGCTCTTCGCGCTGTCGGCACTGTTCTTCGTCCCGCTCGGCGCGTTGATGGGCGCCGAGTTTCGGAAGCTGCCGCCGCTGCGCGCCTACACGTTCGACATCGTGGGCAGCCTTTGCGGCATCGGCATCTTCGCCGCGCTCAGCGCGACGCGTCAGTCGCCCATCACGTGGTTCGCGATTGGCTCGCTCGTCTGGATGCTGGCCTCACGCGGCGACTGGAGGTATTCGCTCACGCTCGCGCTTTCCGGCCTCGCCATGGTGACCATCGCGACATGGACGGAAGGCACACGTCCGGAACACTGGTCACCATACTACCGCATCAACGTCACGAAGGTGGACGATCGTCTTCGCATCGCCGTCAACGGATCCTTGCATCAGTTCGCACTCGACCTCGACAGCGCTCGCGCGATGCGGAATGAGTACACTGCCGTCGCGCGCCCGGCCTACCTGCGCCCATATCAATTCGCGGCGCGGCTCGACACGGTCATGGTGCTCGGCGCCGGCAGTGGCAACGACGTCGCGCTCCTCCTCCACAGCGGCGCAAAGTACATCGACGCGGTGGAGATCGATCCCACCATCGCGGACATCGGCAAGACCTCGCACGTACAGCAGCCGTACTCCGACCCTCGCGTGCATCTGCACATCAACGATGCGCGAGCCTTTCTGCGCCAGACGCCGCAGAAGTATGATGCGATCATCTTTGGAACGCTCGACAGTCAGACCTTGCTGTCGGGAATGAGCTCAGTCCGTCTCGACAACTACGTCTACACGGTCGAGGCCATGCAATCGGCCCGCGAACGACTGAAGCCCGATGGCACGTTGATCATGTATCACATGTCATCCGTGCGTTACATCGCGGCCAAGATCTATCAGATGCTCGGGCAGGCGTTCGGTGCACCGCCGAGAGTGTACTATGAGTTCGACTATCTCTTCAACTACACTTTCGTCGCTGGCTACGGCGCTCGCGGAGCCCTTCCTCCGGCGAACGCGCCCTGGCTCACTCAGCAGGTGACGCTGCCGCATGACGACTGGCCGTATCTATATCTCAGCTCACGCGTGGTGCCCGCTCACTACATCGCGGCGCTCATCGGCGTCATCGTCGTCACGCTGCTGATGTTGGGCATTGGGGCGTCGGACGTCCTGCGCCGTGGTTTCGACGGTCCAATGTTCTTCATGGGAGCGGGCTTTCTCCTCGTCGAGACGAAGAGCGTCACGGAGATGTCGTTGCTGTTCGGCTCGACGTGGACCGTCAATCTCCTGGTGTTCACGTCGATACTCGTCATGGTGCTATGTGCGAACCTGCTCGTCGAGCGAAGGCGTCCGCTTCCGCTCCCGTGGCTCTTCGGCGGCTTGTTCGGAGCGCTGGTGCTCGCCTATCTCATTCCTGTGAGCCAGCTCCTGTGGATGCCCATCGGTGCGCAGTGGATAGCCGGTGGTCTGATGGTGGCGCTCCCGGTGCTCTTCGCCGCGCTGATCTTCTCGACGCTGCTCTCACGTCGCGCGGATGCCACGCAAGCACTCGCGTACAACCTGCTTGGCGCCATCGTCGGTGGAGTCCTGGAGTACAGCTCGATGGCGTTCGGTATCAAGGCGCTGTACGTCATCGCCCTGATCACCTATCTGGCCGCGTTCGCGCTGTCGCGCCGGGAGAAGCTGGCAGTCGCTTAGGCGAGCGGCTATCCACGCTGCACGGCAAAACGAAGGGACCCTGATCGGGTCCCTTCGTTTTTTCGCTGAGGCAGCTCCAGTGCTAGGCCTTTCGATCGATGCAGCCCTTGAAGTTCGGGTTGCCGTTGACCTCGTCGTTCGTGATCGGGAGGTTCACGTCCGTTCCGTAGACGCCACCGCGATAGTGGGCACCAACCGGGAAGACCTGATCCTGCGTGCGGCCGTACTGCCGGATGAGCCGACGCATGTCGCCGAGCCGCTGGCCGCGCGAGAATGTCCAGAAAGCCTTCTCGCGGAACAGCAGGTCCAGGCGCTTGTCCGCCGTGCCGGGATCGGTGAGCGGCGCGAGAGTATTCAGGTTCGCTGCCGTGAGCGTTCCGATCGGCTGCGGAGAGGCTCGCAAGGCATTGAGGATCGTGATCATCCCCGCCGCATTGCCCGCCGCCAGTGCCGCCTCGGCCTCGATCAAGCGAGCGTCGATGCCGTTGACGAGTGCGACGTTGGTCGTTCTTGCATACAGCGTCGTCGTGCGTGAGAACGTAAAGCCGTCCTGCGACTTGGTGGTGTCCTTTCCGTTCGCGCTGACCGTGTAGGTCACCGGCAGCCGCGGATCCTTCGCCGAGAAGAACGGAATGGCGTTCTTCACGAGGAGGTTGCGCGCGTTGCCTTCGAGGCTGTCA
Organism: Gemmatimonadota bacterium; assembly: GCA_028287345.1. Classification (GTDB taxonomy): domain Bacteria; phylum Gemmatimonadota; class Gemmatimonadetes; order Gemmatimonadales; family Gemmatimonadaceae; genus AG11. The sequence continues at coordinate 6,861 of JAQBPV010000303.1, forward strand.
CCCACGGTGTACCGGCGCTGGCTGGACGCCTGGTTCCACAACACGTTGTCGCCAACACCCGTCGTGATCGAGAAGGTCTCGTCGTACGTGAAGTTCGACGGAACCAAAGCGAGGCTGACGAGTGCGGCGGCGGCCGCGAGATTCGCGTTGCTGTTGCCCACGAGCGCGCGCGCCTTCCCGATTCGCGCCGCACGGTTGACGATCAGCGATGCGGCGTCCGTCGCCGTGCTCTGCTGCATCGCCGTGTCGAACGATGCAGCAGCAACGTTGAACACTTCAGCACCGGTCAACGGCGATCCGAGTGTCGTGACGTCTCCCGCCGCATCGGAGAGCGGAATACCGTTGCAGAAGTCGAGCGCCAACTGCAGCTCGGCAAGTCCGCGCACTAGATACATCTCGGCGATGTCCGACGCCGGTGAGGGCTTGAACGTCTTGAGGAGCGGAATCGCCTGATTGGTCGCCGTCCGCACGCGGTTGATGTTGCGGAGGGAACTATTGACCGTGCCGTTGCTCAAGCTGACGGCGCGCTCGTCGGTTTCGTCGTTCTGCACGAACGTCGAGCTGGTCGACCACTCGTCGGCCAGCAGCCCTCCGAACAGCCACGTGCTCTCCACGGACGCCGTCGCATCGCGCAGTCGGCCGATGGCGCCCAGACGCACCGCGTTCGCACCCTCCGCCGACTGGACTGCCGAGGGATCGATGACGTCCGGATCGGTGACTTCCAGCAGCTTCTTCGTGACACTGTTCTCGCAGGCGACCAGCACCCCGGATGTCGCCAGGGCCAGCAATGCAACGACCCGCCGGCCACGATGATTCATGATTCTCATAGTCAGGTTGGTTGGTCGAAGGTCAGAAGCCGAGATTGACGCGGAAGATGAAATAGCTTGGCGCAGCGAAGGTCTGGAACTCGTTCGGCGTGTCGACGCCGTCCGAAACCTGGTAGTCGCTCTCGGGATCCGTACCGCGGTACTTGGTCCAGAGCTTCAGGTTGCGGCCGGCGAAGGTGAAGCTCGCCGTCCGTGCACCTGCCTTTGCCGCCAGCCGTTCCGGCATCGTGGCCGTGACCGACAACTCCCTCCACTTCACGAACGATCCATCCTGGAAGAAGCCGGCGATCGTGTGCGACGGATCATCCAGCGTCGCCACGACCATCGCCTGCTCCTCGAACGACGCTCCCGGGTTCATGCGGCCGTTGCAGTTCTGGCGGCTGACGCAGCGGATGCGCTCCGTGTTGTTGTAGTACCGGAACCCGCCGCGATAGTCGAACAGCGACTGTACGCGCAGCTTGTGCTTGAACAGCTCGATGCCCGGTGTCACGGCCAGTACGTAGCGCGGCTGGTTGTAACCCTGGAACGTGGTGTCCTTCGAGACGAACACCTCGTTCAGCGTTGCGTTCGCGCTGTACGTCAGGATGCCATCCTTGTTCTTGTCGTCCCAGCCGGTGATCGAGCGCTCCCACAAGCCGCGAATCGGGTAGCCTTCGATGATCCAGTTCGACACGCCCCTCTGCGGCAGTGTGCCACCGAGGTTCTTCACGTTGTTGTCGTTCTTGGAGCCCGAGAAGGTGATGTCGAAGCCGAGGTTCGGCTTGTCGAACACCTGGCTGGTGAGCAGCAATTCGAATCCGCTGTTCTCGATCGAGCCGAGGTTCGTGCGCACGGTCGCCGCAGATCCCGCCGAGGGCGCGACGATCGCGCTGATGAGCGCGTCCTGCGTGGTGCGCTTGTAGTAGTTGATCTCGAGGGTCGCCTTGTTGTTGAACATGCGCGACTCGAAGCCCGTCTCGTACTCGGTGGAGCGCTCGGGCTTGAGGTTCGCATTCCCGATCGCGCTGTACTGCTCGGCCGGCGTGTCGACGTTCTTCACGTTCGTGGTCGCCGCCTGGAACAACCGCTGCGCGTCGTTCGGTCCCGGCTGCACGCCGGATGATCCGTAGGCACCGCGAATCCGCAGGTTGTTCAGGAACGCCATCTTCGGGAAGAAGTCCTCATCGGACACGATCCACGACGCGCTGACCTTCGGGTAGTACACGCGCTGGAAGTTCGTTCCGAACGCGCTGTTCTGGTCACTGCGCACCGCGACCGTGAGGAAGAGCCGGTCACGCACCGACATCGCCTGCTCGGCGAAGAAACCGAGCGTGCGCTGGAGGGTGGTTGCCTCATCGGCGCTGGGCTGCGCGGCTGCGCCCGGAGTCTGTGCACCCGGCGGAATGTCCGTACCCGTCGCGGTGTTCTGATCGGACTGATAATTGTTGTACTGAATGCCGCCCGTCGTCTTGAGATTCATCCAGGTGAATCTCGACGGATTGTAGTTCGCCGTGCTGCCGAGATCGACCGTCAGGTTGCGGATGTTCGTGCGGCCGTTGCCGGCGAAACCCAGGCGATACGTGGCGTTGAGCGGCGCTGTCTCCCCGCGGAACCGCAGGTCGTGGTCGTTGCGATCCGTGAGGTCGGTGCCGACGTTCGCACGGTTGGTGAGCCACGAGGTGGGGCGCCAGATGGCATTCGCGGAACCGATGAAGCGGTGGATCCCCTGGTCGCGCTTCTCCTCCCACGTGTACGCGGGCGTCCACGCGCGGTAGCCCATCAGCGGCGTTGCCGCGCATGGCGTTACGGCGGGGCACGACACGGAGCCGTTGGTGATGTATCCAGGCCCACCAAACGCCTGCGAGCCGATGCCTTGCGTGGCGTTGGACTCCTGCGAGAACCGCTGCTCGAGGTTCACGTAGCCCATGTTGACGGCAAAATCGAGCTGCGGCGTCACCGCGGCATTCACGTTCATGCGAAACGCATTCTTGCCGAGCGTGTTCGGACGCTCGGTCCACTCGTGCGGCGCGATGCCGAGCGAATCGTAGCGAGCATACTCGAATCGAGGCAGCGCGAAGACCCCGATCTCATTTTCGTGGTCGGTCGAGAGAAAGTACTTGACGGCTTCCGTGCCGCCGGAGAGCTGCAGCCCGAAGTGCTGACGATTGCCGTCGCTCAACGGCGTCACGCCGAGATCACGCTGGCAGGTTTCGGCCTTCGAGGTCGTGATCTCCGTGCACTGCCAGTCGGACATCAGGTTCATGCTGCGCAGGCTGTCGAGCACACACGCGCCGGACGAGATCAGGGGCAGCGTGCACGAGCCTGGATTGCTCAGCGCCGTACCGCTCGGTGCGTGGCCCTGCAGCGTGTAGTTGGTCGGATACACATGGGTGTCGCGCAGCAGGCCACCCTCGGCGAAGGCAGTCCACTTGGCGGAGCCGGCGCGTCCGCGCTTCGTCGTGATGACGACGACGCCATTCGCCGCGTCGGTGCCGTACAGCGTCGCCGCCGACGGTCCCTTCACGATCTCGATGTTCTCGATCTCTTCCGGACTCAAATCGTTGAGGCGGCTCGGATTGCCGCCACCGCTCGTGAACGAGATCGAGCCGATATTGGCGCTGAGGCGCACGCCATCGATGATGTAGATCGGGTCGTTGGCAAGGCTGATACTGCTCACGCCGCGGATGCGGATGCGTGACCCTGTGCCCGTCTGCGTGCCGCTCTGCACCTGCACGCCAGGGACGCGCGAATTGAGCACGTCGCTGATGTTGTGCACCGATCCGTCCTTCGTGATATCAGCGACGGAGATGTTCGAGACGGCATTGCCGATCTCCACGCGACGCTGCTCGCCGGTGGCGGTCGTCACCACTTCCTGCAGCGTGACGAGCGCGACGGGCATCGCAAAGTCGAGCGTCGCCGTCTGACCGTCCACTATCCGCACCGACTTCTTCTGTTCCGTGTGACCGACGCGCAGCACGCGGACTTCAGCTGTTCCCACCGGCACGCGACGGAGCGTGTACTTGCCGTCGGCGGAAGTGATCGTGAAGATGCTTGTCCCGAGGACCAACACGCGGACTTCCTGCAGCGGTCCACCGTTCGACTGCGATGTGACCGTCCCGGTGATCGTGCCTTGTGCCGCGGCACTCGCGGCCGTCAACGCCATCAGTGCCGCGACTACAGCACCCGTGACGAAGCGTCGAGGCTTCCTTGAGCTCATCGTGCAATGCCTCCCTGAAAGGTGGGCCGCGCTCGGTCCAGGCGAACAGCTCGACCGGTCGCGGTTTCGAACGACTGCGTTGCGTCAAATGAGCGACAGCGGGATTGTGTCCCGCCGTGATTCGCTGGTTGTGCGACTCGATTCGATCGAAGGGTGCGCCAGGACTTGTGGTCCGGCGCATCGCCCGGGACTAAGCGAGAGAGGATGACGCGAGCTCGGCGCCAGATCCGAGGGTCAACTGAGAGGGCATTGCCGCATCTGAGACTCGAGGATGCGTCCTAGGTTCTATGTCACAACGCGCCGGGCGACTGAGCCGTTGAATCGGCGCTGAAGATGTATCCATGCGGAGTGACGTCGTGGAATCTGAGCATCACGCCTCCATTCATCCGACCCGCCTAGTACTCAGCGCGTCACTGGCTCGCGACGATGCGCGCGCCAGTAAACAATACCACCGAGCAGGATGAAAGCGAATGCACCGCCGACAACTTTCAGCTCGAAGACGAGAGGCTGCATTTCGTCCGCTGGTGGTACAATTGCCACGCCCATGGCGAAGAGCGTAACGAGCAGTCCACTCATGCCCACGGCGACTGCGCCGATAGAGCCGCCAGGCACACGCACCGTGTCCGCCGGCGCCGGCGTGCGACGATGCAGCATGAACGAGATGAACAGGTAGACGTATGGGATGAAGTAGATGAGCAACTGCGTATCGAGGATGATCAGGTACGCCTTCTCCACCGTCGTTCCCTTGCCGAGCAAACTGACGAGTAGGAACGCGGTAGCCAACGACGCCTGCACCAGGATCGCGACGTACGGCGTCTTCCACTTTGGATGGATGCGGCCGAACGCCGGCGGAAAGTAGCGATCGAGGCCGATGGCGAACGCCACGCGCGCCGGTCCGCTCAGCCACGCACCCACGCCGCCGATGTTGCCCACCGTGTACGCGGCAGCGCACAGCGGCGCGAGCCACCAGAGCGCCGGACTGACGTCGCGCACACCGAGCGTGATCGCCTGCAGGAATCCCGACACGATGTTGATGTCGCCCGCCGGAACGAGTCGCAGCAGCGCGCCAGTACCCAGGATGTACACGAACGCGATCAACGGCGCCGCGATGAGAATCGCGCGCGGCAAGGTGCGTCGTGGATTGCGCACTTCACCGCCCATGGCGCTTGACAACTCGAGCCCCGCGAACGCGAACGCGATGGACGCCCAGAGATTCAACCCCGCCAGGTGCCCGAGATCCGGCACGATGTTCTGCGCGGTGATGGGATTGGACGACGGACGACCGCTGAACAGGGAGATCGCGCCGAGGCCGATGAGCACCACGCCCGGGATGTACGTCCCGATGCCGCCCACATTCTGCAGCCACTTCCCCGTTCCCACGCCGACGATGTTCATCAGCACCGCCAGCCACAGGCAGACGAGCGTAGCCGAGAGCACGTAGGTCCAGTTGCTCGCGAGACCGCTCTCACCCTTGCCGATGACGAAGGTCGCGATCACCGCCGTGGAGATGAGCAGGTTGGGATAGTACAGAACATTGTTGATCCAGTAGCACCAACCGCAGACGTAGCCGTGCTTCTCACCGAGCGCGCGCTTCGTCCACTGGTAGATGCCCCCTTCCTCCGGAAACCGCGACGCCAGCTCGGTCACCACGAGTCCCTGCGGCACGAAGAAGAACAGCGCCGCAAGCAACCAGAGCGCGAGGGCACTCGGCCCCGCCTTCGCCGCCGTCGCCAGCCATCGCAAACCCACCACGGCGACGAGATTGAACAACACCAGGTCGCGCAGCCCCAGCGCCCGGTGAAGTGTTCCCTCCCCTTCGGGTTCGTTCACCTCAGAGCCGGAACAGGTACGATGCCTTCACGAAGAACGCATCGTCGGTGCGGTCATAACCGTTCAACCTCAAGCTCGACGGAAATTCGAACGGCTGCGCGGCCAACCGGCTGTCCGCGTACCCGGCGCCATAGCCGAAAAACACCACCGTGCCCGGACTGGGCAGGAACGAGAAGAGGAAGTCGCCGCGGAAGCTCGTCGAGTTGAGCGGAGTCGTGCGCCGTCCGTTCACCAGGATCGGACGACCGGTGCCTCCTTCATCGCGCAGCGCATCTCTATAGAAGGAGCGGTACTCGCCGACGAGCCGGACGAATACCGGACGGGCGATCTGGTACTCCATCTTGAGACGCGGGATGCGATTGTTGCCGACGATGCTGCCATCGCTGCGCCGATTGTAGCTCTGAAGGTTGTACGTGGCGTTGACGCGAAGCTTGTCGGTGGGACGCACCGTCACGCCGTACGTCGCGATCACGATGTTCGACGACGCCCACTCGTAGAAGTTCTCGTCGCGGCCATACAGATAGAAGGCGTTCGCCGA
>JAQBPV010000324.1 GCA_028287345.1 Gemmatimonadota bacterium
AAGATGAGCGGTTCCGGCAACGACTTCGTCATGGTCGACGCCACCCGGGAGCCCGCCGACCAGTTGGTCGAACCGGCCACCGTGCAGGCGATCTGTGCTCGCGCGACCGGCATCGGTGCCGACGGAATCGTGTTGCTGCAGCCGTCGCGAGTGGCCGACTTCCGGATGACGTACCTGAACAGCGACGGCTCGCCGGCCGACCTGTGCGGCAACGCGTCGCTCTGTTCGACGCGTCTCGCGTCCGAGCTTGGGATACTCGATACGGCGTCGGGGAGGGAATTCCGAATGGAGACCGACGCTGGCGTGCTCGGGGTCCGGCTCCTCACTGACAGCCCGGAAGTCGACCTCCAACCCGTGACCGACATCCGCACCGAGCTGCCATTTCGGCTGGAATCGGGAGAGCGGTGGATTGGGTACGCGTTGGCCGGCGTACCGCATCTGGTGGTTCGCGTGGACGATGTTTCGACTGTGGATGTGGTCGGTCGAGGCCGTCCGCTGCGCCACGAGGCATCGTTGCCGAATGGGGCGAATGTGAACTTCGTCTCGCCGGATGCGTCCGGCGGCTGGCGCATGCGAACCTTCGAGCGTGGCGTCGAGGGCGAGACGCTGGCTTGCGGTACCGGCTCAGTGGCGACGGCGATTCTCCTTGCCGAGGCTGGAGAGGCAGCCGATAGGGTGTCTTTGACGACGAGGTCGGGCCGGCTGCTCAATGTACGGCTGCAGCGTTCGGCGGATGGGTGGCATCCATCGCTGTCGGGCGAGGCGAGGATCGTCTTTCAGGGCCGCTTGGGCGAGCTCTAGTCCAGCACTCGTGCGAAGCAGGGTGAGATCTCCTCTGCAACCACATGAGGCTGAGACACTTATGGCTCACGAGACTCGTTGGAGAATCGGTTCTCCACATTTATCCACCGGCGTTAGTTTACATAATACATCTTATACGTACTATTCTTCATGTCCGTCCAGCCCAAACTGTCGCTGATGTGTCGGCTTCAACTGTCGCTTTCTCACCCTCCCTCACGGTGGCCTGCGCCAAGCCGGCGTCCATGAATGCACAACGGGCGGACATCATGTCGATGCCCGCCCGTTCAACATTCACCGCTCGCTGAACCGTTAGCGCTTTCCCGCCATGGCGAGCTCGCCCAAGCGAACATGGGCTTCCGTCGCGACTGCCTCGTTCTCCGTCTGCTCCGCCAACACCTCGAGCAGCTTCCTGGCTTCGGCCGTCTTCCCGGCATCCAAGTATGCACGAGCCGCCTTGGCCTGCCAGAAGCTCTTCTCGTTCGGCATCGTCGTGGCCGCCGCGGCCTTCTCGTACTCGACTGCCGCCTCGGCAGCCTTGTCCTGCTGTGCCAAAGCGTCGCCAAGCAGCCCGCGCACCGAGGCCGCATTCGGACCGGAGCTCACCTTGGTCGCGAGATCCCGAAGGCTGGTCGCCGCGCCGGCAAAATCACCCCGCTCGAACTTCACCTGCGCGAGCAACAACCCCGCCTCTGCACCCGCCGCCTTGTCGGCGTACTTGTCCGCCACCTTCTTCAGGTCGGCTTCCGCAAGCGGCACGTTCCCCGACGCGAGCGACTGCTTCGCGACGACGAGCTGCCGGTCGGCGCTGATCATCTCGTTGAGGTTCTTGCGCTGGACGAACCAGACCCCGAACGCAACCACAGCCACGACGATCGCGCCAATCGTGATCCAACGCGAATTGATATGAAACCAATCCAGGAAGCTCTCGGCCTTCGGCTGCGATGAAGCGGTACCAGGCTCGGAAATCGGGTGCGTCATAGGTTTACAAGTTATTGGAAATGCTTCGGTCGAGTCGCGGATGCCCCTGGGGTGACTCGAACACCCGGCCAACGGTTTAGGAAACCGCTGCTCTATCCACCTGAGCTACAGGGGCGAGGGCACTGCGTCGGACCACAGCCGACAAAGATAGCAACAGTCGACATTTAGCGCGACGGGGGGCCGATCAGTTTGCCTCTGCCTCGGGCAGGACTCCCCTACAACTAATCCATGTGATATAAGGCACAAATGTTACATTAGCGGACTCTGCAGGTAACATATGTTACCTAGGCGATGAAGTAAACGTCTATTTCCTATACGACAGTTGTGCGTTCGCTGCGGCTCCGCTCTTTCGAGCCCGCCCGCCCATCCCCCCGCCTAGGTACTCCTCGATGAGGAAGCTCTTCCCCGCCGCACTCCTGTGCGGTCTTGCCGCCTGTTCGGACGTCCCATCCGCAACCGCTCCCTCGACACAGATCGCTCCGCAGCGCGCGAGTCTCTCGCAGTCGCATGGGACGCCCATTCCGGGCCGTTACATCGTCCAGTTCCGCAAGAGCAGCTCGACCTCCCTGAAGGACGCAGCCCTCGTCTCGCAATCGTACGGCGGTGCCGTCGAGCACGTGTACGGCGCCGCGCTGAACGGCGCCGTCATGACGATGTCCGCCACCGCCGCGGCTGCGCTGCGTAGCGACGTACGCGTGCTGTCCATTGAGCAGGATCAGGTCTTCTCGGTGTCCTCCGTGCAGAGCAGTCCGCCGTCGTGGGGACTCGATCGCATCGACCAGCGCGCACGTCCACTCGACCAGAGCTTCACGTACAACGTCTCCGGCGCTGGCGTCACCGCGTACATCATCGATACCGGCATCAACTTCGCCCAGGCGGATTTCGGCGGCCGAGCAGTGACGGGCTATGACGCAATCACCGCCGGTGGTACGGCGCTGGATTGCAATGGGCACGGCACGCACACTGCGGGCACCGTTGGCTCGAATACCTATGGTGTCGCGAAGGGCGTGCGCCTTGTCGCGGTGCGCGTCATGGACTGCGCCGGCAGTGGGACCACGAGCAGCGTCATCGCCGGTGTGGATTGGGTCACGCGCAATGTGACTCGCCCAGCCGTCGCGAACATGAGCCTCGGTGGCTCCTTCTCCGCCGCGCTCAACACCGCGGTCGAGAACTCGATCCTCGCCGGCATCACCTACGCAGTCTCCGCCGGCAACAGCACGGCAGACGCATGTGGCCAGTCGCCCGCAGCTGCACCGAATGTGATCAGCGTCGGCGCCACGGGCAGCAGCGACGATTTCGCGAGCTTCTCCAACTTCGGCAGCTGCGTCCACATCAATGCGCCCGGCGTCAACATCACCTCGCTCTGGATCGGCGCGAGCGGCACCACCACCACGATCAGCGGTACGTCGATGGCATCGCCGCACGTCGCCGGCGTGGCTGCGCTCTACCTGCAGGCCAATCCGAGCGCGACGCCGGCACAGGTGCGCAGCGCGCTCACCAGCAACGCTACACCGAACGTGATCACGGGAGTCCCCGCGTCGACGCCGAACCTTCTCTTGTACGAAGGCTTCATCGGCAGCGCCACGGCGCCGGTTGCACCGGTCGCACGCTTCAACAGCACCTGCACCGCGCTCTCCTGCTCCTTCGACGCAACGCCGACGACCGCGCTCGCCTCTGCCACGTACAGCTGGAACTTCGGCGATGGTTCAACGGCGTCCGGCAAGATCGTCAGCCGGACCTATGCGGCGAGCGGAACGTACAACGCGACGCTCACGGTGACTGACGCGAACGGCTCGAACGTCAAGACCCGCGCGATGACCGTCGCCGGCGCGGCAAACCAGTCGCCCACCGCGACGATCTCGGCACCAGCAGTGAACGCAGTGATGTCGCAGGGTGTTGGCGTCTCCTTCGCCGGCAGCGCCAGCGATCCGGAAGACGGTGCGCTCAGCGGCGCGTCACTCGTGTGGACGAGCAGCATCAACGGTCAGATCGGCACCGGCACGTCGTTCACGAAGACGAATCTGTCGGCAGGCACGCACACGATCGCGCTGACCGCCACGGACTCGAAGGGCGCGACGTCCTCGGCGACGCGCACCATCACCGTCACCGCGGCCGCCAACCAGCCGCCCACAGCGACGATCTCGACGCCGACCGCCGGCAGCTTCGCGCAGGGAGTCACAGTATCCTTTGCAGGTTCGGCGACGGATCCGGAAGACGGCGCACTTGCTGGCGCATCGCTCGTGTGGACGAGCAGCATCAACGGTCAGATCGGCACAGGGGCGAGCTTCACAAAGAACAACCTCTCCGTCGGCTCGCACACCATCACGCTGACGGCGAAGGATTCGAAGGGCGCAACGACGACCGTCACGCGCGCGATCACGATCACCGGGGTAAATCAGGCGCCTGTAGCAGCGTTCACCTGGAATTGCGCGACTGGTATCACCGGCCAATGCACGCTGAACGGCGGTACTTCCACTGACGATGTGGGCGTCGTCTCCTACTTCTGGGATTGGGGCAACGGCCGTAGCGAGTCGCACGTCGGCTCGAGCGCAAGGAACACCTGGACGCCGAGTGGCACGTACAACGTGACGTTGAAGGTGACGGACGGTAGCGGCTTGACGAGCTCCGTGACGAAGGCAGTCATCGTCCCGTAGGACTGAGCTACAGGAATGAGATCGGGGCAGGACGCATGAGCGTCCTGCCCCGATTCCGTTTCGTCGACTGAATGCGGCTTACGGTACGGCGACCTGCTTGGTGATCGAGTTCGTCAGGCCACCAGCATCGGTGACTGTGAGCGTGATGCTGTACGTCCCCGCCGATGCCCACGTGTTGGTCGCCGTTGCGCTGACGTGAGATTCCGCGCGGCCGTCACCCCAGTTCCAGGCATAGTTCGTCACGCCGTGGTCGTCCGTGGACGCGCTACCGTCGAACGAGCACTGGTGCGCCACGGTAGCGCTGCACGTGAACGTGAAGTTGGCCACGGGTGGCTGATTCGCCGCCGGCGTGATGGTGATGGTACGTGTCGCGGTTCCCGTTGCATTCTGTGCGTCCTTCGCCGTGAGCGTGATCGTGTGCGTTCCCACGGAAAGGCTGCTGGTGCTGAACGACGTGCCCGTGCCGATCTGACCATTGATGCTGCTCGTCCACACCAATGATCCGCCGGTGAGCGCACCGTCTTCCGGATCCTGTCCCGTGCCGGCGAACGACACGGACGTGCCCTGCGGGAAGCTCGCGTTGTTCGCCGGAGCCGTGATCGTGGCGGTCGGCGGCTGGTTGGCCGCTGGCGTGGGGATCGTGACCATCTTCGAAGTGGAGTTGGTCAATCCGCCGCCATCCGTGACCGTCAACGTGATGTTGTAGGTACCAGGCGCGGCCCACGTGTTGTTCGCGGTCGGACCGACATGGGTCTCGCTGCGTCCGTCACCCCAGTTCCACCTGTAGGAGACGATGGCGACATCGTCGGTCGAGGAAGATCCGTCGGCAGTGCAGCGGAGTGTCGGGCACGAGATCGTGAAGCGTGCAACCGGCGCCTGGTTCGGCGTACCGCCGAGGAAGCCATTGTACAGCAGGAGATTCGGCGTGCCCGCGGGCACGCCGCTGAGTACGGCGGGGGTCGCATTGGCGATCAACGCCGAGCGCACCTGGGCCGGCGGCGCCGACGGATTCAGCTGCAGGTACTGCGCAATGACTCCTGCCACGTGCGGCGTCGCCATCGACGTTCCGCTGATGGTGCTCGTTGCGCCGTTTGCGCCGATCCAGAGCGACTTGATGTTGACGCCTGGAGCGTTGAGCGCCACGCATGCGCCGCTATTCGAGAACGATGCGAATCCGTCGGTGATGTTCGTCGCGCCGACGGTGATCGCGCCCGGTGTGCTGCCCGGCGAGTCATTGCACGCCGGTGTTCCAGCGTTGCCTGCTGCGATAGCGTATGGGATGCCGGCATTCATCGAGTTCGTTACGGCATCGTTGAGTGGCTGGAAGAACGGCCCGCCAAGGCTCATGCTGGCGACGGCCGGCTTCACGGCGTGCGCCGTGACCCAGTCAATGCCGGCGATGACGGCGGCGTAGCTGCCGCTGCCCGTACAGTCGAGAACCCGTACGGCGACGACGTTCACACCCTTCGCCACTCCGTATGTCGCCGAGCCCACCGTACCGGCCGTGTGGGTGCCGTGCCCGTTGCAATCAACGGAACCGCCGCCAGGCGTGATCTCATCGATGCCTGCCGACGCCCGGCCGCCGAAATCCGTCTGGGCAAAGTTGAGGCCGGTATCGAGGATGTAGGCGGTGACGCCAGCACCGGTCGGCGTGTACGTGTAGCTCGAGCTGAGCGGCAGGTTGCGCTGGTCGACGCGATCGAGGCCCCACGAGGGCGGATTGTTCTGTGTTGTGTTAATGGAGACGACATGATCCTGGTCGACGGACAGGATGCGTGGGTCGAGCCGTAGTGCGGCAGCGGCGTCGTCGGCAAGCGTCATCGCCGCGCCGTTCAGTACCGTGGTGTAGACGAATTTGGTGACGCCACCAACCCTGCTCTCGACATATCGCGCATTGGCGAGCGAGGCGACGCCGCTCGGGCGGAACTGAACGATGTACTGTCCCGGGATTGGTACGTTCGCATTCGAGCGCGATACGCTCGATGGAACGAAGGGGGTTGCGACCTGCGGGGAGGAGGGAACGTCCGAGCACGCGGCGAGCCCGCAGAGAAGTGCGGGCAGTACGACTTTCCTCATGAGGTTTGGTCCTGCGAATGGGGGGGCCACAGAACGCGCGGCTTCGCGCCCGTCAGAATAGCGGCCCCGGTAAATGCCCGCAACAAATACTCATTTGGATCACTCGCGTCGTGCCGCGCGCCGCTACGCAGGTTTGCACCCGCGCGCTCACGCAAGCGCGCGGAGAGGCGGTTTAACCTCTATTGAATCGTGATGACACGCGTGAAGGTTGCGGCGAGGTTCTGCGCATCCCTTCCCGTGAGCGTGATCGTGTGGACACCGGCGGAAAGGTTGCTCTTCGTGAAGCTCGTTCCCGTTCCGATCTGACCGTCGCGATCGCTCGTCCACACGAGCGATGCACCATTGAGTACACCATCCTCCGGATCGGTGCCGCTGCCGGTGAAGGTGATGCTCGTCCCCAGAGCGAAGGTCGAGGAAGTCGCCGGTGCAGAAATGCTGACGGTCGGCGGACGATTGAGCGTGTGAAGGAGGTTGATCGTCAGCGTCATCGTCGCAATCGCTGTCGCACCCTTCGAGTCTCTCGCGGTCAGCGTGATCGTGTGCGTACCGAGCGTAAGGGACGGCGTCACGATCACCGCTCCCGTTCCGATCTGTCCATCGCGACTGCTCGTCCACACGAGCGATGCACCGCTCAGAGCGCCGTCTTCCGGATCCGATCCGCTCCCGCTGAACGACACGGGTACTCCCTGCTTGGTGGTCGTGTTGTTCGCTGGCGATGTGATGATCGCCGACGGCCGCGCGTTGATGATCACGGTGAGCGTCGCGACGCCCGAGGCGTTACGCGAATCCTTCGCGGTGAGAGTGATGATGTGCGTGCCGGTAGAGAGCGCGCTGGTGGAGAGTGAGCTTCCTACACCGATCTGTCCATCGATGCTGCTCGTCCACACGAGAGACGCACCGCCGAGTGTACCGTCCTCGAGATCGCTCGCTGCGCCGGTGAAGTTGACATTCGAGCCGGCGGCGAAGGTCGCACCGTTCGCGGGCGTCGCGATCGTCGCAATCGGTGGCTGGTTGGCAACGATGGTGACGGTCACGGTCGCCGTGTCACTGGCACTCTGACCATCGCTTGCGATGAGCGAAACCACGTGCGTGCCCAGTGAGAGCGAGCTCGTGGAGAATGTCGCGCCCGTGCCGATTACGCCGTCACGGCTGCTTCTCCACGCGAGTGCCGCGCCGGCCAACACGCCGTCCTCGGGATCCGTGGCTGACCCACTGAGCGTCACGACTACGCCTTGCGTGAAGCTCGCATTGTTCGCCGGCGAAGCGATGATGGCGGACGGCGACTGGTTGCCGACGGCAATCTGCTTCACCATGGTGTTCGTCAAGCCACCGGCGTCCTTCACCGTAAGCGTGACGGTATAGACACCAGGGGTCAAGAACGTCGTCGTCGTGGTGGGTAACGTCACCGTCTTGCTCTTGCCGTTGCCCCAGTCCCAGCTGTACGACACGATGCCGGCGTCGTCCGCGGAGGAGCTCGCGTCCGCCGGACAGTTCAGCGTCGGGCAGGTCATCGTGAAGCTCGCCACCGGCGCATGGTTCGCCGACGACACGATCGTGATGCTTCGCGTGGCCACCGCCGTGGCGTTGACGGAATCCTTCGCGGTGAGCGTGATCGTGTGCGCGCCAACGGACAACGTCGTCGTGGTGAACGACGCGCCCGTTCCGATCTGTCCGTCTCGGCTGCTCGCCCACACGAGCGATGCACCGTTCAGCGGGCCGTCCTCCGGATCAGAAGCGCTTCCGCTGAACGTCACACTCGTGCCGGCGACGATCGTGGCATTGGCCGCCGGTGATGAGATGTTCGCCGATGGCGCACGGTTGATCATCACGGAGATCGTCGCGACGCGAGTTGCGCCGCGTGAGTCAGTCGCCGTAAGTGTCACGGTGTGCAGTCCTGCCGACAGCGTACTCGTGGAGATCGCCGAGCCGGTTCCGATCCGTCCATCGCGGCTGCTGGTCCACACGAGTGACGCGCCGCTGAGCGTTCCGTCCTCGGGATCACTCGCCGCGCCAGCGAAGCTGACACTCGAACCCAGGAGATAGGTCGAGTTGTTCGCGGGCGAAGCAATGACGGCCGATGGCGATTGATTGGCGACGATGGTGATCGTTCGCGTCGCGGTGCCAACGACACCGAGTGCGTCCGTTGCCGTCAGCGTGATCGTGTGAGTTCCGGGGGTGAGCGCGCTCGTCGAGATGGTCGCGCCGTTGCCGAGCGGACCGTTCACGCTGCTGGACCACTGGAGTGCGCTGCCTGCCAGCGTGCCGTCCTCGAAGTCCGTGGCGGCACCTGCGAACGTGACCGGAGCGCCCTGCGGGAAGACGTTGCCGCCCACCGGCGCGATGATCGTCACGACCGGGGCCAGATCCGGCACCGCGACCTGCTTCGAGATCGTATTCGTGAGCCCGCCCGCATCGCTGACGGTGAGCGTGATCGTGTAGACGCCAGTGATTGCCCATGTGTTCTTCGTGATGGGCATGACCTTGTTCTCACTGCGACCGTCTCCCCACGTCCAGGCGTACTTCACGATGCCGACATTGTCCGCGGACGCACTCGCGTCGAGTGTGCACTGCGACGTCGGGCACGACACCGTGAAGTGCGCCACAGGTGGCGTGTTCGTCGTCGCGATGGTGATGGACCTCGACGCGGTATGGGACGCACCGTTCACGTCTCTCGCCGTCAGCGTGATCGTATGTGCGCCAGTGGTCAGCGTGCTCGTGGAGAAAGCGATGCCGGTACCGATCTGACCGTCGCGGCTGCTCGTCCACACCAACGCGCTTCCCGTGAGCACGCCATCCTCGGGATCAGTCGCCGTGCCGGCGAAACTCACCGGCGTACCGGGCGCAAAGCTCGCCGCGCTGGCCGGCGCCGTGATCGTCGCAACAGGCGCCTGATTGATCTTGAGCGACACCGAGGAGACGCCGGTCGCGCCGTGGGAATCCTTCGACGTCAGCGTAATGGTGTGCGTTCCCGCCGACGGCGAACTGGTGGTGACCGACGCACCTGTGCCGAGTGGCCCATCGATGCTGCTCGTCCACACGAGCGACACTCCCGTCAGTGTACCATCCTCGACATCATTCCCTGCCCCGCTGAACGTGACGCTCGTGCCGAGCAGGAATACGGCGCCGTTGGCTGGCGTGGTTATGGAGGCAGTCGGCGCACGATTCGCCGCGATGGTGATCGCGACGGTCGCAATTCCCGTCGCGTTCTGCGCATCCTTCGCCGTGAGCGTCACCGTATGGGTTCCGGCGGACAGCGACGTGGTCGTGAGCGACGGACCGATTCCCATCACGCCATCCCGGCTGCTCGACCACACGAGCGACGTGCCGCTCAACGCGCCGTCTTCCGGGTCAGTGCCGGTTCCCGTGAATGTGACAGGGGCACCCTGGACAAACGATGCATTGGCTGCCGGAGTCGCGATCGTCGCCGTCGGCGCGCGATTGATCACGAGGTTCGCGGTCTTCGAGCTGGTGCCGTTGGGATCGGTGATCGTCAGCGTGACGGCGTAGGTTCCCGCCGCAGCGTACGTGTGCGTTGGCGTCTTGCCGCTGCCACTCGATGCGTCGCCGAAATTCCACTGATAGGCTGGCGTAGCCCATGACGACGTCGAGTTCCCCGCGTCGAAGCTGCAGGCGGTCGATATGCAGCTCGACGCGAAGTTGGCGACGGGCGCCGACGGTAGCTGGATGAAGCCCGTGTACAGCAGCAGGTTCGGCGTGCCGCTCGGCACACCAGCGATGATCCCCGGCGTCGCGTTGCCGACGAGTGCCGCGCGCACCTGCGCTGGTGTCGCGGCGGGATTGACCTGCAGGTAGAGTGCGGCGGCACCCGCGACGTGCGGCGACGACATCGACGTTCCACTTACCGTGTTCGATCCCGTTCCAGTCCACCACGACGTGACGTTCGTTCCCGGTGCGAGCAGGTCGACACAGTTGCCGAAGTTGGAGTAGCCCGCGAAGCTGTCGCCGGAATCCGTGGCGCCGACCGTGAGAGCATCCACCGCGCTCGCCGGAGACTGCAGGCACGCATCGGTGGAATTGTTTCCGGCCGACACCGCGTAAGTGATACCAGCGGCGATCGAATTCTGCACCGCTTGATTGACCGTTGCGTTCGTGCCCGCGCCGATGCTCATGTTCGC
This sequence comes from Gemmatimonadota bacterium, assembly GCA_028287345.1. Taxonomy (GTDB): domain Bacteria; phylum Gemmatimonadota; class Gemmatimonadetes; order Gemmatimonadales; family Gemmatimonadaceae; genus AG11. The sequence continues at coordinate 10,646 of JAQBPV010000324.1, forward strand.
GACCGCAGGAAGCGTCTTGTTCGTCGTCACCCAGTCGATACCCGCGAGCACGGACGACGAACTGCCATTGCCATTGCAATCGAGTACCCGCACGGCGACCAGGCGCACGTTCTTCGCGACGCCATACGTCGTCGAGCCCACCGTTCCGGCGACATGCGAGCCGTGGCCCAGACAGTCCGTTGCCGTGCCGCCCAGCGTGATCGCATCGTATCCCGTGACTGCCCTGCCACCGAAATCCGCCTGAGCGAAGTTGATGCCGCTGTCGATGATGTAGACCGTGACGCCGCTGCCATTCGCCCCGTAGACGTACGAGTTGCCGAGGGGAAGCGCGCGTTGGTCGAGGCGATCGAGTCCCCACGTCGCGCCGAGCTGCGTCGTGGACGCGATGCTGATCACTTCATCCTGTTCCACCGAGGCGATTCGCGGATCAGCGCGCAGTGCGGCGGCCGCGTCGTCGGCGAGGTGCATCGCCGCTCCGTTGATCGCGGAGACGTACACGCGATCGACAGAACCACCGTAGAGACTACGGACGATTGCTGCGTTGCTCGGTGCACTCGCACCATTGGACCGAAACCGGACGATGTACTGGCCGGGAATCGGAACGGGACTCACATCGCGCGACGTGCCCGACGGAGACGAGAGTTGGTGTTCGGGGAGCGGAGCGGTTGGCAGGTCACTACACGACATCAGCCCGCCGACCAATGCGGCGGGGAGTGCGTATTTCCTCATCGACGGGCTGTCCTGGAGCGGGGGGGATCGTGCAACTGGTCCAGAGGAATTGCAGCGGACGCAGGGCGCGTCGGCAAAGTACAGCGATGCGGCGGGAACAACGAAAGAGCTGTTGCACAATCGCAACGTCGCGCTAGAACTGCAGCACACGCTCCATACAACGTCGCGTGTTTACATCAACACTCGAGGAGGGTCACGACGCGACGGAGGGAGAGGCGATGCGCGCCGTTCAGACCAGCAATCGAGAGGAGAAATGCGCAACCGAGCACGGTTCCATTCACCTGCTCGATCAACTCGCACGCGGCTGCGGCAGTTCCCCCAGTCGCGAGAACGTCATCAACGAGCAATACGCGGGCCGGAGCGGGACACGCATCGACGTGCATCTCGAGACGGTCAGTTCCGTACTCGAGCGCGTATTCCTTGCCTGCCGTCTTCCACGGCAGCTTGCCTGGTTTCCGAATGGGGATGAAGCCTGCACCGAGCGCGATGGCCACTGGTGCGGCGAGGATGAATCCCCTGCTCTCGACGCCCGCCACATGCGTGACGCCGGACTCCTCCCAGGGCGTCGCGAGCGCGGAGATCACGTCGCGCAACAGCGCGGCGTCGGCGAGTACTGGCGTGATATCCTTGAAGGCGACGCCGGGCTTCGGGAAGTCCGGCACGTCGCGCAGTGTCGCGGCCAGACGCTTTCGCAGCCCATCGTGCTCACTCGCGGCGTCGCTCATGAATGGCACATCAGCGATGAATCGTGAACGGATACGGAAGCGGCGTCTCGTTGTCGCCCGGAATATCCGACAACTCGGTCACGCCCGCCCCCGTCGGTCCTACCTCGAGCGCTCGGCGCAGCCGCTCCAACGACGACGCTTGCCCTCCGGCCGCAACCTCGACGTCACCGCTCGGAAGATTCGTCACCCATCCACTCAGCCCGAGCCGACGTGCCTCCTCACGGACGAACCAGCGAAAACCGACACCCTGCACTCGGCCGCTGATGCGTACATGGAGGACCTGCACTTACTGTTGCTCCCATCCCTGCGTGCCGTACAACGGCACGAACCGCACGGGCGCCACGTCGCGCGTCTCGATGTTTGTGCCGCGCCGCGTCACGAGCTTGAGCGTCTGCTCCTCCTTCGACCCAACCGGAACGAGCATGCGACCACCCTCCGCGAGTTGCTCGACGAGCGCTGGCGGTACACTCGGCCCGCCGGCGCTCACGAGGATGGCGTCGTAGGGCGCGTACTCGCGCCAACCCACCGTACCGTCGCCGAGGAGCATCGAGACGTTGGTGGCTCCGGCGCGGTTGATGGCATCACGCGCGGATGTGAACAGCGCGGCAATGCGCTCGATGGTGAAGACCTGCGCCACGAGATGCGAGAGCAGCACGGTCTGATAGCCAGAGCCGGTGCCGATCTCCAGAACTCTCTCGCTGCCGTTCAACGCGAGGATCTCGAGGTAGCGCGCATGGATGCTCGGCTGCGAGATCGTCTGCCCGCTGCCGATCTGCAGTGGCGCGTCTTCGTAGGCGCGATGACGCACACCCGTGGGCACGAACGCGTGCCGCGGCGTCAAGTCGAACGCGCGCAGCACCGCGAGGTCGCGAATGCCCTTCTCGCGCAGGAGCTCCACGAGGCGGCGCCGAGCGCCGCCCATCTGGCCCTCTACAGCTCCCGCCACCAGTTCCCCGATGATTCCAGCATGCTGTAGTTGGTGAGGTCGAGGTGAAGTGGCGTGATGGAGATGTACCCTTCCTGGATGGCGCGGAAGTCGGAATCGGGCTCGCCTGTCCACGTGATGGAGCCCCCGCCGATCCAGAAGATGTCGCGATCCCACGGATCGCGCATCGGCTTGAGCGATCCGGAATACACTCGGCTGCCCAACCGCGTGAGCCGCGCGCCCTTCACACCGTCCGCGGGAACGGGGGGCAGGTTCACGTTGAGCAGCGTGTTCGCGGGAAAGGTCGGCAGCGACGTGAGGTGCTTGATCAAGGGCGTCAGCACGCTCACCTGTTCCTTGAGGTGCGTGAGGTCGGCCCTCAAGTCACCACCGGCGAACGAGAACGCGATGGATGGAATGCCGAGGGCGAGCCCTTCCATCGCGGCGGCCACAGTGCCCGAATAGAGGACGTCCTCGCCCATGTTCTGACCATGGTTGACGCCACTGAGCACGAAGTCGGGCCGCTCGTCCATCAGCGCTTCGACGGCGAGCATCACGCAGTCGGTCGGCGTACCATCGATCTGCCAGCGTCGCTCGGCACGGCGCACAGGGCGCAGCGGATGATGGAGGGTCAGCGAGTGGCTGGTCGCACTTTGCTCGCGATCGGGCGCGACGACGAACACTTCGCCGAGTGGTTCCGCCGCCTCGACGAGGCACTCGATTCCGTGGGCGAGGATGCCGTCGTCGTTCGTGATGAGAAATCGCATTCGATCTTTATCGGGCCGAGTCTGGTGAGAGAAAACGGACGAGCTCCTTGAGCTCCGTCTCGAGCGACTCGAGGGTCTGCACCGTGAGCGCGGCTCGCGCGGCGCCGCGCAGCTCCCCGCCCTTGCGATGCTCATCCACTTTCTGACGTGCGCCTTCGATGGTGTACTTCTCCGTGTACAAGAGGTGCTTGACGAGGAGGATCAACTCGATCTCGCGCCGCTGGTAGACGCGGTTGCCCGATCGATTCTTGGCCGGACTGAGAAAGCGGAACTGGCTCTCCCAGTATCGCAGTACATGCGGCTTGAGATCGGTGAGCTCACACACCTCACCGATGCTGAAGAATTCCTGGACTGGCTCGCCCGCGCTCATGCGTCACGCTCCGCGCGCAGCTCGCGCGACATCAACTCGGAGACGGCCCGCTGCGCAGAGTGACCGTCGAACAGGATGCGATGCACCATCTCGACGATCGGCATCTCGACGCCTTCGCGCGCGGCCAACGCAAAGGCGCTCCGCGTGGTTGCGACGCCTTCCGCGACGGTCTCCTTCCCAGCAAGCGCCTCGTCGAGCGTGGCGCCCTTTCCGACTGCCATGCCCACCGCCCGGTTGCGACTGAGTGACCCTGTGCACGTGAGCACGAGATCGCCCACACCAGCGAGGCCGGCGAATGTGGCGGCCTGCGCGCCGAGCGCAACGCCTAGCCGCGTCATTTCGGCCAGGCCGCGCGTGATGAGCGCAGCACGCGAGTTGAAGCCGAGCCCAACGCCTTCGACGATACCCGCCGCCACGGCGATGACGTTCTTCAATGCGCCGCCGAGTTCGACGCCGATGATATCGTCGTGCGTGTAGATGCGGAGATGCGAGTTGCTGAACGCGTCCTGGACTGTCTCCGCGGCGACGAGGTCGTTCGACGCGGCGACGATGGCCGTGGGCTGCTGCGCCGCGACTTCAGCCGCAAAGCTCGGCCCTGAAAGCGCGACCACCGAATGCTCAGGCGCTTCTTCGGTCACCACGTCGCTCATGAGTGCAAGGCTGTCGCGCTCGATGCCCTTCGATGCAACGCAGAGCGTGGCCCGCGGAGTGAACGATGCGCTCGCCGAGGCAAGCACGGAACGCGTATGCTGCGAGGGCGTGGCGATGCAGACGAGCGTCGCGCCATCGAGCGCGTGCGCGAACGAGGATGTGGCCCTCAACGTTGGCGCGAGCGGAAAGCCAGCGAGAAACCGCTTGTTCTCGTTCGTATCATTCACGGCGGCAACGACGTCGGCCTCGAGCGCCCAGAGCATGGTCTCGTGTCCGTTGCGCGCGAGGATGTCGGCCAACGCCGTGCCCCATGCCCCTGCGCCGATCACGGCAGACCGTGTCATGCCTGGCCTCTCTTGCCGAACCTGTTCTCCTCGCCGCGCCGCAGTCGCCCGATGTTCGCGCGATGCGTCCAGAAGACGAACGCCGCCACCAGCACGCTCACGAGAAAGAGCGGCGAGCTGATGCCGAGGTTGATCCCAAGGAGCGTCGGCAACACGACCGCCGAGATGAGGCTGCCGAGCGAGACATAGCCGCTCGCGAGGACGACGGCGACGAACACAGCGAACGTCACGGCCATGGGAATCGGCGCGAGCGCGAAGAACACGCCGGCCGCGGTGGCCACGCCCTTCCCGCCCTTGCCGAACTTCAGGAACACCGGACGCACGTGTCCCATGATCGCCGCAACGCCGACGAGAATGGCCCACATCACCGGATCGCGCACGCTTTCGATTCGCGGCGGTAGCAACAGCACGGGGAGCGCGCCTTTCGCGGCGTCGGCAAGGAAGACGAGGATACCGATCTTCCAGCCGAGCACACGAAAGACGTTCGTCGCGCCGAGATTTCCAGAGCCCTGCTTCCTCAGGTCGACACTCTTCGCCATTCCCGCGAGATGCGCGAAAGGGATCGACCCAGAGGTGTACGCTATCGCGAGCGCCAGGGCTGGATGCATTTACGCTTCCGTCTTTGCGCCGCTCTTGCGACGCATCAGGATGCGAAGTGGATTGCCCGTGAACGGATACGTCTCACGGAAGCCATTGTGCAGGAAGCGAACGTAGTGCTCCTCGACGAGCTCGGGGTGGTTGCCGAAGAAAGCGATCGTGGGCGGTGAGACACTGACCTGCGTGGCGTAGTTGAGCTTCACCTCGCGACCCGCCGCCTGGTTCGGCTGGCGACGTGCCAGCAGCTCGGCGAGACGCTCATTGACCTGCGATGTGCTGATTCGCGTCTTCGACTGCTCGTCGACGACCTGAATGAGGTCGAGGATCTTCGAGACACGCTGGCCCGTGAGCGCCGACGTGAAGAGGAAGGGCACGTGCTTGAGGAAGGGCGCCTTCTCGTACGCCTTCTTCTCGAACTTCGCCGTGGCCTTGTCGTCCTTCTCCACGAGGTCCCACTTGTTGACGACGACGATGAGTCCCCGCCCTGCCTCCCACGCGAGATGCGCGATGGAGAGATCCTGGTTGTGGAACTCACCCTCCGTCGCATCGATGAGCAGGACGCAGAGATTCGCGCGCTCGATGGCGCGACGCGCGCGCAGCGACGAGTAGAACTCGATGCCGTCGTCGATCTTCGACTGCCGGCGCAGACCCGCCGTGTCGACGAAGATCATCTTGCGGCCATGATAGGTCATCGGTGTGTCGATCGCATCTCGCGTGGTGCCGCTGATATGGCTCACGACCAGACGCTCCTCGCCAAGCAACCGGTTCACGAACGACGACTTCCCGACGTTGGGACGCCCGATCACGGCGACGCGAAGCGCCTCCTCGTCCTCGGGGATCGACTCCGGCAGACGCTCCACGACCGCATCGAGGAGGTCGCCGGAGTTCTTGCCATTCTGCGCCGACACGGGGA
>JAQBPV010000337.1 GCA_028287345.1 Gemmatimonadota bacterium
GCGGAATGCTTTGCGGACCACCTCGAGTCGTGGATGGACGCCAATCCGCCGAAAGTTGGTGTCAACTGGGCGAGCAGCCTCGAGGTGGCGTACCGCGCCATCGCGTGGCTCTGGGCACTGGAGCTCTTTCGCGAGTCGCCGGTTTTGACGGCAGACGTCGTGAAGCGGATGCTGAAGTTTCTCTACATCCACGGCCGTCACCTCGAGCGGTATCTCTCCACCTACTTCAGCCCGAACACGCATCTCACGGGCGAGGCACTCGGTCTGTTGTATCTCGGAGTGCTGCTGCCGGAGTTCCGGCGCGCAAAGCAGTGGCAGCGGATGGGATGGCAGATCCTCGAGCGAGAGCTGCCGCGGCAGGTGTACGAGGACGGCGTCTACTTCGAGCAGGCGACATACTACCACCGCTACACGGTGGACATTTACCTCCACGCGATCCTGCTGGCCGACCGGAACAGCATGGCGGTGCCGGCGTCCATGCGTCAGCGGTTGGCGCTGGCAGTGGACCATCTGGCGGACATCACACGCGCCGACGGTTCGATGCCCATCGTTGGCGACGACGACGGCGGCAGCCTGGTGGTGCTCGAAGACCGGCCCTTCGCGGACGTCCGCTCGACGCTCGCGACGGCATCCGTGGTGCTCGGCAAGCCGGGGCTCGCGGCGGTGGCCGGCGCCGTCACGGAAGAGGTGTTGTGGCTGCTGGGGCCTGAGGGTGTGACGGCAGTGGACGCCACCATCGGCGCCCAGCGGCCGGCGCATACGTCGAAGCTGTTCGCCACGGGCGGGTATGCGGTGATGCGCGACAGCTGGAAGGACGACGCGATGCATGCCCTCATCGACTGCGGTCCGCTGGGGGCGCTCAACTGTGGGCATGCGCATTCGGACGCGCTGTCGATCGAGGTGGCAGCCGGGCGCTGTGCCTTTCTCGTCGACCCAGGGACGTACACCTACACCGAATCCGCCGCCGACCGCGACCACTTTCGTCATTCGGCAGCGCACAACACGGTGACGGTGGACGGCCAGTCCTCATCGGTGACGGACGGCCCGTTTTCGTGGGGCAGCCGGGCGGACGCAAAGCCGGAGTCATGGTGGACGGGAGGAGTCGTGGACCGTCTGGTGGCCAGCCATCCCGGCTTCGAGCGGCTTGCCGACCCGGTGCTGCATCGCCGGAGTGTCGTTTTCGTGCGCGGCGAGTATTGGGTGGTGCAGGACACGATTCTCGCTGCCGAGAGCCACGAGTCCACGGCACATTTTCATGCTGCGCTGGGGTCGCGCGTGACGACCATTACGGGTTCGTCTTCGTGGATCGACGTTCCGTGCGCCGAGGGCTGGAGTCGGCTATTTTTCGCGGCGGCCGGCGACGTGGACGCGCTCGAGTGGGGGGAGGATTGGGTGTCCCCATCGTACGGGAGCCGAGCGCGAGCCCCGTACGCCCGAGTGACGAGCCGAGGTCGGGGTCGCCGGGATCTCGTGACGGTGCTCTGCCCGTCGCCGGAGGGCGAAAGCGTCTCGGTCGAGGATCTTCCGACCGATGACGGAAAGGGACGCGCGGTGGTGGTCAATCGTCCTGATAGACACGATCTCTTCCTCTTCGGCACGGGGGGAACCGTTCGGACGAACGGAGTGGAGATGGATGCCGACGCGGCAGTCGTGCGGCGGCACTCACTGCGGGGCGACGTGATGGCATTGGCGCTGTTCGGCGCCGATGCGCTACTGCGAGTGGATGGACTGCGCTTCCACGCGACCGGTGCAGCAGAGGCGGTACGCGTGGGTGCTGGATGGGTTGTACAAGGAGCCGGTAAGATCGCCGTTCCCGAGTAGCGTCTGCATTCAAACGGATTTCGAGGTCGTCACAATGTGCGGCATCTGTGGAGTAGCGCTCTCGTCTCGTTCGGGCGCTGAGGTGGAGCGCTCGATGATCGAGCGCATGCGCGATGTCATCACGCACCGCGGTCCTGATGGCGCGGGCATGTTCGTGCAGGGTCGCATCGGGCTGGGCCATCGTCGGCTGAGCATCGTCGATCCCGAGGCAGGCCAGCAGCCGATGGCGAGCGATGACGGCTCCATCCAGATCATCTACAACGGCGAGGTCTACAACCATCCGGAGATCTCGCGCCGACTGGAGGCCGAGGGTCACCACTATCACACGCACTGCGACACCGAGAGCGTGTTGAAGCTGTACGAGATGCACGGAGCGCAGACGCCGACGCAGCTGCGCGGTATGTTCGCGTTCGCCATCTGGGATCAGACGAAGGAGACGCTATTCATCGCGCGCGACCGCTTCGGTGTGAAGCCGCTGTACTACACGGTCACGGACGACGGCTCGCTGTACTTCGGCTCCGAGATCAAGTCGATCCTCGCGAGTGGCGTCATCGGCGGCACCTTCGACCTGTCATCGCTGCCGGAGTACCTGTCGAGCCACTCGACGTTCGGCACGGGAACGATGTTCAATGGCATTCAGCGGCTGGAAGCGGGACACACGCTCACCTGGCGCGACGGCGTCGTCACGATCGAGAAGTACTGGGACCTGAGCTTCGCGCACGAAGGTGAGGACACGCGCGACGAGGCCGAGGTCATCGCGCAATACGACGAGATGTTCCGCGACGCGGTGCGCATGCGCCTGATGGCCGACGTGCCGCTCGGCACGTTCCTCTCGGGTGGCATCGATTCGGCGGCGATCACGGCGGTGATGGCGAGCCTCATCGACGAGCCGGTGCGCACCTTCTCGGTCGCCTTCGCTGAACGCGACGCGAATGAACTCGAGTACGCGCGGATGGTGGCGAAGAAGTTCAACACCGAGCATCGCGAAGTGATCGTGTCGGCAGCGGAGTTCTGGGATGCGCTGCCTCAGATGATCTGGCAGGAGGACGAGCCCATCGCGCATCCGTCGAGCATTCCGCTGTACTTCGTGTCGAAGCTCGCGGCGGAGCACGTGAAGGTGGTGCTCACCGGCGAAGGGAGCGACGAGGTGCTCGGCGGCTACAATCGCTATCGCGTGACGATGTACAACATGCGGTACGGGTCAGCCTACGAGCGCATGGTGCCCGACGGTGGCCGCTCGTTGGTGCGTGGTGCGATCGACTCGCTGCCACGCGGCTCGAAGATCCGCCAGAAGCTGAATCGCACGTTCCTCACACTGCCGGCGGACATCACCACGCTGTACATGGACAACTTCGCCGTCTTCTCGCGGCAGCGGTTGGACGGCCTGTGGTCACCCGCCATGCGAGAGAAGCTCGGCCTCATTTCGCCGTATGCGACGGCGGAGCAGTACTACGGCAGCAGCGATGCACACACGATGCTCAACAAGCTGCTGTACGTCGACACGAAGACGTACCTGCACGAGCTGTTGATGAAGCAGGACCAGATGAGCATGGCCGCGTCGATCGAGAGCCGCGTCCCGTTTCTCGATCACAAGCTCGTGGAGTTCGCCGCGCGCATGCCCGAGAGCATGAAGGTGCGCGGCATGACGACGAAGTACGTGCTGCGGCGCATCATGACCGGAGTGCTGCCGCCGGAGATCCTCAGCCGGCGAAAGATGGGCTTTCCCGTTCCGATCGGTGCGTGGCTGCGGGGGCCGTATCGTCACGTGCTGGACGAGTTCGTGCTCGGCCACCGCGCGCGCGCGCGCGGCCTGTTCGACGTCGACTCGCTCAAGCGTCTCGTCGAGAGCCATGTGTCGGGAGAGGCGAATCATTCGGAGCGGCTCTGGTCGCTCATCAACCTCGAGATGTGGCAGCGCATGCAGTTCGACGGTGAGCCGTGGGAAGATCTCCGCGCGTCCGTCTCTCGTTCCGCCTCCCTTACCTTCGCGATGTCCGCGTAGGCGCCCCCCTTTTTTCAGGCAATGTCGAACTCCGTCAGTGTATTCGGTCTGGGCTACGTAGGCTGTGTCAGCGCGGCGTGTCTCGCGCGCGAAGGCCACACGGTCGTGGGCGTGGACGTCAGCAAGAGCAAGGTGGACATGATCAACGCCGGCATCGCGACGATCGTGGAGACCGGCATCGGCGAGCTCGTCGCAGAGATGGTCAAGGCGAAGAAGCTCACGGCGACGACGGACGTCGCGCGCGCGGTGCTCGAGACGCAGATCTCGCTCGTCTGTGTCGGTACGCCGAGCCAGGCGAATGGCGGGCTCGATCTCGCGTATGTGCGCCGCGTGTCGGCGGAGATCGGCGCGGCGCTCAAGGAGAAGAGCGACTGGCACGTCGTGGTCATCCGGAGCACGGTGTTGCCCGGTACCACGGCCGACATCGTGACGCCGATTCTCGAGGAGGCGTCGGGCAAGAAGGCGGGTATCGACTTCGGCGTCTCGATGAATCCAGAGTTCCTTCGTGAAGGGACGTCGATCAAGGACTTCGACGATCCGCCGTTCACGGTGATCGGCGCAGAGGATGAGAAGACGGCGAAGACGGTGGCGTCGCTGTACGAGGGACTGAAGGCGCCGACGCACGTGGTGAAGCTCGCCGTGGCGGAGATGATCAAGTATGCGTGCAACAGCTTCCACGGCTTGAAGGTGGCGTTCGCAAACGAGATCGGCAGCATTTCCAAGGCGCTCAACGTCGATTCGCACGAGGTGATGCGGATCTTCTGCGAGGACACGAAGCTGAACATCGCGCCGTACTATCTGCGTCCTGGCTTTGCGTTCGGCGGTTCGTGCCTGCCGAAGGACCTGCGCGCGCTGTCGTATCGTGCGCGGCAGCTGGACATCGAGACGCCAGTGTTGGCGGCGGCGCTGTCGAGCAACGAGAAGCAGATCACGCGCGCCTACGACATGGTGCGGGCGACGGGCTCGCGGAAGGTCGGCGTGCTGGGACTCGCGTTCAAGGCAGGAACCGACGATCTGCGTGAGTCGCCGATCGTGACGCTGGTGGAGCGGTTGATCGGGAAGGGAATGCAGCTGGCGATCTACGATGGGCACGTGTCGCGGGCGAATCTCATCGGCGCCAACCGTGAGTACATCGAGAACGAGATACCGCACATCTGGACGCTGATGAAGAACAGCGTGCAGGAAGTGGTGGAGTTCGGGGATGTGGTGGTGATTGGGAATGGGACGCCGGAGTTTCGTCAGATTCAGCCGACGCTGCGCGATGGGCAAGTAGTGGTGGATCTCGTGAGGGCATTTGGGTCCAGGACTTCGGATGCGTCGTATCAGGGAGTTGCCTGGTAAGGGCGTGCTGCGCGCGTGGCAACAGACGATGCGGCGTACGGCGCGTCGTGAGGAGTGAGGCGGGCGGCGTGTTGCGGTTCGTGCTGCGGCGCTCGTCGAGTTCGTGCGCGCGAACGCGGGCGACGCTACGCACGTCGTACGGCGTCACTTCGTTCGGGACGACATCGCGAGTATATCCTCGAACTGCTTCGACACCGCCTCCCAGGAGCACTCCTCCTCGACCAAGCGCAGCGCTGATGCGGCGATAGTCTTGCCGAGCGCCGGATTGTCCAGCAAGTCGATACAGTGCTGCGCAAACCCCGAAGGCGTATCGCCAACCAGGATGTCGCGGCCCGGCACACACGCCAATCCTTCCATCCCCACCGTCGTCGACACCATCGGCAGCCCCGCGGCCATCGCCTCGTAGACCTTCATCCGCGTGCCGCCGCCGATGCGCAGCGGAAGGATCGACACACGCGAGCTCCACAGATATGGACGCACGTCGGCAACCGTGCCCGTCACGGTGATCAACGGATCCGACTGCGCGAGCGCCAGCAGACGCGGGTCCGGCCGACGACCCACGATCGCGACACTGCAGTCCGGCTTGTGCCTGCGGAGCAGGGGAAGGATCTCCTCGGCGAACCAGAGAATGCCGTCGACGTTCGGCAGCCAATCCATCGACGCCACGAAGACGAAATCAGTGGTCATCTCGTGCGTGCCGGGATTGCGATAGTAGTCGACGTCCACACCCGTCGCGACATCCGAGACGTGCGTGATGCCGAACATGTCGCGCATGCGCTGCGCGTCGATCGGCGACACCGCGATCACATGCGCGCTCTCCCGGCAGACCTTCTCCTCGTACTCTCGCATGCGGCGAACCTGCAGCTCGTAGAACTTCCGATGCAGCGGTGTCGCCGCATGCTCGGCGTGTCGCTCGAAGATCGTCGTCTCCACGTTGTGCTGAAACAGCACGGCGCCCTCGAGGCTCGGCATGTTCACGCCACTCGCCGCGAAATCGCACACGACGGCGTCGAACTTCTCGCGCGCGACGAGCTCACGGACCTTCTGCCGCAGCGCCGCGGACTCATAGCGTTCGACGGCCAGTGGCAAATCCGAGAACGCGAGATGCCGCGCGACCTGAAGCGCGAACGCCGGCGAACGGCGCGAAACCACCGGATGCGGAATGGGATAGGCACGCGTCGAAAATGTGTGCGCCATGTCCGCGCCCTCCGACGACGCCGGATCGGCCAGCGCCGCATAGTGCACTTCGTGCCGCTTGTGCAGTGGCTTGAGGATGCCCATCGAACGAATCTGTCCACCGCGCTCGGTGGGATGCAGAAAGTACTGGTTGACCCAGAGAATTTTCATTTCCACAAATTTACGCGCACAAACAGCCAAGCGCTCGCCGGGAACGCGCTTGCCCAGCCTCTGCGACAGGGCGTATTTTCGGCGATGCAACCACCGCAACTCCGGGTTTTGTTCCTCGCCGAGGGCGACGCTGAGGATCCGTCGGCGTCGGGGTCTGGAACTCCGACCAGCGTCATCAATCACCTGCGACTGCTCGGTGCGAAAGTCGACACCGCCGACGTCGAGGTCTACGGCGCCCGGAAGGCTTTCGCGCTGCTGGGCACATGGTCGCCCAAGCGAAAGCGGTGGGTCGCCAAATACCATCTCTCGCCGATTCCTTATTCGTTGCGTTCCGCGCGCGCGGAGTCGGCCACGCGCGCACAGCGACCAGATGTGACGCTGCAGTATGGCGGCACGTTCGGCGTTCCGGCCGCGGTGGGAGTTCCGTCGTTTCTCTACTGCGACTCGCATACGCTGCTGTCGCGCAGCGAGGCCAAGTCGTGGGGCGCGCAAATGACCCCTTCGCAGCTCGATGCGGCGGTCGCTGAGCAGCAACGTGTGTACGAGTCGGCGGCCGGCATCTTCACGTTCAGCGAATACGTGCGGCAGTCCTTCCTGCGCGACTACAAGCTCTCACCGGAGCGAGTGATCACCGTACACGCCGGACCAAACTTCGATCCGGCGTCGATCGCACCGGCCAAGGCTCGCGCTGCCACCCACGTTCCGACGGTTCTTTTCGTGGGCCGAGAGTTCGATCGCAAGGGCGGACCGGTGCTGCTCGAGGCGTTTCGTCGTGTGAGAACTGCGGTGCCCAACGCGAAGCTGCTCATCGCCGGCCCGAAGACCCTCGACGTGCAGGAGCCAGGCGTCGAGTTCCTTGGCTACCTGCGAAAGAGCGAGCCGGCTGAAGCGTCGCGTCTCGCGGCCGCATTCGCCGATGCCGATGTCTTCTCTCTCCCCACGCGCCACGAGCCGTTCGGCATCGTCGTCCTCGAGGCGATGTTCAACGGCCTGCCCGTGGTGGCAACGGACATCTGGGCCATTCCAGAGATGGTCATAGAAGGCGAAACCGGCTTCACCGTCTCACGCGACGATGCCGCCACGCTGGCCGAGCGGCTCGTGCGTCTGCTCACTCAGCCGGACCTTGCGCGCCGGCTGGGAGACGCCGGACGCGTGCGCGCGTACGAGCACTTCACCTGGAACAAGGTGGCGGAGACGATGCTGCGCGTGATGACTGCCAGCGCGAAGCGCTGAATCAGAGCGGACCGCGGATTCGCGCGCTCAACTTCTCCCGCCATGCCGGTGACAGCGCCACGTAGTTCGATAGGCCGAAGTACTCACCATACAGCGCAAGATTCGGCGTGTAGAGGCCGTTGAGGTTGAGCAGGAACACCTCCATGCCGGCGCTCGTCAACAGATCCACGGCGCCGTGGATGGTGCTGCCCGAGCCCAGCCAGCTCTCGTTGTACTCGAACTGGATGATCCCGACTCGGCGTTCGTCGATGAGCTTGCGCGCACCACGCAGTGCGTAGAGATCGAAGCCCTCGATGTCGATCTTCATGAAGTCGACGTCGCTCATGCCATGCTCGGCCAGCGACGCATCGACCGTGGTGGTCTTCACGACGCGACGGACCGCATCCGGCTTGCTGTAGCCCGGCACGCACGACGAGGTGCCACCCGCCTCGTTCTCCTCGAAGAACTGCGTCTCGCCGAGTTGGTCGGAGACCGCGGCGGGGATGATCGTCACCTCGGAGCGCGCACCGAACTTGTCCCTCAGCATGCGCAGCGCGGAGGTCGACGGCTCGAAGATGAGGCCCTTCTTCGGCTCACCGCCCGACGCGAGCATGAGCTCCGTCCACGTGCCGCGGTTGCCCCCGACGTCGACGAACGTGCGGCAGCGGCCTCCGACTTCCTCGATGAGCCACTTCTCGCCGCTCTCGCGGACCCAGGGCGAGTCCGTGAGGCGAAGACGCACGATCGTGTTCGCCTGATTGCGGACGAACACAGCGAATCGGGTGAACGCCTGGGACTTTGCCAGGAGGGACTTCGTGGCGACGATGCTGGAGCGGAGCATTGGAGCGCCCAGGCTGAGGTGACGTCAGTGTGGCGTGCGTGTGGCGAGTTCGCGATAGAGCGCCGCGAGGCGAGGGAGAACTGTCGAGGCGCTGAACTCCTCACGTGCTATACGACGACCAGCCTCACCCATTCGTCGCCGAAGCTCGGAATCGCGGAGCAGTGGAGCAAGGGCGGCGGCGAGCGCGGGCGGATCCTGGACGGGGACGAGTATGCCGTTCTCGCCGTTGCGCACGGCGTCGGGTACACCGCCAACCGTGGTTCCGACCACCGGGCGCCCGGCAGCCATCGCCTCGACGACCGAGTTTGGAAAGCCCTCGCTGAGCGAGCAGAGCACCGAGACGTCGAACAGGCTGTGGAGGTTGGGCGGCGGCTCGCGCTGGCCCGCGAAGCGGACGATCGACGTCACACCCTCCGCCGCAGCGAACGCCTCGAGCTCGGCGCGGTTGGGCCCCGATCCGATGAGCACGAGCACTAGCTTCGGAAAATCAGGCGCGAGCAGCGCGACCGCCTTGATGAGCGACCTGTGGTCCTTGATGGGACTCAATCGCGCGACGATACCGACCACGAGCGCATCGGCCGGCACATCGAGGTCGCGGCGCAGGCCGCCGAGCACTTCCGGCGAGGCGGCGTGGAAGGCGTCGTCATCGACGAAGTTCGGAACGACCACGACGCGCTCACGCGCCACGCGCTCTACGGCGACGAGCGACTTTCCGACCTGTTCGCTGTTGCCGAGCACGCGATGCGCCAGACGATAGGCGAGGCGGTTGGTGACGGTGTGCGTGATCCGCTGCGTACCCCATCGCTTGCTGGCGAGGAGACCCGGCGTGCCCGCGTATCGGCCCCACATCATGCAGAAGAGATTCGAGTACCGGTCGTGCGAGTGCACGACGTCGACGCGTTCGCTCTTCAGGAACGCTGCGAAGCGCCGGCCTTCACGCACCATTCCAGGCCCGTACAGGCTGCGCAGCGTGTAGCGGTGAATCGGAATGTTCGCCGCCTCGAGGCGCGCGCGCAGCGGTCCGTCGCCGAAGCACGCCACCGAGATCGCGAATTCCTCGGGATCGAGATGCTCCGCCAGCCGGACGGCGTTGAGCTCCGTACCGCCAAGTCCGAGCGTATCGATGAAGTAGACGATGCGAAGCGGTCGATTGCTCATTCGATGGATCAAAAAGGAGAACTCCGCGAGCGCAGTGCCCGCGGAGTCTCCAACGAGATTTCTACGCGATCAGCCGATCAGGGAACAATAACACCGGCAATGGCGGCGTTCACCGCGTCGATGTCGGCGCCCGGATTCAACATGTCGGTCGCCTTGTTCCTGAAGGTGCTGCCGCTGGTCAGGTGGTAGTCCAGCGAGGTCGGACTGACGAAGCCGATACCGCCCATGGTGGCCGAGAAGAAATTCCCGACCGGGAATCCCGTTGCATTCGAGCCAGACGCTGTCATCACGTTGCCCCAATACCCACCCGCTGGCATGAACAGCTGGAGTGCCGCGGCCGTCCCGATGCCCGGCCCCTTCACGCCGTACTGCCCGCCGCCCAGCACGTTGTCGCGGAAGACGAGGCGTGTCGGCGGCTCCGTGCTCGGTCCGCCGAACGTGATGGCGGTATTGCTGGGATCGAACAGGGTATTGTGCGCGATCACCAGGTCGATGGGATCGTTGTTGATCAGGAAGGCACGTCCGTCGCCGTTGAACGTCGGGCCGACATCGATTCCGCTCATGACGTTGTCCGTGATCGTCACACGCGTCATGATCGACTGCGCACCGACATCGTGACCGGTGAGTGCGAAGCCCGAGCCCGTGTTCTTGATCAGGTTGTAGCGGAAGGTGATGTCCTTCACCACGCACCAGGGGCACCCGCCGCTCTGGTTCACCGACTTGAGGACGATGGCGCTGCCGCCCTGTCCGTCCTGCCAGTTGTTCTCGAAGATGTTGCCCTCGATGAGCACCCGCTGGGCGTTCTTGCTTTCATACAAGTTCTTGACGTTGAAGCCCCTGCCGATCCACGCGACCTGCTTCGTGAAATGGTTGCGGCGGATTTCGATGTCGGACGGGATCAACCCATTGATCGTGGGATCGCCACCGCCCCAGTTGATGTTCTCGCTCGCGGCCTCGAGATAGTTGTTGACGATCTTGTACGGACCCGGCCCGTTCCATCCGGCGATCGCCTGCGAGTCGGGCCCGTCGTCGTGGCACTCGCTGATGTACGAGTCGACCACCGCCTGCGCCGCACCGTTCAGCGTCACGCACCGACGATTGATTCCGAGTGGCGTGCCGTGGATGTACATCCGATCGAGGACGATGTCATGCGGCATCTGGGCCAACGTCGTTTCGTAGGACGTGCCGAGGCGAATGAGACCTGTATTCGCGATCGCCGCCGGGACCGTGACCTCGATGGCCACGAAGCGATAATGATGCGCGCCGAAGTCGGTCGCGATCGCGCCCTGATTGGTGTTGGAGATGAGCTTCGGGAGGTTCGCCGCCGCCGCCTGCGACGGCGTCATGCGGCTGCCTTCCGCCGGCACGCCAACCATGCTCGCCGGACGAACGGTGATCCACTGCGTGCTGGTGCTGTTCTTGTTCGGCAGCGTGAAGTTGCCGGTGAATGAGGCGCCATTCGCGAGCTCGATGACATCGCCAGGCAGCGCGCTGTTGAGCGCGTTCTGGAAGTTGCCGCCCGAAGCGACGCTGATGACGCGACCGCCTGCTGCCGGCGCTGCCACCATCGCGGTGTTCATGAAAACCTGTGGCAGAATGGCCAGCGTCTCCTGACCATGGCCGATGATGGTGATGATCTTGGTCGCCGCCACGTTCCCGACTCGCGCCGTGAACGTGACGTTCGCGCCGGTACCGCCGCCCACGGCGGTCACAACGCCAGTCGCGGAAATGGTCGCCTTGGTGGGGTCGCTCGACGTCCATGTAGGTGTGATCGACGTCGGGCGGTTGCTCGCGTCCAGAATGACCGTCGTGAGCGCCGACGACTGGCTCAGCAGCAGCGACGAATTGTTGCCGTTGATCGTGATCGATGCGACCGTCGGCTGCACCACCGTGATGGTGACGCTGCCGCTCTTCGTCTCACTCGTTGCCGAGATCACGGCCGTGCCGACCGAGAGGCCGGTGACGAGACCGGTCGGCGACACCATCGCGACGGCCGGCGATGAGCTGTTCCAGGCGACCGTGCGGTTGAGCGCAGGGCTCGCGGTGGCGTCGAGCAACGTCGCCGTCAGCTGCGAGGTCTGCTGCGGAATCGGCGACAGGTTCGCGCCGGCCACCGTCACCGTTGCGACAGGCGGCACGGTGATCGTCTTGCTACCCGTGATGCCTTCGCTCGACGCGGTGATCTGCGCAGTGCCGCCGGCAAGTGCCGTGACCAGTCCGGTCGCGGACACGGTCGCCACGGTCGTGTTGGTGCTGGCCCACACAACTGTGCGGCCCAGTGCCGGTGCGGCGCTGGCGTCGAGCAGTGTCGCTGTGGCCTGCGTCGTCTGCGTGGGCTGCAGGTTCGTCAGCGGTGCCGCGACAGTGACCGTCGCCACCGGCGGAACGGTGACCGTGATGCTACCGGTCTTGCCTTCGCTCACGGCGGTGATGGTCGTCGTGCCGGGGCCTTGCGGGCTGATGAAGCCGAGTGGCGTGATCGACGCGACAGCTTGGTTCGAGCTGGACCAGTTGATGACTCGGCCCGTGAGGACGTTGCTGGCGGCGTCCTTCGTGACCGCGGTCGCCTGAACACCCTGGTTGGGCTGCAGCACCGTGGACGGCGCGGAGACGGTAACCGAGGCGACCGGCGGAATGAGCGGTGCAGCGACAGAGATCGTGACGCTGGCGTTGAAGCCGGCGCTCGACGCGGTGATGACCGATGAGCCGGCCGCGACACCCGTGACCAGGCCAGCCGCGGATACCGTCGCGACGGTGGTCGTTGCCGACGCCCACGTGGTGGGACGAACGACGTTGTTGCCGGCCGAATCGCGCAGAACGGCGTTCAGCTGAGTCGTGACACCAACCGGAATGTTCGTCGCCGTCGTGGCAACGGTGAGCGATGCGAGGGGCGCGACCACGACCTGGATGGTCACGCTACCGATGACGCCTTCGCTGGTGGCCGAGATGACGCAGCTGCCAACGCCGACGGCGGTAATGATGCCGGAGGAGCCGACCGTCGCCACAGCGGGGCACGGCGAATTCCAGAGGATGACGCGGCCGGACAGGGAATTCCCCGCGGCATCTTTCAGCGTGATGGCGGCCTGTGTCTGCAGCGTGGTATAGAGCGTGGTGCGCGGTGCGGTCAACAGCACCAGCGATACTGGGGCGGCGGAAGGAATGGCGACCATGAACAGCGCGAACCCGCTCTTGCCGGCGGCGCTTGCGGTGATGAGCGCCGTGCCGTTGGCGACGGACGTGATGAGGCCAGTCGCCGAGACCGTGGCGACTGCCGGATTGGAGCTCGACCACGTGACGGCCTGACCGGGCATCACGCTGCCGAAGTTATCGATGACCGTGGCGGACGCCTGGACGGTTCTGCCGGCACTGATCGCCGATGAATCCGTCATGGTGACGCGGACGACGCTGACGCCGATTGTGGGCGGTGACACGACCACCGTGGCTGTACCGGTGATACCGTCCACCTCGGCCTCGATGACCGTGGTGCCGACGCTGACCGAGTTGACTACGCCAGTCGTTGATACGCGAGCGATGGAGACGTCGCGGCTGCGCCAGGTCACGGGGCGGCCCGTGAGGACATTTCCGCCGACGTCGAATGCGGACGATGTGGCGGTGGCCGAGTCGCCAAGACTGATCGTGCCGGCGACCGAGACAGAGACGCGGGCGGCTCCAGACGGCGACAACGCCCGCACATTGATGGTGACTGAAGCGCTGCGCCCGCCGGCGGTGCCCGTGATGATTGCGGTGCCGAGGCGGACGGCCGTGACGACGCCAGCCTGGTTCACGGTGGCGACTGTCGGATCCGAGCTGCTCCAGGCGACGGAGATGCCGCTGATGCTCTGACCCGCGGCGTTCTTGACCGCGATGGGCAGTGCGATGGACGTCCCGACAACGACATCCGGAGACGCGGGCGGCGTGATGACGATCGACGCCGGCACGCCCTGGTTGCCCTGCGATATGGGGGCGGTAAGGTCACCACCGCTGCAGGCCAACACGACGACGCCAATGGCGACACGAAAATTCCGCAGTCTATTGCGCATCAGGTTCTCTTTTCTCTGGGGGCGCCGGTAGTGATCTCGGCGCAAACGGCGGGAACAACAGTGCTTTCGAAGCGGGCTGGCGGCCTCGTCAACCCGTGCCTTGAGGACGACGGCCTTCCGAAGCGGTCACGGGCGTGACGAGGGTAACGCAGGGGTAGTGACGGGGGGCACTACCGCTTAGTGAGGGGGAGTGAAACAGTCGCGGAATGCCCGTCTTTACTGTCGGCAGGGCTTGATCGTCTAGAGAACGAGGCGGGACAGAACGACCCACTTCCGAACCGAAATCCTGATGTTTTTGCGGCCGGTCAGGATTGGGCGATTTCCGCCTTCCATTGGAACGCCAAAGATTCCTGTTGGTCGAAACCCGGGCGTTCGATACATTGTCGAGCGGCTTTTTCTCCCCTTCCGTTTACGCAGGCTAGTCCGACTCAGTGCGTCTGGCCAAGGCCATCCCCCCCCTCCGCAAACCCGAGATGTCGACGGGTCAGGAACCGTTGCCCACCCCCCTCGCTTCTCCCGAGATATGCGGGAGCTAGGGTCGCGCCGACCGGTGCCGGCTGTTTCATGACGAACCCCGCCATGACAGACCGCGCTCGCTCGGTGCCCGCTTCGGCGAAGGACGCGCTCTACTTCGAGTCCAAGTTGAGGGCGCCGGACGATGCGCCGCGCCTGCTCCTCATCTCGTACTGCTTCCCGCCCGACCCCGCCGTCGGTGGGCTCCGCTGGCAACAGATGGCCGTGTACTTCGCGGAGCACGGCTGGGTGGTGGACGTCATCGCCCGCGACTTCAGCAAGGTGCCGGGCCTCGACACCGCTCGCCTCGAGCGACTCCCGCCAGGCATGCGGATCTTCTCCGTACCTGATCGTGAACCGCTGATCGCCCGCATTCAACGGATGGTCTGGCGCCCCATCAGGCGCGTCGTTGGCCACTTGAAGACGCCCGCCAAGTCACTCGCGCTCTCGCAGCCGGAAATTCAGACCCAGAAGGGGTGGCGCACGAACCTGCGTGCCTACCTCGCGTGGGTCGAAGTCTCGCGCAGCCGCAATTGGGCCGAGGCGGCCGCACGCGTGGCCATCGATCTCGCGGGGGTGGAGAACTATATCGCCGTAGTGACGTCGGGTCCGCCGCACATGGCGCACGAGGGCGGCCGCATAACGTCGAAGAAGACCGGACTGCCCCATGTGGTCGACATGCGCGACCCGTGGAGCCTCGTGCAGCGCGTCCAGGAGGCCATTGCCAGCCCCATGTGGCTGCGCCTGGCATCTCGATACGAAGGCCGAGTGATGGCCAATGCAACGCTCGTGACGCTAAATACGGAGCCGAGCTGCGACGCCATGAAGGCCGCATATCCGCAGTACGCCCAGAAGTTCAACGTCGTGCGCAATGGCAGCGACAACGAACCGCTGCCGCCGGCGAAACAGGACAAACGGTTCCGTCTTCGCTTCGCCGGCTCGATCTACCTGGACCGCGATCCGCGCAGCTGCTTCAAGGCGGCCAAGCGGCTCATCACGGAGCTGAACCTCACGCCCCAGCAGTTCCTCATCGAGTTCGTGGGGCAGGTGTACCGGTACGCCGGTACTCCGACGCTGTTGATCGCGGAAGAGGAGGGGATCCGGGAGTACGTGCGCGTCAGCGGTCAGGTGCCGCGCAAGGAGTCACTCGAATTCCTTGCCGGCGGCACGATGCTGCTCAGCCTTCCGCAGGACAGCGACTTTGCCGTTCCGGCGAAGATCTTCGAGTACGTGCGCTTCGAGGCGTGGATGCTGGTGCTCGCGACGGTCGAAAGTGCCACCGGCCGGCTGTTGAAGGACACCGAGGCGGATGTCGTGGACCACTCCGACGTCGACGGCATCGCGCGGGTGCTCCGCCAGCGCTACGACCAGTTCGTGCGCGGCGAGCGGCCGCTGCCGATCGGTCGCGATGGCCGGTTCGCGCGCACGCTTCAGGCGAAGAAGATTCTCGATCTGATCAACGCGAAGTGCGTCGTGCCAGAGCGGCGCCTCGCGGGTGTCAGCGCGCCGGAGTCGTCAACGCCAATGACCGTCCGAGCAAAGCGCCCGACGCCGTCCTAGCAGCCGCCGCGGCGTCGCGCGGCAGCACGCGCGCCACATCCGTGAGCAACTGCGTGCCGACCTGCTTCCCCAGATTCTCCGCGTCCGCAAATGCGCGCTCCAACGCCGCCGGATCGAGCTGCGCCGCGCGCGGCACCGGAACCACGATGCGTACGAGCGCCTCCTCGGTGTGGCCCTTGAGTGCCGCATCGCGAAGCAGGTTCCACTTCACCGCGTACTCACTGGCCACGATGCGTCCGCGGCCCTGATACCAGTACAGCACGAGTGCCTGCGTTCCGCCATTCTTGAGCAGGTACTTGTTGACGGCATGCGACACGCCTCCAGCGGTGATCGTGCCCTGTTCAGCGCGGAGAATCTCCCAACCAGCACCCGGCAGGCAGTTGCGCGGCGAATGCATGGACTTGCCCTGGGTCTGCCGATCGTAATAGCCGACGTAGGTCGTGAACACGATGGTCGTGTCGCTCATGTACATGCGAGCCACGTAGTTCGACATGCCCGCGACCTTCTGCTCCTCCGGCGATACCGTCTGCTCCTTCACCGTGTAGCCCGACCACACCGGCAACACGGTCTGCAGCGAGCCGACGAGCGGCACCTCCTTCTGCGAGCGCGTGGAGAAGAGCATCAGGCAACCCACGAGCATCAGGACGCCGGGCAGGAATTTTTTGATCAGCAGCTTATCCACGATCGGCGTCCTCAGAAACGAGTTCCTCTTCGGCGACTTCCTCGGAGGCGTAGTCCTCTGCGGCGGCATCCGAAGGCGTGTGCTGCATCGACGCCGGCTTACCAACAAAACGGCTCTCGGCCCAGGAGCCGACCCACGCCACCACGCCCATGCAGGCGAGCGAGACGAGGAACAACAGCCAGCCCTCGGTAATGTGCATGAATCCCTTCCCCAGCGCCGGGTCCACGAAGTAGACGAGGAAGCCGGTGAGGAACACGCGCACGCCGTTGATGGCGACGGCGATGGGCACCGCGAGCGCGACGAGCACCACGCGCGTGACGGGCTTCTGGAGAACCAGTCCGCCGAGCAGCACGGCGAGGCTCAGCAGCGCCGTGAGCGAGCGAAGACCGCTGCATGCCTCGGTGACGAAGAGCTCGTTGCCGGGAATGCGGATGACGTTGCCCGTGAGGCGCACCGGGATCTCGCGCATCCTGAGCATGGCGGCGCCCATCTGCGACGCCTTGAACTGGAGCGGCAGCGCCATTGCCTGCGTGATGAGCTCCGGCAGCGGAATGGAGAGGCAGGCCAGCAGGAAGGGCAGCCACCAGTGGAGCAATTGCTTGAAGCCGTAGTGGTAGACCGTCAGCCCGCCCAGCGCGAGGATCATCGACGCGCGCATCGTGAACAGCTCGGCGGCCAAGCCCGCCATGTAGCGGACGAAAATCGCCAGGACGAGCATGAACGCGCCAAGCAGCATGTTGCCCTTCGCGTCGGCGCGGATGCCGGACTTGAAGGCGAGCCACACTGCGACAGGCGCCAGCAGCAGTCCATGTCCCGCTTCTGGCAGCGTCCACCAGTCGCGCACGAGGAGCGTGAACGGCTGCGAGAAAAGGATGGCGAAGGCGAGGGTGGTGACGGTCGCGGGCAGCAGGTGCTTCGCTCCTGCGCGCGGATCCGCACGCAGGGAGTCGATATAGCCTCGTGCGACCCCGAGCGGACCGGCGAGCACTCCCTCGTTCGTGGTCGTGCCGACGTGGGTCACAGAAGGCCTTTGCGGAAAAGAGAAGAGTTCATGCGCCGAGAGGTCGTCGAACTACTGCCAGACATCCCAACGTCCCCGAACACCATTCACGGTGGCGACGACGATGGAGCTCTGCATGGCGAGGCCCCAGGTGATTTGCGCGCGCAGCGCGCGCCGGACGTGGGGAACGAGGCAGAGCAAGAACAGTACGGCCGCCGCGACGTACA
>JAQBPV010000363.1 GCA_028287345.1 Gemmatimonadota bacterium
TCCCCGTCCAGAAGGGTGACTCTCTCGAGATCGGCGTCACCGGCTTTCCGCCGGCCAGATACCAGTGTGTCGGCGAGATGAGAAGCCGGCCGATCTGGATCCCCGAAGGCCGACTCGCGGCGTAACCCCAATCCGCCAAGTGAAGAAGGGCACACCGGATCACGGTGTGCCCTTCTTCTTTCCAGTGCTCTCCCGTTCCGGTTTGGCTGTTGCCATTAGGGCTGCGCAGCAGCCCGCCCCGTAAGGCCGCCAGCGGCGGCCGCCCCGTAAGGGCAGCGTAGCGCCCGCCCCGTAAGGGCCGCGCCCGCCCCGTTATATCACGATCCCTTCCGAACCTCCAACCGGCCGTTGCCCGTCGTCAGACGCAGACGCGGTCCACCGTCGCCAATCGTCGCCCGAATGTGTCGGGGATTCATCCGGCCCTGAATCTTCAGCTCGAAGTCCGACTGCAACTCGCCGTTGCCCGTTGTCGCATCGAGCTCGCCGTTGTAGCCCGCGGGCAGAGTGACGCGCACCTCACCGCTGCCGGTGGTGAAGGTCATATCGTCGTTCGCCTTCAGTTGCGTCATGCTCACGTCGATGTCGCCGTTGCCGGTGCGCGCCTCCACCGGGCCGTCGGACGTCGACACGTTCACGCGACCGTTGCCGGTGGACACCCGCACCGGTCCCTTCGCGCCGACGACGCTCACGTCGCCATTCCCCGTGCTCACCCGCACGCCGCCCTCGGTCTGGCTCACGTTCACTCGGCCATTTCCGGTCGCGGCCTGCACGTCGCCGCCCACGCGCTCCACCGAGACGGCGCCATTTCCCGTGGCCACCTTTACCTGCGCGCCCCGCGGCACGAGCAGCGTGATGCCCACCGTCACGTACCGGCGCCCGCCGCGATCGTCGTCGTTATGACGCGAGTTGTCGTCGCACGGATTGTTGTCGCGGTACACCGCGCAGATCGTGACGTCGCCATTGCTGCTCGTCTGGATCTCGAACGCCACATCCCGGATGTCGGCGCCGCCACGGCTCGTGCGCTTCTCCGCGCGCATCTCCGCCTGCGCGCCGCTCGCCGGCCGGACGTCGATCGGGCCGTTGAAGTTCTTGACCGTGAGCAGGGCGCGACCGGGCACAGCGCCCCGCCACGTGTAGATCGAATCTGCGCTGCCAACGAGAGTCTGCGCCCAGGCCGTCGCCGGGAGGCCAGCAATTGCACAGGCGAGCGCGAGCCGAAGTGATGGATGCATGACGACCACGGAAGCGAGGAGAGGCGTAGAATTGTGCAACTTCGACAGCCGCCCTGCCACCATGGTTTGAAGACGGGAGGCCCGGTACTGGCGCCAAACAGATGAGTGCGGCAATTTTTGCCGGCAGTTTTTCCCTTCCAGGCGGGTCTGGCCGACCTCCGCGATGTCACGGATCAGCGCTCCCTTCCGGCGCAAGAGCAGCGAATGGTCACTCTCGCCCCAGACGCATTCGAACGTGCGGCTGGCGGTCGTCGCATGCACCGTGCTCGTCACCGTGTTCGTCCTCACGATCGTCACGATCGAAGCACGCCGAGCGGACCGCGCATTGGACGAGGCCGCGGAGCACACGCTGCGAGACTACGCCGGATATGCGGGACGCACATTGGGCGGCGAAGTGCTGCGCCGATTTTCGGAGCAGCGCGCGACCATTCTCGCGCCCGTCGCCGGAAGCGCCAGCCGCAACGTTCCCGAGCCGTCACTCGACGAGATCGTCGTTCGCGGGAAGAAGTATTTCGATTCGCTACCGGGCAGTGGCGACATGCAGCTCGCGTACTTTCGCGTGGACCTGCGGACGCGCGCGCTCGAGAGCCGGGGAGTCATGTCGGCCGCATTCGCCAGACGTGTTGCCGACACGCTCGCTCCCTTTCTCCTCAATCAGCCGACGCTCACCGAACCGAGCGTCCTCGTCGTAGATGATCGCGGAGTCACACGAAGCGTCGCGTACGCGTCGCTCATCGGGCCTCAGGGACAGCCGACCGCCGCCTACGGCTTCGCATACGTTCGCGCGGCTGGCATTTCAGCGGTGGCGGCGCGGGCGTTTCGTGAGACGCCGCTGTTGCCGATCTCGTTCGCTGGCACACGGTGGAACTACGACACCACGGCCATCCGAACGGGTGAGGTCGCGAACGACTCGCTACTGGGCGTGCGCATCACCGATCGCGCTGGACAGATATTCTGGCAGTCGGCTCGAGCCGCCGAAACGCAGGGGACACCGTATGTCGAGACGGTCATCCTGAGCACCGTCCCAGGTGGGATCGTCGTGCAGACGGCGCTCCGTCAGGCAAGCGCAGCGTCGCTCATTCCCAGTGTGATCCGTCGCTCGCAGCGGCTTTCGCTGCAGGCGTTGCTCGCGCTCACCGTCCTGCTCTCCATCGCCTCCCTGCTGGCGCTTCGCGGCGAGCGACTCGGCGCACGGTCTCGTCGTGCCGAAGCCATGCAGCAGCTCGCGCTCGGACTGCGCCACGAGATCAACAATGCGCTGGCGAGCGTGATGCTCAACGCCGAGCTCCTCGCCGAGGAGGACGGGCTGGTCGAGGAGCAGGTTGTGCGGTTGCAGGCGATCGTCGAGCAGTCGGGCCGCATGCGCTCCGTGCTGCGCCGGCTCGAGAAAGCCGAGCTGTTCGACGTCGTCATCCCCTATCTCAACGAAGGATACATGGTGGATCTCTCGGCGACGGCCGAGGGGAAGCCAACGAGTGAGCAGCCGGCATGACGCGCGTCAGAGTCCCTTCAGCGCCAGCCTCACAAGCATCCCACCCGCCACGAGACAGGCGATAGCTACGTAGCCTGCCGGCAGGAACACTCCCTCGCTCCGCTTGGCCGCAATGATGGCGATATAGCCGAGCGTGGCGCCCGCGACGAGCAGGCCCGCGCCGGCGATTCCACCGATGACCCGCGCAACGGTCTGCGCGTGCAAGGTCATCGGCGAAGTCGAGCGCCCAAGTCGACCGTTACGCCGTGGGTGGAATCGTGAGGACGACCTCGTCGCCCGGCGAGACCGTGATCTCCTGCGAGATCGGCTGGCGATTGCGTCCGATCGGATCGCCCTGGAAGCGAAGGGGGGTGGAGCCGAAGATGAGGTTCGGCGGGATGACGAAGCGAGTCGTACTGTTTCCATTCGCGATGCCGAGTCGTACGCGCTGCGAACTGCGGTAGACGTAGATCGTCATGTCGAGGAAGGCCTGATTCTCGACCTTGAGCATCGTGGCCGGAACGGGTTCCGCTGCCTCGTCCTCCTTCTTGTTTCCAAAGCATGCCGCGCTGAGCGTCAGCGAGCCCATCAGCATTGACATGATGGCGATGCGGGCGACGCGCGCACTGCCTGCATTTCCCAGAACGCCGATAAGTTTCTGCATGATTTCTCCCCAAGTGCCGGCATCCGCCGACCGTAAGACGTACGATGAAGCGTACTTCGCCAAATGGTACCACGACCCACGTACCCGCGTTCATACCCCACAATCCGTTCGCCGGAAGGTTCGGATGGTCGTCGGCGTGGCGGAATATTTCTTACGGCGAAAGGTGCGGTCGGTTCTCGATGTCGGAGCTGGGGAAGGTGCCTGGCGTGCTGAGCTTCGTCGATTGCGACCGGAGATCCGGTATGTCGGGTTGGACCCGAGCGAATATGCAGTGCGGCGGCATGGGAAGCGAAGGAACATCCGCCTTGGACGATTCGAGGATCTTCCCGACCTGCCGCTGGGACGGGGCTATGATGTCATAGTCTGTGCCGACGTGTTGCAGTACGTGCCGACGCCAGCGTTGAAGCGTGGTGTTCGTCACATCGCTTCGCTCCTTAACGGTGTGACCTTCCTCGAGTCGTACACATCGGGTGACGAGATGGAGGGTGACCTCGCCGGGTGGCATCCGCGGAGCAAGCACGACTATCGGCGGATCTTTGCCGACGCTGGTTTGGTCGCGTGCGGATTACACTGCTACCTGACGCCGGAGCTTGCGGAGCGAGCGGTGGAGTTGGAGTTGGTGTAGGCCTCAGGACGGCCGCTTGCGGAGGAGGTACGCGACGCGATCTCCGCTGGGCAGCGGCTCGACTTTGAACACCTCAAAATGCCGCTCGCAGGCGTGTTCGAAGCTCGATCGGGTAAGGCCAGTGTAAAGATGATCACGTCCCCGTGAGAGACGGCGGAACAATGGATCGCTCGGCGGAACGAACTCGAGCGCGACGCCATCGCGCGTCAAGAGCGCGAACAGCCGCAGAACTCGGGCGAGCGGAATGCCATTCGTTGCGATGAGATGATGGATCAGTGCCATTGCGAGCACGAGGTCAAACGATCCCTCGGCACGATCGAGAAACGACGGTGACTCTTCGTTCATCCATCCGCGAGCCGGAGTCGGTGCCGCCATGTCCACCATAAGCGGCAGGATCTTCAGCTTGTCCGGCGCCAGTCGGCCGAACAGGCGTTCGACGACTTGTGGATCGCTGTCGATACCTACGACGTCGGCGCCTTTCGCCGCGGCGATCAGTGCGAGCTCGCCAGTATTGCATCCGATGTCGAGTACCGTCTTCGGCTGTATCGCTTCCACCGCAGATGCGACGAGCGCTCGCTTCGCATCGAAGTACTCAGCGCTGTGATGATCCGTGGTGTATGCGGTCCACGACGAATGTTGGTCGTTGGCCGGACGCACGTTGTCCAGCGCGCGCTGCAATGACGAGAAGAGACGCTCGAGAACGAACTTCGCCTGACCGGCCGGCACCGATCGCTTTGGCGGCGCGCCATCGGCGAGTATGGAGCTCGAGCCGCCAACGAGCATTGGAAGGGTGATATGCCAGAGGCCAGCGCCGAGAAGCCTCGCGCCGAGAGGCAGTAGAGCACGCGCAGCTTCGGGCTCGAGTCCTTCACGTCCGACGGAGAGCACTGCGCGCAAAGGCAGCTTCGTGCGCTTGTTCACGAGCAACGGCAGCAGGAACATCCGCACGAACTGCGCGTACGGCAGCCAGAGCGGATCCATGGGATCGCGCTTTTCGATGGAGAGAAGGTCGACGAAAACGGGTTGCGCGCCGCGAAACAGGATGTTCGCCGGCGTTGCGTCCTTGAGCCCGTAGCCATCGTTCAGCAGGTCTGCCGCCAGCTGCAGCGTCAGCGTTCCGGCGCGGTGCAGCATGCCGGGTGTCCATTCTTCCGCAAACGACGGAAAGAAGATGCGCTCGTGCCGCCAGATGCCGGCCCATGACTCCGATTCATACGTCCCGCGAAAGTTGGCGTCGGTGGACAACGCATCGATCTCGGACTCCGTGAGCTCCGTAGTGCCGACGAGGGCGCCCGTTTCGTGCCACTGTCGCGCCGTGCTCGAGCCCAGAAACGCACGCAGGTCGCTCGCATGTGAGTCGCGAACGAAGCGCAGCGGGGTGCCGTTCACAAATCGAAGTGCGCCGCCTGGATCCCGGAACGACACTCCTTCACTTGGATTCGTGCTCGCGTTGTCGGAGGACTTACTTGTCTTCAACGTCGCGATGGCGGAAGCGTCGGACAAGCGACGAAATCCGATGGCGGATCGAGAAGCCGATGCCCACGACGCCAGACACGATGAGCTGCCAGACGAGTGACGTCGCACCGGGGTCGATGTATGCTGCGCCGCAGATGTTCCAGAGCGCAAGCACGACAAGAACTCGACGAATTGATATGGGCATATCCGATCGGTTTTGTGGGCGACTGATGACTGGGCGGCGATGGTGCGGCCGGTGGACCGTGAACATGCCACTGGGGATCGATACAGGCGTGCCATCCAACGGCAAGATCGACGCCCCACACAGAGAGACACGCGTCATCGGACAGGTTGCACTATGGCAAATCCTTCGGAGGCAGGAGCAGCGAAGGGTCCGCACGCATGTAATCGAGCGCCCTGCTGCGCAGTTCCGTGGCATTCCGCACGCGTCCACCCAGCAGGTCCGGTAGCAAGGCCGTAACGACCATCGAGTTGACCGGGTCGGAAATCCGTATGCCGGCCTCCATGCCGGGCAGCTTGACGAACAGGGGAACCCGCCGATCCGTGCTGCGCTTGTCTGCGAGCTTGCTACGCTCCGCGTGATCCGACATCACCACGAACGTGCTTGCCGACCACGTCCCGCTTCTGATCATCTCCTGTCGCAGGCGGCCAAGGAATCGATCTGCGAGCACGAGATTGTCGAAGTAACCATGCGGGTTGGTCGCGTCGTCGCGGAACTCACTCGAGTTCCGATCCCAGAGGAAGGGCCCGTGAGGCAACGGGAGGTGCACGAAGACGAGTGACAAGCTGGAGTCCGAGGCGAACCGCACCGACTCATCGAGCATTCGCTCGAGCCGGCGGATGTAGGTGCGCCGGGGGTCGTACGGATCCAGGCTCTCAATCTGCCGCAGAGCGACATTCGGCAAACCTTCTTCGTCGCCACTGGGCCACGCCCCGTTTCCGGGCATCCAGTCGCACTGTTCTGCCATGGCGGCGAAATTCAACCGGCAATACGGCAGCATGAAGCCGATGATGCCGATTCGCGCACCCACTACCCCCGGCTGCGTCAGAACGGACTTCGCGGTATCGCTGTGCAGCGTTCCGCCATCGGACAGGTGTGCGACGAGGCTGCTCGCCCCCCTCGGCTCGACCTGCTCCACGCGTCGTTGCAGGAACAATGACGTCACCGATTCGAACGTGTTGGCAGCGGGCGTGACGACTGAATCGAACGAGACCGCGTTCAGTCGCAGCGCGTCGAAATTCGGCAGGGCAAGATCCTTGGGACGCGCAGGGTAGAGATTCTCGTAGTCCAATTCATCCAGGAGGACGATGACGACGCGGCTCGGCATCGCCACGCTCGCGCGAGTCGTCGGCGGAGCCACGCGGAATTGCGCAAAGTCCATCGTCGCCAGCATCCAGGATGCTCGAACCGCCGTGTACAGCACGAACGGAAAGAACACCAGCAGGACGACGCGATACGCGCGACTCAACGGGAATGCGAATCGAACGACAAGCATTAAAATGATGAGGGCGATCACGGCGACTCCCGGCTTCCCGAGCGCGCGCAATAGCGAAATCACATATTGCGGGAGCTCCACCAAGGAGATCTGGGATGCCGTCCGTATCCGATTCAGGACGATTAGCAGGGATACGAGGAAAGCGATCCTCAGCGGATACTGCGCCAGTCGTGGGCTACGTCGCACGAATTGGCCGCCGAGTGCAGCCAGCAGTCCACCAGCGACCACGGCCAGCAGCGCGGCGACATAGTGCAGCGGCCTGACGGTAAGATGGAACGCGTTGATGGGGGACTTTGCAGCAAACAAGGTCCCCCACACGTCGAAGTACATCAGGTTGACGACGGAGCAACCGACGAGCGCGTCCGTTATTAGCTGGCGCCGGAGACCTTCAGGTCTTTCGTTGGGCAATAGCCAACCCGCTTTCCCTCCGGCGCGTCACAGCGTCCGCCGGCTTCATGTTTTGTCGGTCGCAAAGAGGATCAGGACGTTCCTACGCGATAACGCGTTCGACCCGATGAAGCAACGCTAAGCAGCCGCCTACACAACCGCCACCGCTCTCCCGTCGAGGACCTCACGCACTCGACTCAACAGTCCGCCGGCCGTAAACGGCTTCTGCAGAAACGCCGTACACCGATCCAGCTCACCTCTACGGCTGATGTCCCCATCGGTATAGCCCGACACGAACAACACCCTCAGCGTCGCATCCCGCGCGACCAGCGCCTCCGCCAGCTGCTTGCCACTCATCTCCGGCATCACCACGTCCGTCAGCAGCAAATCGATCGCGCCCGAATGACGCGCCACAACGGCAAGCGCATCGCGGCCGTTCCGCGCCTCGAGCACCGTATAGCCATGCCGCTCGAGAATCCGCGACGCAAGCGCACGCACCGCCTCCTCGTCCTCGACGAGCAACACAGTCTCGTCGCCGCGCGGAGCGAGCGTGGTCAACGTGCCCGACGCGAGCAGCTCGGCCGGCTCGTCGTGCTGCGGGATATACACGGTGAACGTCGTCCCCTTGCCGAGCGTGCTCTGGACGTCGATGGTGCCGCGCAGATTCTCGACGATCGCATACACCGTCGACAGTCCGAGGCCGGTACCCTTGCCCGCCTCCTTCGTCGTGAAGAACGGCTCGAAGATGCGCGCCTTCGTTGCGGCATCCATGCCCATTCCCGTGTCACATACGCGCAGCCGGATGTAGCGGCCATCGGCTACTCCGGGCCGCGCGGTGGGCCCCGCGAAATCTTCCGTTCCCGTGGTCACGGCGATGGTGCCGCCATTCGGCATCGCGTCGCCGGCATTCACGACGAGATTCAGGAGCACCTGCTCGATGTCGCTCGGATCGGCCTTCACGCTGCCGAGCTGCTTGCTGGGCCGCCAGTCGATGGCGACGTCCTCGCCAATGACTCGGCGCAGCATCCGCTCGAGATCCGTGAGCAACGCATTCAGGTCGAGCGACCGCGGTTGGCGGATCTGCCGGCGGCTGAAGGCGAGAAGTTGAGTCGTCAACGCGCCGGCGCGCGTCGCGGCCTTCTTGATCTCACGAACGTCATCACGACGTGAATCGCCGCGGTCGATGTCGTCCAACAGGAAGTCGGCGTAGCCGTTGATGGCGGTGAGCAGGTTGTTGAAGTCGTGCGCGATGCCACCGGCGAGTCGGCCCACCGCCTCCATCTTCTGCGATTGGCGAAGCTGATCCTCGCTGCGCTCGAGCGCTTCCTGCGCGAGCTCACGCTGGTTGATCTCGTCCTCCAGCCGGCGATTCGCTCTTGCAAGCGCATGGGCGCGGCGATCGGCGGTCTGATACAACCGCATCGTGCCGGCGAGGCCGAGCGCGAACAGCGTACCGACGAACAGCATCAGTTCGGGGAGACGCGAGTTGCGCCACGCCAGCTCGCCCTCCGTGGGCCACACGCGCAGCCGCCATCCACTGCCCGCATCGCCAAGCGTGATGTCCTCGGCCCACGTGGACTCGAGGGCGCGCGCGTCACGGCTGTGCGCGTAGAGCTCACGTCCATCCGCGAACAGTGCGAACGAGTATCCGTCATCGTCGGCGTCGAGGGCGCTGTGCAACAGTGCAGGGATGCTCGACTCGCCGACGATGGCCGACGCACCGTGCGCCATCGGGGCGGCCGACATCGCGACGGGCACTCCCGAAGTCGTGAAGATCGGCGCGCTGGTCGTCACCTGGCCGGTTGTGCGCGCAGCAAGAACCACCGCCGCGCGATCCCTCGCCAATCTCGGGTCGAGTGCGCTGTCCGACCCGCTGCCCTCGGGCATTGCGGCCACGACAGCGCCCGACGAATCCACCCAGGAGAGCGAACGGAACGTGTTCGCCTGAATGACGCGGAGTGCCTCCGCCTCCCACGCGATCCGTGCTGACGGTTCGGTCAATGACGAGGCCGTGAGGCCGGACAACTTCCGGGACCGCTCGCCGAGCCGGTTGACGATCAGCGCTGCGAGTGCCTGCGCCTTCACCTTCACCGCACGGTGAGCGTCGGCATCCTCGCGCCGATGGAGCGACCACGCAAACGCGGCACTGAATGAGAACACGAGCACGCCCGCCATATACGGCAGCGCGCTGAGACGGCGGAGACGTACTGCCAGCAAGTCCTGGCTCTTCATCGCCCTGCCAGGGATTTGCTCAAGCGCGCATGTGCTTCGGTCGCGGCAGTGACGTCGGCCTGTAGCGCAGGCTCCGGATCACCGCGCAGCGCGACGTACCTCCGCAGCGCTTCCGTCGCGCCCGCCGCATCGCCGGCCTTCTCGGCGAGTCGTGCTTCGTCGCGCAGGTATGTCGAGAGAAACGATGCGCGCCCGTAGAAGAAGTCGCGCCGGCGCACGGCGAACAGCGCCGCGCGCGTGTCGCCGAGCCGCTCGTACAGTCGCGACGTCACGAGGTTGCCCATGCGCAGAATCGGTCCGTCGGGCGCCGTGCGCAGGAAGGCGTCGAGCGAGTCGACGCGAGCGTGGGCGTCCGGTCGCTGCTGCATGACGGCCAACTGTGCATCGAGAATGAGCGCACATCCCATTCGCATGGGCGGGCTCGAGAGCGAATCGCGGGAATCGTAGTTGGTGAGCATGACGCGTGACACCCGGCGTGCACCGGTGGTGTCGCCGCGCGAGAGATACCACAGCTCGGACATGCAGAGATCCGCGAAGTACGCCGGATCCTTCCCGCGCTTGAAGGTGCCCGGGATGGGGCCGCCCAGTGCGGCCTTGCGACGCATCGATTGAGCGGCAATGTCCGCGGCAGCGGAGTCGCCATCCCAGAAGAGCCCGTCGGTGACGCGATAGAAGTCGTCGCTGTTGGGTTGCGCAAGGCGCAATGAGTCGAGATGCGCGGCGCCGCGCGCCGGACGCCCGCGATTCATCGCTATGTCATGGCGCAGCACCAGGTCGAGAAAGCGCGCGCTGAGGTCCGCATCACTCCTGGTCGGCGTGTCGACGAGCGTCTGCGCCGCCTCGATGTCGCGGCCGGTTACGTACGGCAGCTCGGTGATGGTGATCTTCGCCATGGAGCTGAGCGAGTCGCGCCTGGCGAGCACCGCGCGCGCCGAAGCCATGTCGCCACGCGCGATGGCGAGCGACCACCGCATGCCGTCGCGATTCTCACTGGCACTGTCAGCGGCGAGATACAGTTGGGCGAGACGAATGACACGAGCGGTGTCACCTCGCTCGAGCTCGAGGACGACGAGATGCTCGATGGCGGGCGAGAAGCTCGAGTCCAGGGCGATGGCGCGATTGAACGACTCCATCGCGCGCGCATGCGCATCCGGGATGCCGGCCGCAGCGCCGAAGTGAAAGAGTCCGTCGCCAAGCTCGAACTGTGCGTCGGCGCGATCGGGCGCGAGCGCCGCGTACCGCTCCTTGGCGGCGATCAGCGCCCTCCAGCCAGACGAGCCTGGGAAGTTCGGTCCCGCAGTGGCGAGCAACAGCGCGCGATCGCGTGGATTGAGACGCTCGCGATGATTCCACGCGACGGTCCGACCGAGAAACTGATCCTTCGGCGTTCCCAGCCAACCGGATGCCGTGGAGAGCCCGAGTCCCGCGAGTGCGAATGTGGAATCGAGTCCGATGGCCCGCTCGAATTCCCTGGAGGCGGCCGCAAAGTGTGCGCGCCGATAGAGTGCCGTTCCGTCGAGATATGCGCGCAGCGCAGGCAGCGGAACACCGGCGAATGCGCCGATCCGCTCGCCTTCGCCGGCGCGCAACGCGAGCAGCTCGCTCGCGAGACGATCCACCATGGCCGAGAGACTGTCCGCCGGCCCGCTCACAGAACGTGGATCGTCCGCTCGGCCGTCGCGTACGCCGACGAGCGTCGCCGTGATCGTGAGTCGCTGTGCATTGCCGGCGATGTCGCCGATGAGAAGCTGTCCGGCACCCAGCTGCTCGGCGAGATCCAGCGCGCGGTCGCGCGGGAGATCTTCCGTCTCGTTGCGCACTGCGCGGCGCCACGCGCTGAGCAGCGTGCGCGGGTCCGACGAACGAGGACCGCCTTCGCCAGTGAGCTTCGCGGCGAGGAGGTCGAGCATGCCTTCGCGCAGGTATCGCAGCGAGGGGTCGGCGCTGGCGAGGCGAAAGGGAAGCACAGCGACCTGATTTGCGTCGAGCGTCCGCGCACGCGGACGAAACGCGAAGGCACCTGCGATCGCCATCACAAGGACGGCGAGCGAGATCAACGTTGCCGTGCGCGGCCGCCGTGACCAGCGCACCGCGGCCCTCATGATGGGCGTACCGCCGCCAGGCGTGGCGGCCTGCTCCAACGCGTCGCGCACCTCGGCCGCGCTTTGCGGACGCGACGCCGGACGCTTCTCGAGGCACTGCATCACGAGATCGTTTAGCGACTGCGGCAATTCGGGCGCGCGGTCCGACAGCGCTTCGGGAATCTCTGCGATGTGTGCCGCGAGCATCTCGTGCGACGGGCGCTGCGAAAACGGCGGTGTTCCTGCGAGCAACTCGTACGCAAGCAGACCCCATGCGTAGATGTCGGCGCGGTGGTCCGTATCCGGGTCGCCTGCGGCCTGCTCGGGGGCCATGTACGCCGGTGTGCCCACGGCCATGCCGATTCCTGTGCCACTCGAGTCGGCGTCGCGCACCACGACATTCGCCGCGCTGAGCGCCTTGGCCACGCCGAAGTCGGTGACGACGGC
>JAQBPV010000387.1 GCA_028287345.1 Gemmatimonadota bacterium
TCGTCGCCAGCCTGCCAGATGCCATCGAACTGATAGCCGTAGTTCACGTCGATCGGCTGGCCGATGAACCATTGGTTGACGAGATCGTCCTCACCGTTGCCGTACAGATCCACGATCCTGCTGCGGTCCGCGGCAAAGTTGAAATCGGTGCGCCAGCTGAAGTTGGATCGCTCGATGTTCGTTGTGGACAGGTTCAGCTCCACACCGTGAATGGCCGTGGCGCCGATGTTTTCCGTGATGACGTCGATGCCGTGCGTCGGCGAGATCGTGCGATCGAGGAGCAGGTCGCTGGTCCGCGACGAGTAGATATCAAGCGAACCCGTGATCCGATTGCCGAGCAGCCCGAAGTCCGCGCCGACGTTCTTCGCGGTCGTCGTTTCCCAGCGGAGGTTCTGATTTCCCAGCGTGGATGGAAGGAAGCCGGGCAGTGACGTGCTTTCGTCCACGTACGACTGGTCGTTGAGCTGAGCGAGAGTCTTGTACGGGGTGATGGCCTGGTTGCCGTTCTTTCCGTACGAGGCTCGCAGCTTCAGCGAGTTGATACGTTGAGCGAAAGGCCAGAATGATTCGTCGGAGATGTTCCATCCGATGGCCGCGGAGGGAAAGAACCCATACTTGTTGTTGCTGCCGAAGCCGGAATATCCGTCGCGGCGACCCGTGAGCGTCAGCAGGTAGCGGCTTGCATAGCTGTAATTGAGTCGCGCCATCTGCGAAATCAACTTCGACTCCGTGAACCCAGCCGTCGGGTCGAACTCACGCGCGAGATTCGGCTGGTAGTACGTCAGCACGTCGTTCGGAAATCCCTTCGCCGTCAGGCCATTCGACTCCGCCGTGTGGCCGGCGACGCTGAACAGCGTGGTGAGGTCGAACGAGTGGCGATCGAATGTGCGGTTGTACTTGAGCAGGTTCTCTAGCGTCCAGTCCGAGCGCGTCGAGTTGCTCGTGATTGCCGTGCCTGCGGACGCGAATCCAGTGCGCGTGTCCCGGCCGTAATACCGGGCGACATCGCCACTGGCGTAATCGAGTCCGGCGTTCACGCGGAACGAGAGTCCCTCGAGAAAGGGCAGCGCGAGCTCCGCGTGATTGCTCGTGAAGACCCGCCGCGTGAGGTCGCTGTTGGTGACGAGCAGCCCTTGCAGCGGATTGGCGAAGAAGGTGTCCTCCTTCCACGGGTACACCGACTGTGACCCATCTGCCTGGAACGGATTGGTCAACGGATTCATCCGCGAGGCGTCCTGAAAGTCCGCCGGCATTCCACCGCGGTCCGTGTAGGTCAACTGCGTTGTCGTCCCGATCTTCAGGCGCGTGCCGAAATCCTGATCGACATTGAGACCCAACGTGTAGCGATCGAAAGCGTCGTTCTTGGCGATACCCTTCACGTCGAGGTCCGAGCCCGAGATGCGATAGTGCGTGCCACCCGTTCCACCTGAGACGGAAAGGTCATGCTGCTGTTGCATTCCCGTCCGGGTCGCGAGGCCCACCCAGTCCGTGGACTGGCCCGCAGCGATGTTGGCCAACTCGGTGGTGGTGAAATCGGCATCGCAGTTCTTGCCTGCCGACACGCGCTGGCATTTCACCGCCATGAATTCCGCGCCCGTCATCAGCGTCGGCAGGTGTGCGATCTGTTGAATGCCGGCGTATCCCTCGTACGTGACCCGCGGTTTCCCGCTTCCCTGCTTCGACGTGATGAGGATGACGCCATTGGACCCGCGTGATCCGTAGATCGCCGCCGCGGACGCATCCTTCAGGATGTCGATGGACGCGACGTCATTCTGGTTGATCTCGGAAAGCGATCCGTTGAATGGGATGCCGTCGACGACGACGAGCGGATTGTTGCTCGCCGTGATGGAGTGACGTCCGCGAATCATCACCGAGTTGCTCGCCTCGGCGCCACCACCCGTCGTGCGGACGGTGACGCCAGGCACGGCGCCCTGGAGCGCCTGAAGGATGCTCGTGTTCGGAACGTCCTGAAGACGCTCCTGGCTGATGGAGGCGACAGAGCCCGTGACGTCGCTGCGCTTCTGTGTTCCATAGCCGACGACGACCACCTCGCTGAGAGAGACGGCCGTGTGCGTGAGTGCGACGTTCAACGTGGTGCGCCCGTTCACTGGCACTTCCACGCGCGCAAAGCCAATGCGCGACACGACGAGCGTGTCATTCGGGCCGCGCACCTGGAGCGTGAATGCTCCA
The DNA here is from genome assembly GCA_028287345.1 of Gemmatimonadota bacterium. Taxonomy (GTDB): domain Bacteria; phylum Gemmatimonadota; class Gemmatimonadetes; order Gemmatimonadales; family Gemmatimonadaceae; genus AG11. The sequence goes on from JAQBPV010000387.1 coordinate 2,191, forward strand.
CGCTCATTGGTCTGGGTGCCGATCGCCGTACCCTTCACTGCCACCGAGACGGCAGGGATGGGTTCGGACGACGCTGCGTCCGATACAGTCCCATGCACGACGACCTGCTGTGCTTCCAGCGTCGCGCCAGCGCCGAGCAGCGCGACGAGAGCCGTGGCGAGCAGCGCCGCACGCCGTATTCTTGTTCCCCGCATGCTGTTTTTCCGGGTAGTTGAGATGATGATGGGCGGCGCGCAAACGCGCGCCGTTGGAATGACTGGGCACAACGTTCGGGCCCGGTGTTACGGTGGGTCGATCACTGCACCGCCTGCGCGGTTGCCTAGCGCGGCTCCTTTCTCCATCCCCGTCACGCGAATCACTGCATCCTTCGCGTTGGGCCAGAACCTGAGCTCGAGCTCCACGACTGCAGCCTCGACGCCTTTCGCGTCAGCACCCGTGAGCACCAGCCATTCACGTCCACCATCGCGGTGGAGCGCGATCGTTCCGCGACCGGCCTGGGTCACGGTGTGAGTTCCCGCGATCAGTGTGTTCGTCGCCGCCGTGCCGACGAGAAACACCGTGCCGCGCGTCGCGAGCGAATCGGGCAGGTCCTTTTCGCTGGAGATTCGCACAGGCTTGCCGGTCGCCGCCTGCAGTGTGTTTCCAAGCTGGTAGGCGTCCTCGAGCTCGAGCGCGGGACTCTTGTCACCGAAGATCACCGTGAGCGGACGATCCCACTTCACGCCGTTCACCACGCCCAGTCCCTGCGCGTACGTCACTCGATCGCCGAGCACGCTGGTGCCGGCGAACTGGGGCGCGCCTTCATTCGACGCGATGCCCCACCCGATCGACGTCGCGCTTCCGTACTTCGCATCGATGAAGTGGTGATACGTTCCTGGCTTGGCGTCGCGCGCCAGCGTCAACGATACGCGACCACTCGCCGTTGCTCCCGCCGCGATGGTGAGCGTCGCCGGTGTGAGCAAGCGTGTCGTGGTGCCGTCGAACGTCCTCGGCGTCAGCGTAACCGTCAGCCGCGCGCCCGTGCGATTCGTCACCGTGAAATCCGCCGTGGCGGCGCGGTTCACGAACCTCACTTCACTCACATGGATCGGCAGTTGACGCGTAGGCGCATCCAGACGCTCGTACTCGCGCATCAGCTTCAGCGCTGCGAGGCCTTCCGGCTTCGGGCGTCGATCGAGACCGAGCGGCTCGTAGTGCCTGCTGGTCGTGCCGGCGACGGCGGGATTGAACGCGAGATCCTCGTGGAACTGGAACTCCAGCACCTCGGGAATCGCGCGCGGCTCGAGAACGGCAGCATAGATCCCTGCGAACTCCGTCCCTCGCGCTTCCGGTGAGAGACGCGTGAGATCCTTCCAGTTGAATTCGCCCAGCGTCACAGCCTTGCCGATGCTCGTCGCGTAGTCCGCCGAACCAAGCATGTGTGAGGAGAACGCCTCCTTCCATTCCGGGCCGTGCTTGTACGCGTGCAACCCGACTCGATCGAACGGAACACCCAATGTGCGCAGACGCTCGAAGGTGCTGAGGTTGCCGGCGCCCGTGAGATAGACCTGTGCGTCGGGCGCCGCGCGCTTCGCCGCCGCGTACAGTGCCGACCACCGCGCGGGCTGCTCCGGCTTGATGCCGGGAATGAGTATCTCGTTCTCGATCTCCATCCGGCTCACGAGATCTGGATAGCGACCGACTACCGCCGTCACCCACTCCGCCGGTCCTTCCGTATCCACCAACCACTTGAGGTGAAGGGCGCGCGTCTCGTCCGCATAGAAGTCGAGAAACGCAAACGCGTCCGCGCGATCGAGCGTCTGTAGCAGCTCGAGATGGTGCAGCCGCACCATGTCGAAGCCCATCGCGCGGACGATGTGCAGATCGGTGCGCATCTGCGGGACGAACCGACGCCACTGCTTCCACACCACGGGCGACGTGGCCCAGAAGCCTTCCATGTTCAATCCCGGCACCCGATGGAAGTCGAAGTTTTCCATGAAGGTGGAGTACGGGAAATAGCTCATGCCGAAGGTCACGTGCGGCACGCCGATGTCGGCGCGCACCTTCGCGCCCTCGCGCGACACGAGCCGGGCGCCGGAGAATTCACGGAGCTGGCTTTCTCCCCAACCGGGAGTTGGCTTCTCCTCCGCGGCCAGCCGCCATTTCAGCGCGACTGTGTCACCCTTCGCCGGCTGGACGTATGGCATCACCGCCATGTAGCCCTTCTTCGGCTGATGCTCGTTCGGGCCGGCGATTTCCGAGACGAGGAACGCTGTATCGCCGCGCTGCCGCGTCAGCTCCCACACGTAGAAGTGGCTCCCCTCGCCCCATGTCTCGCCGTGCAGGACTGACGGGACCGGAGTGAAGCCATTTACCGACAGCAGCGAGAGGCCACCGCTCTTCCACTGCATCCAGTCCGTGCCGTGGACGTAGCGGAAGTCGCCGTCCCACATCATCGGCGAGTCGGCAACCGGCATCACTCGGCCGTTGAAGCGGAGGCTCGCGTCGCTCGGCGCCCGGCTGACGACGCGACGCACGAGTGCTACGTACGCAGGTTGCGCGGATGCCTTGTTGTTGATGATGGTCGAGCGCACGTCGAGCCATCCGCCGCCGTACGGACGCGCCGACACCGACACGACGTATCCGTCGCGTTCAGCGACGCCGTTCAGCGCACCGTCGGGTGCCGTCGTCCAGGCAAACGAGAGTGGCGAGAATGTGCGCACCGCGTCGTCGACACTCGCTGCGGAACCAGGAATGACGACGAGCCCCAGTGCTATTTCGCCGATTTTTGTCGACCCGCTTTTGTCCCAACGCAGTTCCAAAGAGCCAGCAGAAGAAGCAACGGTGAGCGGACCATCGGCAAACGCCTTGTCGACTGGCGCGCCGCCGCGAAGGAGTGTGATCTCGCTCTTCGCCGCGAGCGTGGCGAAGACGTGGGCTTTCCCTCCCCGTACGTCGGCCACGGCGCCCGGCCCGACGTAGCGTCCGTCGGCGAGATCGGTCGTCAGGTCGATCGGTCCGCGATAGGGAAGCTCGTGATTGTTGCGGAGCATGAGTGTCGTCGGCTGCTGCGCAGACAGGGCGGAGCCGAGGAGAAGGCTCGTCGCGGCGCCCGCGAGGGCAGCGAATCGGTGCATGTTCATGCGGCGGGATCCTGAGGCGTCCAGGCGAGGAGCGTGTCGCGCACACGCTCGAGGTGTGAGCGCATGCGGTCTGCCGCGAGTTGCGAGTCGCGCGCTCGCAACGCTTCATGGATCTCCACGTGATCGCGGTGATCGTCCTCGCGTCGGCCGTGGATGCTCAGAATCATCTCTTGCTCGTTCCGGAACAGGCTCGCGAGCACGTCGAGGATCTGGGGCATCACGATATTGTCCGAGGCCAGGGCAATCTGGCGATGGAAAGCGAGGTTGACCTGTGTGAGCAGTATCGAGTCGCCGAAGCTGCGGCCGGCCTGCGCGAGCAGGCGATCCATTTCGTCGAGGTGCTCCGGCGTCGCGTTCCTGGCGGCGAGGGCGGCGGTCTCGAGCTCGATCGGGATGCGCGCGGCAATCAGGTCGACGAGCAGCTTCTTCGTCGCCCGCGCCTCGATCACGGGATTCGTGATTAGCAGCGACTGAGGGGTGCGGCCGACGTAGACGCCCGAGCCATGGCGGATGTCGACGACGCCGACGGTTTCGAGCTTCTTGAGCGCTTCCCGGAGAGTCGGGGAGCCGACCCCGAACTGCCGCGCCATGTCAGAGATGGCCGGTAGTCGTGCGCCCGGTTCGTATTCCTGCGCCTGAATCAGCTGGGCGATTCGCTGCGCGATTTCGTCTGATAGATTCTGACGAACGACTGGAAAGTGCAAAATGGGCATGTCAGGCTGACAGTCGAAAGACAATCAAACCAAGTCATCATATGACTTGATGCCCGAGGTTACATGCCTGTTTCAGTGCTGTCAAGACAGGACCGGAGTTAGCTAAATGCTGTCACCGCACACTATTCGCTTGGCATTTGCTCTCGCGGACGAAGCATCTGCGCCCGCCATCGCCGAGTTGCGCATGGCGACAGCGCGGGACCTGACCGCGCGATTCGGGCGCGGCCACTGGTCCGGCGAGGCCTCGGAGCGAGGGGTCCTCGCCGGGATGCGGCAGTCCAAGGTGTGGGTCGCCCGGAAGGGAAAGGAGGTCGTCGCGACGTTCCGGATGTCGACGACCAAGCCGTGGGCCATCGACAAGGCCTACTTCGCCAAGTCGAGCCACCCGCTCTACCTGACCGACATGGCCGTCCGTCCCGACCTTCAGGGTCAGGGCATTGGCCGCCGCTGCCTCAACCGCGCGGTGCAATACGCCGCCGAGTGGCCGGCTGACGCCATTCGCCTCGATGCATATGATGCCGAGGCGGGAGCGGGGGAGTTCTATGCGAAGTGCGGCTTTCGAGAGGTGGGTCGAGTCACCTACCGCGGCGTGCCGTTGACGTACTATGAGCGGTTGATCCCGTAGTGTCGGTCACGCCTTCATCCTGGAGCTTTCTGTAATGACGCACTCGGGCCCGATCATGGATTCTGCCCCGCCCCGCCGGGGACCAATGCAACGCTCGGCCGGCTATGTGAAGACCGGCGTGAGCTTCGGATCTGCGCTCGCGATCGCAATCTCGTGGAGCGTCCACAAGTCGATCCTGTGGGCGATCCTTCACGGGTTTCTGTCCTGGGTGTATGTGATCTACTATGCGTTGACTCGATAGAACGTCCGGATGTTGTCTGTCGGGCTTCTTCCGCCCCGTCTGGGACAGCGAGTTTAGGGAATGGGCAGAAACAAAACTGAAAGAGCAGGATTAAGACGGATCCTCTGCTTGCGCAGGCCGTCTGGCTGATCCGGCTCTTTCAGCTTTCTTCTGCCTTTTCCTTTTCACCCTGGCATGGCCACTATCGCCGAGACCGAAAAGCGTGGGTTCGGATCTGACGGATTTTTCGGATAGTGCCGGATTAGACCTCGGGCCTATTCCGCAATCCACGCTTTACGAGCCCCGGCACAGCACCACTAAGGCACGAGCACCGGACGCCCGTCGACATCCAACACCTGAATGGGCGCAATCCCAGTCGCCCGAAGTGAAGCCTCGATGGACGCCCGATCTCCCACGATGACCAGGTTCATGTGATCGACGTCGATGTACTTCTTCGCCACGCGCTGTAGATCGTCGCGCGTAACCGCATCGACCTTCGACGCATAGTCCTTCCAGTACGTCTCCGGCAGATCCTGCGTGTAGATGCTCGACACTGCAGCAGCGATCCCATTCACCGTCGAGAACCGTCCCGGTAGCGACTGAATCAACGACTCCTTCCCCTGCATCACCTCATCGTCGGTGAATGGCGCCTCGCCCTGCACCCCCTTGAAGTGCGTCATGAAGCCGATCAACGCACTGTCGGACTTTGCACTCACGATACCACCGCCGGCACGGAACGCACCCGGCCCGCGGCCGAACGCGTAGCTCGAGCCAACGCCGTAGCTGTAGCCCTTCACCTCGCGGATGTCGTGATTCAACCGCGACTGGAACAGCCCACCCAACAGCGTGTTCATCACCTGGATGGCGTAGTAGTCCGGCGTGCTGCGCGGCGGGCCAGGCTCGCCGAACGCGAACACCGACTGCGCCGCCTTGGGCTTGTCGACGAGATAGATCATCCGCGCCTTCGGCGCCGGCACCGTCGGATACTCGAACGTCGGACGCTGTCCGCCCGCGGGCCAACTGGCGAGCGCGCGCTCTACCGACGCACGCGCCGTCTTCGGATCGATGTCGCCCGAGACCGTGATCACCGCACGACCCGGCTTGAAATACGCCTTCTGGAATGCCACCACGTCGTCGCGGGTGATCGCCTTGACGGTCTGCTCCGAGACGACGCGCCCATACGGATGCTCGTCGCCGTAGACGACCTTCGAGAACACATTGGCGGCGATCGTATTCGGCTGATCCTTCCCCTGCGTCAGCCCCACGAGCGTCCGCGCGCGATTGCGCTCGAGCGCGGAGTCGGGATTGGTCGAGTTGAGCATCATGTCGGCGAGCAACGCCAGCGCCGGCTCGAACTTGTCCTTGAGCGACGTGAAGCGAATCGTCCCGCCCTCCGTACCGACATTCGCGAAGATCTGCGTGCCCAGGAGCTGCATCGCATCGGAAAGCTGATCTGCGCTTTTCGTCGTCGTCCCTTCGCTCAACATCTGCGCGGCGAAACCGGCGACACCGAGCTTGCCCGCCGGCTCGAAGCTGGTCGACCCGCCGATGAAGTCGATGTTCAGCGCAACGAGTGGAAGATCGTGCTTCTCCACCACGATGAGCTCAGCGCCGTTGGCGAGCTTGGTCTTCGTCCACGTTGGCACGCGCAGCGTCGGCGACTTGCCAGCCTTGGGCGCGACGGCGCGATCGAACTTTCCCTGTGCGCGCGCTGGTGCGAGCGGAAGCGCGAGCACGAGCGCTGCGGCGATCGCCGTTCGCGCGCCGAGCTGTAATTGGCGGGCGATCATTACTTGTCTCCCATGATGTAGTGTCCGCCATCCGGTGCGACGGTGACCTTGGTGCTCATCGCCGCCTTCGACGCCAGCTCCGTCTTCCCGAGCGGCACGATGCTCAGCACCACTCGGCCCGCGCCGAGATACCTGTTGGCGACGCGCTTGACGTCCGCGGCGGTCACGGCCTTCAGCTTGGCGTAATCCTTCTTGTAGCGCGCCGGATCGCCGTGGAACACGAGGCCGTCGATGAGGATCTCGGCCTGGTTGAGGTTCGCCTGAAGCTGCGATACGAATCCGAACTCCAACCCTGCTGACGTCCTCGCGAGCTCCTCGGCGGTGGGGCCATCGGCCTTCAGCTTCGCGATCACGGCGTCGGTCGTCGCCTCGACTTCGTCAAGCGTGTGTCCGGGCCGCGGCGTCACGC
>JAQBPV010000426.1 GCA_028287345.1 Gemmatimonadota bacterium
CCTCGGCTCAATTCGATCGGGAGACCAAAAGGGAGTCCAGATCAAATTGATCGTGACGTTGCCTACGCCAGGGATTGCCTTTAGTTGGCGCTCGGCGTCGCCCATGATTTCAGGGCCACTCGGACAACCCGGCGACGTCAACGACATGTCCACAGTGACGTCATTGCCGTCGACGCGGACGTCGTAGACGAGACCCAGGTCGACGATGTTGAGATTGAGGTCGGGGTCCTTCACCTTTCGCAGCGCGAGCTTGGCCGTTTCGAGGCTGAACTCGGAGAAGGCGGCCGGGTTGCCTGGTGCGGGCGCAGGCGCCGCGACTTCTTCAGCGGGCGCGCTGATTTCCTGATCGGTCGACATCGATGCGTACTCCAAACGAGACCCTTGGAGTATCACCAGCGTGCGAGCGTCTCGCTAGCGCTTCCTGGCGGAAGCCACCTTCACGGTGGATTTCTTCGCCTTGGAGCTGCTGGTCTTTGACTTCGACTTGGAGTGCACGGAGGACTTCGACTTCCTGCCCTTGCTGCGGCCGCGTGCGGCGCGCTCCGGCTTGTTCCAACCCACCGCGCGGTCGGCGCGGAAGGAGCGCGGCATGGCGATGGGGCCGCCGGCGACATCGGTGACCGCGAGTGCGGCGGCGTCGGCGAGGTCGGCGCGTACGTCGCTGATGACCTTCGCGGGACGACGCGCCCTGGCGGCGTGCACGCGGTTGGTCAGCAGGATGACGAACATGTCGCGCTCCGGATCGATCCACAGCGACGTGCCGGTGTAGCCGGTGTGGCCGTAGGCCTCGGCGCCCATATGCTTGCCGCAGCCGAAGGCGCCGGCGCAGGTATCCCAACCGAGCGCGCGCGTACCCGCCGCGCGACGGGTGAAGAGCTGCACGGTGGTGTCGGCGACGATGCGCACGCCGTTGTAGCTGCCGCCGTTCAACATCATCTGTGCGAAGATCGACAGGTCGCTCGCGGTGCTGAACAGGCCAGCGTGGCCGGCGACGCCGCCCAGCGCGTAGGCATTCTCGTCGTGCACCTCACCGCGCAGCGGGTAGCCACGGGGCGGGGTGATTTCCGTCGGCGCGATGCGGCCGCGCAAGGACGCGTCGGGACGGAAGTACGTGTCCGTCATCCCCAACGGCTCGAGGACGCGACGCTTGATGAAGGTGTCCAGCCCTTCCCCGGTTACCGCTTCGACCGTGAAGCCGAGCATGTCGGCGCCGAGGTCGGAGTATTCGTAGTACTGGCCAGGTGCGGCGAAGAGGGGCGTGGAGATGACCGCGGCGCGCGCCTCTTCAGGCGTGTGCGCGATGCGCCACAGGTCACGGCCGGCGGGCAGACCGGAGCGGTGCTCCAGCAGCATGCGGAGGGTGACGTTCTCCTTGCCACCGCCGGTGAAGTCGGGGATGTATTTGGAGACCTGGTCGTCGAGGTGAATCTTGCCCTCGTCGAACAGGATCATGACGGCCGTGGTCGTGGCGATGACCTTCGTGAGCGACGCCAGGTCGTAGATGGTCCGCTCGGCGACGACGCCACCGGATTCGGATGTCCAACCGAGGCGCCCGAATCCCTTCTCCCACACCGTGGCTCCGCGGCGGCCGACGACGACGGCCGCTCCGGGGTAGCCACCAGCCTTGATGCCGCGCTCGATGACGCGGTCGATCGTGGCGAGGCGCGCTGCCGACATGCCGACCGCACTGGGCAGCTTGGCAGGCAGTCCGTCGCTGGGGACGGAATGCTTGACCGGCGTGACCGGGTGCAGGACGGTGGCTGCGGCGAGCAGAAGGTTCAGCAACTTCGGACTCCTGGAAACCACTTCGCGCTATGGCTCGTCACCGGGACTGGAGGCGAGTTGCGTGCGCGGACGCAAGTGAAAATTGGCTCCGAGTCAGGTGAGGATCGTTCGACTCGGCTAACGTACTCTACCGGTGAGCGCGGCACTGTGTTCCAACGCGGTTGGCCGCAAGCCCATTATGTGTGTCAGTTGCACGACGAGCAAGAGAAATTCTCGTCACCGGAAAACAGGCGGTGCCCGGACTGACGACAACTGTTTACCAGCTTACTGGAATCTCAGAACGGAATAATCCGTAGGGGGGGTCTGCAACCCTTTGCTTGCCCCTCGTGACTGATTGGTTGGACGTCATGGAGAATGAACAGCTCACCGTACAGCGCGCCATCAGTGGCGACCAGGCGGCGATGCGGGCCCTTTGGACCCGCCACGCTCCGCATATCGACGTCGTGGTCCGACGTCTGGTCGGCCACGACCCGGATCTCGCGGCGGATGTTGCCCAGGAGGTCTGGATCCAGATATTCCGGGCGCTGCCCAGCTTCAGGGGCGACGCGCAGTTCGGAACCTGGGCGCACCGCATCGCGGTGAACCGCACGTTGAACGCACTGCGCCGCACCAAGCGAATGGCGGCGGTGGAGGTGGAAGTGGACGACGAAAGCGCATCCGTCGAACCAGAGGCCGAGCGGGCCCTGCTCGCGGCTTCGATCGAGGAGGCCGCGAACAAGCTCTCGCCCGGCGCGCGAACCGTCTTCCTCCTCCACGACGTCGAAGGCTACACGCACGAGGAAATCGCCGTCCACCTGGGAATTACGGCGGGCGGCTCCAAGTCCCAACTTTTCAAGGCGCGCGCGAAACTGCGCGTCCTGCTTGCCCACATGGTCGATGCACCCAAACGTCCTACGATTCGCTCCAACACCGCGGAACATGCAGCACCTGCATACTGACCGACTCGCCGCACTTGGCGACGACCAGCCCAGCGCGGAAGAAGCCGCGCACCTGGCCGTCTGCGATGTGTGCGCCCATGAGGTGAGCGCCTATGAGACGCTCGTCGCCATGGCGCATGACGAGAAGCAGGCCTTCGGACTACCGCTCACGCGATGGGAGTCCATCTCGGCCGAATGGGCGAAGGCCGAACCACTGGCCGTGCCGACTGCACGAACCCAGCACTCAAACCGCTGGATACTCCAGATCGCCGCGGGGGTGCTGCTCGTCGCCGGCGGAGCGATTGCCGGACGCCTCTCCACCGGCGCAGCTCCGCTGCCCGGCGCCTCGAGTCCTGTCTCGCAAACCGCCGCGGCGCCGGCCACCACCACGCAGCAGGTCGCGCAGCTCAATCCCGATTCGGCCTTCTTCGCCTCGGCCGATGAGGCGCGCGCGGCGCAGCAACGCTCCGAGCTGATCTACCAGCAGGCCACCGCGTTCCTGGCTCGCGTCGACACGACCGGCGCCGGCAATCCCAACCCGGTGGCGTACCGCTCACGCCTGGCCGCACTCGATCGCGTGCTCTCCACCACGCGCGACGCACTGCGCGAGGCGCCGCACGATCCGGTGATCAACGGCTACTACCTCACAACGCTGGGGCAGCGCGAAGCGACGCTCCGGCAGCTCAACACGGCGCTTCCAGCGTCGCTCAGGGTGAACAGCTTCTGATGTCTTCAATGCCTTTCTCTTCCTCGCCTTCGGACACTCACGCGAACGCGCGGACCTCGTTCGTCATCTCGCTCGCGCTGCTGGTGCTCGCGGTCGGCGTCATGCCAGTTGCCGCGCAGCAGCGCATCGAGATCACGACCAAACGCGTGGGTCGCTCGGACATGAGCGATTCGGTGCGCAAGCTCAGGCGCACGCTCGACTCGCTGTCACATGTCTACAATGACGATGACCAGCTGAGCGCCACACAGCGCCGCAAGATCGAAGAAGTGCTGCAGAAGACCGTCGAACGCCTGGACGAGCTGTCACCGCGGATCTATGGCGGTATGCTCGCGCCGGCGGCGGCGCCGGCGGGCATTCGGATGGGCGCAGCGGACGCCGCGCGGGCCGCGCAGGCGATGTCGCGCGCGCTGATGCAGGTCCGCGAAGGTGAGCAGGCGATGCCCCGCGGCTGGATTGGCTTCGTCGCACAGGGCCCCGGGCTCGAACCGCGCGTCGAACGTGGTGAGCTGATCGTGCGCTACTTCTCGTATCCGCGCATCCTGTCGGTGGACCCGAGCTCCCCAGCGCAGCGCGCGGGAATCGCGCCCAACGATACGCTGCTCGCCTACGACGGACGCGACGTGAGCGAGAACGACATCTCGCTCACGCACCTGCTGCGCCCGAATGCGCTCGTGCGAGTGCGCGTGCTGCGCGACGGACGCATACACGAGATACCCGTGACCGTCGCCGCCGTGCCGACGCGCATCGTGCAGCGCCGCGACGTGGAGGTCGGCGGAGCACGCGAGGAGTGGGACATTCCGGAGGCGCCAAGCTTTCCGCGCATCGCGATGGCGCCGACGCCGCCTGCTGCAGGCATGCGCGGAATGGCGCGCGCGTCATTGCGCGCGCCGCAACCGAGCGTCGCGGCGACGCCGCAGGGCGCGCCCGTCATCCTCTTCGGCATGTCGTCGAACGACGCGGTGGCCGGAGCGCGGATGACGACCATCACGAAGGATCTCGGCGACGCGATCGGTCAGGCGCTCGGCGTGAAATACGGTGTGCTCGTCACGAACTCGCCCATGGGTTCGCCGGCGAACGAGTCAGGACTGCGCGACGGCGACGTCATCGTGAAGGTCGCTGGCCAACCGGTGCGTGGGGTGTCCGAAGTGCGCGACCTAGTCGAATTGGCGAGCAGCGAGGGAGCGCGTTCAGTCGACGTCGACATCGTGCGGCAGAGGAAGACGCAGCGGATCACGCTGAAGTGGTGATCGCGCCTGCTCAACCGGCCTGCGACTGCGATTCAACCGGCTGAGGGTCCGAGCTCTCGAGCTTCTGTCCTTCGGGCACCAGCGACTTGTGAATCGCCAACGCCGCGATCGCGCCATCGGCCGCCGCGGCGATGGCGAGCTGCGGGCCGGGCACGATGTCTCCCGCCGCATAGCAGTTCCGCAGCGACGTATTGTAATTGTCATCGACGATGATGTGGCCACCCTCGTCGCGCTCACAGCCGAGCTGCGCGCCGAGATCGTCGGCGGGGTACTGCCCGATGGCGAAGAACATCTTGTCGACGTCGAGCTGCAGTCCATCCTCGAACTCGATCGACTGCAGGCGTGAACCATCGTGCTTCACGCACGTGATCGGCGATTCGAGCACCGGAATGTTCAGCGCATCGAGCTTCTCGGCGTACTCGTCGAGATCGAAGTCGGCAGACGCGCCGTTGGTGCAGATAATGATGTCGCGCGTCCAGGTGGTGAGATTGAGCGCGAGCCCGACAGCTTTGCGTCCCTTGCCGAGCACCACGACCTTTTTGCCGACGCACTCGTGTCCATCGCAGTCGGGACAGATGTGCGCGCTCGAACCATAGACGCGCTCGAGGCCGGGAATGTCGGGCCACACATCCTTCAAGCCGATCGCGAGCAGGAGGCGACGCGCGTCGACCTTGCGTCCGTCACCGAGGATGAGCTGAAAGTGCTCGTCGTCGTGGCAGGCCACGCGTTCGCACAGCGCATCGACCAGCTCGACGTCGAGCTCGCGCGCCTCGTCGCGGCCCATGCCGCGCAGCTCAGCGGGCCTGACGCCCGGATGACCCATGAAGCCGTTGATGCCGCGCGTCTCCCAATTGCGCGGGTCGCCGGAGTCGATGAGGATGACGCTGTGGAGATAGCGGGCGAGCCACACGGCGGCGCTGAGCCCAGCGGGCCCTCCGCCAATGATGGCGACGTCGTACCTGGTCTTGTCGTGCATGGCCGGGCTCGGCGCAAGAAGAACGCCGTTAGTCCTTCAGCGAGCCGCCGGGTACGAGATACAACAGCCTGAGCGTCGCGCGATCCGAGTTGCCGATCGTGGACGTCGCGGACTCGCGGTACATCACGCTCGAGGGATCGTTGGCGTGGTTGAGGCCCAGCGCGTGGCCGATCTCGTGCCGAATGATGCCGCCGACGGTGGTGGCGGAGAGCGCGCGGCCCGTGCTGTCGTGGTTGGCGACGGCGATGTGCGCCTTCGCGATCTGGAACTGGCTCGTCTGCATGCGCTCCGTCACGCCGATGCGCTGGCCTTCGACGCTCGCGAAGCGGTCGATCCAGCGGATGGTGATGTCGGCGGACGCGGAGTCGTAGATGAAGGTGAAGCGCAATGGGAATCCCGCTTCGCTCCACTCCGCGAATACCGTGCGGCCCATCTCGGGATAGCGCGCGTCGAAGCCGGCGATATCCGACGTAGGCTCGATGTAGACGCGCAGCGCGTCGCTCAGCCGTTCGGGCCAGCGATAAAGCGCGCTGTCCTGCTCGGAGAGGATGTCGTTGACGTACGTGCCCGTCGCGAGATTCTGCACTCGGCGGCGCAGCTCTTCGGGAGACGTCGACTGACCCTTCCCTGCGGGAATCAACTCGCGTCGGACGGTGCCCTGCACGAGTCCCGCGCCGACGATCGTGGTGTCGACGGTGAGAGTGGCGGCCGCACGGCGTTCGGCGCGCACGCTCACACGCCGCGCGTTGACGACGATGAAGGTCGCGAGCGCGAGTACCAGCGCGGCGAGAACGAACTCGAGGCGAACGCGAACTAGCGTACGCCGCCAGGTGGAAGCGTGTACAGCAGACGCACGGTGGCGAGGTCGGCGCGCGAGAGATCGCGTACGCGAACCTTGGGCGCCATGATGCTCGTGGAGTCTGCGGTGTGATCGAGACCCAGCAGGTGGCCGATCTCATGAAGCGACATGGCGTGCATGGCCTGATCGTCGAGAATCGGCCCCTCGCGATGGTAAACCGCGAGCACGATGTCGGCGTCGGTGATCCACCAACTGTCGTCGCGCGCCCACTTGGTGCGTCCGCTGATCTCCTCCTCGAAGTGATCGACGAAACTGACGTGGACGTCGGCGTCAGTGGAGTCGCTCGTGAACGCGAAGCGAACGGGGAGATGGAGGGCGTCCCACTGCTGGAAGGCGTGTCGCACGTCACTGACGTAGCTGTCGCTCCAACCTTCGATGTCCGACGTGGGCTGCACCCAGACGCGCAGCGGCTCATTGCTGCGGTCCGGCCAGCGAGCCAGCGCGCTGTCACGCTCGGCGAGCATCTCGCCGATGTAAGTGCCGCGCGCGTGCGAGGCGAGCTGCCGGCGAACGGCTGCCCTCTCCGACGCCGGGCTGGCTGAGGAGAGCGGGCGCCCCAGTGCACCGCCGCTAGCCACACTCGTCCGACCACGCGGTGCGCGGACGGAGGACGAGAGAGGCAGAAGGGTGAGGAGCAGGGCGGCGAAAGTGCCGAGGCGGGAGATGAGTCGAGTACGAGGCGTCATCGTTTGCTTCGCGGCGGACCTGTCGTGCCCGCCGCGAGAAAGTCGCTGACCACGGGGAAGAGACGCTCCGGAGCTTCCCAGAACGGCATGTGGCCGGCGTCCGAAATGAGGGTGAGACGCGCTCGTGGCAGTAGGGCGGCAAGCTCAGTCGCCACCATCACCGGAAGAGCGTCCCGTTCACCGTGAATGACGAGCGCGTGCGTGGAAAGGGCACGCAATTGCTCGAGCCAGTCATACCCCTCGCGACGCAAACGTGCCAGCACCGCTGCTCCGGTGGGGCTGGCCGCCTCGGGCGGGGTGAAGTAGGTGGCGAACGAGGAGTCTGCGAACCAGGCGGGATACACGGCGCGGGCATACTCGGCCTGGGCGGCGGGGTCTGGCTGTCGCACGGCACCCGCGGCGAGACGGACGGCCGTCGCGCGATTCTCTCCGTCCAGCCGCGAGAGCGCGTTCGCGTGAAGCTCCTCCATCCAGGCGCTGGTCGGACCCACGGCATTCAGCGTGACGAGCCGTCGCGTCCCAGCGAGATCGCGCACGCAGCCGAGCATGGCGATGCCGCCGCCCCAGGAATGTCCGAGCACGTCCCACTGCCGAATACCGAGAGCTCGACGCAGGGCACCGATGTCCTCGGCGTCGTCCTCGATGCGGGCGTCGAGTGGAGTGGGCGGCACCTGCGATGCGCCACGGCCGCGCTGGTCATAGAGGATGACCTGCCGCCCGGTTGCGAGTGGAGAGAGCGCGGGCCAGAGCAGGGCGTGATCGTACAGCAGGCCGCCGTTGACGAGCACCAGTGGCGGAACGCCGGCGACAGGAGGGCTCGTCCATACGGCCAGGTCGAGGCCGCGGACGCGCACGGTCATGCGATCGAGCGCGGGGGTGCGGCCGAGCGAGCGGCGGTAGGCGATAAAGTCATCGCGCGTCATTCGGACAACGTAGCCGAGCGGCACATCCATTGCCTTGCGTCCCGCCATGAAATTGACCAAAGGGCGGCAACCGGCCCGGGGCGCAGGATCCCGATGGCTGGTTGTCCTCCTGCGTATCGCTTTGAGCGTTGCGGCGCTATGGGCGCTGCGACGTGAACTGCATGACGTCCATGCCGACGCGCTCCTGGCGGAGCTTCGCGCGTTCGGTTGGAGCCATGTCGCACTAGCCATCATCTGCACGGCCGGAAGCTTCCTGATACTCGGCGTCGTGGAGGTGCTGGCGATACGCGAATCCGCAGCAGGGGAGCGGGTGAGCGTCGGCGCAGCGCTCGGCACGGGGTTCGTAGCCAATGCGCTGAGCCAATCGGTGGGCATCGCGCTGTTGACGGGCGCTGCTGTGCGCGCCCGGGCGTATACGCGTAATGGCCTGGATGCAGTGGCCATCGCGCAGGTGACTGCCTTCGTCACGCTCACTGCGACCATTGGACTCCTCGCGGCCGGCGCGGTAGCGCTGCTCGTCGTGAGTACGCCCCTGGTGATCGGCACAACAGCGATTGCCGTGCGTCCGATGGGTGTGCTGCTCGCCTGCATCGTTCTCGCGTACGTCGCGTGGAGCGTCGTCGGAAGGCATGACTCCGTTGGCCTCGGGCGGTGGCGACTGATGCGTCCGTCGCCGGCGATGGCTGCGACGCAGACTCTACTTTCAGTGATCGATTGGTTGCTGGCTGGCATGGTGCTCTGGGCGTTCATGCCGACCAGTCCCGGGTTGACGGTGGGCGTGACCCTCAGCGCGTACATCATTGCGCAGACGGTGGCCGTGACGAGCCATGTGCCGGCCGGCGCAGGGGTATTCGAGTTGGCCGTTCTCGGGCTCGTCACGCGGGCCGTGCCGGGTGTGAATCGTTCGGCGATGGTGGCAGCGCTGGTGATGTTTCGAATCGTGTACTACGCGATACCGCTGATACTCGCGATCGCGGCTGCCGCGGTGGCAGAGCTGGTCAGGGCGCGTCGCGGCCGCGATGACAGCGACCTTTCCTACACAGACATGCGGACGCAACGTGCCGGTTGAGTCGATGGAAGCGCTCGCCGATCCAATTGGAACACTCGAATCGGAATCGCCGCCGCGCGACGCCGTTGAGTGGCTCATCGACAACGCGAATGCCTACCGCGCGGTGCTCCGCTCGATTGCTGGAGCGAAGCGGTCGGTGTGGATCTCGCAACTGGCATTCGATGCCGATTGTGTGGCCCACGGAGACAGCGCGACGGATGACGTCACATTGTTCGACGCGATCGTCGACGCAACGCGGCGCGAAGGGTTGGACGTACGCATACTCCTGAACGAGAGCCTGCTGCTCGATACGGCGACGGCGTTGCGCGCCGCGTTGGTTCGCGAGCGCGTATCCGGCATCGAAGTGCGAGGCGTCAGCCGCTTTCCTCAACTGCTCCACGCGAAGCTGCTCATCGTCGACGAACGAGAGGCGTTGGTGCTCGGCTCGCCCTTCGTGAATGGCTATTGGGACGACAGCAGCCACCACCCGATTGACGAGCGCCGCCCGACACGCGAACTGGGCGGAAGACCATTGCACGACTTATCGGTTCGTGTAAGTGGTCCGGTGGTGCGCGCGCTCACAGAGGTCTTCACCGAGCTGTGGGACGATGTGGCCGAGAGGCCCGCAGGGATTCCGAGTGGCGTGAGGATTCGTGTCGCGTCGGAGCCGACGGACGCCATCCGCGCGATCTCGACGATCCCTCGGCACGTCCTCGCTCTGGAACCCGATGGACGAACGGAGATCCTGTCGGCGATGGAGAACGGAATCGCAGGCGCGAGTTCGCTGCTGTACATCGAGCACCAGTATCTCAGCTCGCGCTCGATCGTACGTGCGCTCATCGCGGCATTGGAGCGCTCGCCGGAGCTGGAGGTGATCGTTCTTCTCAATCAGAACCCCGACGTAACGGCATATCGCGGTTGGCAGAATGCACGTCTCGCCGAGACGAAGCTGCGGTCACATCCGCGCGTGGGATTCTTCGCGCTCTGGTCAGCCGAACGACTGTCGGACGATACGCTGACGCTCAACCAGGTATTCGTGCACAGCAAGGTGATCATCGCGGATGACGTGTGGGCAACCGTCGGAAGCGCGAATGTCGATGGCGTGTCGCTGCATTCGTACGGCGACGACTTCGAGAGCTGGCTTGGCGAGCGCGTGTTCAGGGACGTTCGCAACTTCGACGTGAACCTCGAGCTGTCGGAGAATGACGAGGCGATCCCTGGCGTCATCGGCGCGCTGCGACGCCTGCTCTGGTCGGAGCATCTCGGCGAAAATCTCGAATCGATGCCGCGGCCGGATGGTGGTTGGCTGCAGCTGTGGAGAGAAGTCGCTTCGGCGAATGTCGCACTGCTGAACTCAGACGCAGCGTGCGAGAACTTCAGCGAGCCGCGCAGCTTCGTGCTGCCGTACAGCAGCGCATCCACGCCTCGTGCCCAGTTGCGCGACGTCGGCATCGACGACGGGAACGTCGATCTCCGGTTCGAGCCGAGCTGGCTCGAGATACACTGCAGTCCGAACTGGATCCGGAACATGTTCGCATGAGCGCCACCGTTTCGATGGAATCGGCGCGGGCCGAGTTTCGCGCGTTCGTCGGTGATCCGCGCTTTCCGTGTCTTGCCGGCAAGGGCGTGGTGAATTCGAACGGACATGAGGTTGGGGTCTACGGAGCACTGGGCTCGTTGCGTTCGACGCGTGAGTTGACTCGCGACCTTGCCGCGTTCGTGCGGACGATCGCCGAGAAGGACGCTGCGCTTCGCACGTTCGTCGCCGTGTTTCCGCAAGCGATCGCCGCTCAGGAGCGCGCGTTCGAGGATCAACTCTGGACGCAGCTGCAACGGCTGCACGACGCCGAGGGTGTGGCTGCGACATGGGACGCCGCAGTGAGCGATGACCCCGAGGATCCGCAGTTCTCGTTCAGCCACGCGGGGTGTGCGCTGTTCGTCGTCGGGCTGCATCCGCGCAGCTCGCGCATGGCGCGTCGCTTTCGCTGGCCGGCACTCGTCTTCAATCCTCGCGCGCAGTTCGAACGTCTGCGCTCCGATGGCAAGTTCGAGCGGCTGCGTGGCCTGGTGCGCGATCGTGAGATCGCCTTGCAGGGGACGTTGAACCCGAACCTCGCCGACTTCGGCGAACAATCCGAGGCGCGACAGTATTCAGGGCGCGCGACCGAGCAAGACTGGAAGTGTCCCTTTCATCGCGAACGGTCATGACGCTGGTCGAGCGTCGCCATCTCGAGCCACAGACCGGAACGGCGTTCGTCATACAGTGTGGACAGTTGCTGCGGGTCGTCGATCCAACGGGCGAGCAGGTGTCGGATCTCATCTCGTTCTCCGCCGCGGACCACTCGGAATGGCTGTCGTCCGGCCGAACGATCGACTACGCGAACACGATCTATCTCACGACGGGCCACACGCTGTACTCGAATCGCAGCCGCCCGATGTGGACGATCATCGATGACACCGTGGGGCGGCACGATTTCCTGCTGACGCCCTGCAGCCCCGAGACGTTCACGATCATCTACAAGACGACGGCGCACCATCCGAGCTGCTTCGAGAATCTGTGGCGCAATCTCGCGTCGTTCGGCATTGCGCCCGATGCGATTCCAACGACACTCAACGTTTTCATGAACGTCGTCGTGCTACCGAGCGGTGAGCTGCAGATCCTACCGCCCAGGTCTCGCGCGGGCGATTACCTGCTGCTGCGCGCCGAGATGGACCTCGTCGTCGGCATCACGGCGTGCTCGGCGGAGCTCTCCAACAACGGCACGTTCAAGCCGATCGATCTAGAAATTCTGACGGATGACCCTGTGGAGACACAGAAAGATCCTCGACGTCGCTCGGGACGACCACAGAGTGACGAGCGCGCAGCGCGCGCATCGGAGTAGCGGCATGACGGAGCACGGTGCCGCGATATTTCACACCGCCAATGAAGACCCGCGCACCCAACGCGGCCCAGCTGCACACGGCGCGCTCGGCGAGCCACGCCGGAGCGAACAGCGACGTGTGTGGCGGAAAGACGCGCGTGCCGTTGGCGCGCTTGCGCCCGACTTCGGCGACGAGCGCGACGACGCAGGCAGCGACGCCGAGTGCGCGCCATCCGCCGAATCGCACAATGGCGATTGCTGCGGGGAGTACGGCGAGTTGAAGCGCGAGACGCGCAGGACGCGCGATCTCGTCGTACGCCTGTCGCACGCGCTGCGAGAGAAAGTGGCGCGCCTCGGGCGGATGACGCGCGACGAAGAGATCGAGTGGGACGGCCTCGCGTCCGCCCGCGGCGACGACCGTTCGCACGAGCTCGAGGTTCTCGAACATCGCGCGGCCGTCGTAGCCGCCGGTGCGCTGAAGGACGGAGCGGCGAACGGCAAGTGTGCCGGGCCAGTCGCCGCCGAAGACGCGATTGAGCAGCGTGCGACCCGTGTCCCAGCATGCGTGCCAGGGCAGCGACGTGAAGTAGTTCTGTGGTCGCACCACGTCGGCATCGCCAAGAGCGTCGACGACGCGGGCCAAGGCCTCTTCGTCATAGCGCACGTCGTCGTCGGCAATGACGAGCCGCTCGTGCGACGCCAGGCGCACGCCGGTGAGTACGCCGCCAACCTTACCCATCGGCGTGGCGAGATCGGCGGCGGGAGGGACGTGCCGAACGATGTTACCCCATGCGGCGGCGTGGGCAGCGAAGACGTCGGGACGAGAGCCGTCGACGACGATCGTCTCCGTGCGCGACGCGAGCCAGCCGAGATACTCCGTGAGCTCGCCCCGTGCGCGCGAAGCATCAGAGCGCAGAGGAAGAATGTAGGTGCTGCGCACGCGCTCGGTTCGTTGCATGGCTGGGAAGGGCGCAACTGCCGTGCCTTTCGCCCGGACGTCGCGTATGTCGACTGACCCGTTGGGGGACCTGCCTGCCGAAGAGATGCGGGCGCACCTGCATCGCATGGCGGATTGGGTGGCTGACTATCGCGAGAACATCGCCGCTCGGCGGATAGTGCCGGAGATACGACCTGGCTCCATTCGCGATGGCGTGAGCGAGGCGATGCCGAAGAACGGCGACGAGATGGAGCGCATCATCGCCGATCTCGATACGGCGATCATGCCCGGCATCGTGCATTGGGGACATCCCGCGTTTCTCGGGTACTTCGGCAGCACGAGCAACGGGCCGGCACTGTTGGGCGAGATGGCTGCGGCCGCGCTCAACGTCAGCGCGATGACGTGGAAGACCTCACCGGCCGCGACTGAGCTCGAGCAGGTCGTGCTCGAGTGGATTCGTGAACTTGTGGGATTTCCCGAGAACTTCTTTGGTGTCGTGTACGACACCGCGTCAGTCGCGGTACTTCATGCACTCGCTGCGGCGCGCGAGCGTGCGGCTGGCGATGTGCGTGGACGTGGTGTCATAGGGCGCGACGATATTCCGAAGCTTCGCGTGTATGCCTCGGACCAGGCGCACAGCTCCGTCGACAAGGCGATGGTCATGCTCGGACTCGGCGAGGAGAACGTCGTCCGGATTGCCTCCGACCATGGGTTCAGGATGGAGGTTGCGGCACTGCGTACAGCGATGGCGGAAGACGCTGCGCACGGATGGCGCGCGATGGCCGTGATAGCAACCATCGGCACGACGTCGACAGCGAGCGTCGATCCGGTGTTCGAGATCGCCGAAGTTGCGCGCACGTATGGCGCATGGCTGCACGTGGACGCCGCGTATGGCGGCGCGATGGGCGCGCTGCCCGAGGCTCGATGGATGCTGCGCGGCGTGGAGCAGGCGGACTCGATCGTGGTCAATCCGCACAAGTGGCTGTTCGTGCCGCTGGACTTCAGTGCGCTGTACGTGCGCGATCGCGAGAGTCTGCGGGCGGTGTTCGCGAACACGCCGGAGTATCTGCGCGGTGATGCTGCGGTAGGCGAAGATGTCGTCAACTACATGGACTACGGCATCCAGCTCGGCCGTCGATTCCGGGCGCTCAAGGCGTGGATGGTGTTTCGCGCGTTCGGCAGCGAGGGAATCATCTCGCGCATTCGCGAGCATCTTCGGCTTGCGGAGTCATTCGCCGAGCGTGTGCGAAGGAGTCCGGGTTTCGAGCTCACGGCGCCGGTGACGATGGCCGTGGTGTGCTTTCGTCATTCGTTGCCGGGAATGAGTGCGGCGGAATTGGACGAGCACAATGAACGGCTTGTCGAGCGTGTCAACGCGGGCGGTGAGGCGTACCTCACGCACACGCGTCTACGCGGACGGACGAGCATGCGTGTGGGCATCGGGAACATTCAGACGACCGATGCGCACCTCGAGCAGGTTTGGGGTGCGATCAATTCTTTGGCGGAACAGCAGAACGACACAACTGCCTGACACGGAAGAACCGACGCGGAGAAACGCCGATTGTCGCGGATACGACGGAACCGCAGAACCTCAGAACTGAAGGCTCGAATCACGGAATCACGGAATCAGTTGAATGACTGCGTCTTCAAACGCCAGTATTCTCCTGATCTCAGAGCGACCACGCTGTTGGCGACCGGTCCCAGCGATGTCCGCGCAACATCGAGATCACCTCGGGCGAGAGCTTCACACCGTCACTCACCGCGGTGTTCTTCCGCACGTTGGCGATGCTGCGCATACCGGGGATCACGGTGCTGACGCGATCGTCGGCGAGAATGAACCGCAGCGCGAGCTCGGGCAGCGTCATTCCGGACGGAACGTCGGAGCGCAGCGCCTCGACGCGATCGAGTGTTGGGCCGAGGTTTTCCCGTCCGAAGTAGATGTGGCGGAAGTCGGTGTCCGGGAATGTCGTGTCGAGCGACATCGTTCCGGTGAGCGATCCTTCGTCGAACGGAACGCGCGCGATGACCGCGATGTCGAGCTCCTCGCAGAGCGGGAACAACTCGTCCTCGGGCGCCTGGTCGAAGATGTTGTAGATGACTTGCACAGCGTCGACGTGGCCGGTGCGCAGCGTGTCGAGCACGTTCTCCGGCTCCCATCGATTGACGCTCACGCCAATACCGCCGATGAGACCTTCGTCGCGCAGGTCGGACATGGCGCGCCACCAGCGGTCGTCGCGCGCCCAGGCGTCTTCCCACACGTGGAACTGCAGGAGGTCGAGCGTCGGGATGCCGACGTTTTGCATCGTCTTCTCGGCGTATTCGCGGATGTGATCGGCCGGGAAGACTTCGTCGAGCGTCATGCCGCGACGCGACGGCCACGTGAAGTTCTTTGGCGGAATCTTGCTCGCGGTGTAGAGCCGCTTGTCGGGATGTGCGCGTACGACGTCGCCGAGTATTCGCTCGCTGTGGCCGGCGCCGTAGCCCCATGCGGTGTCGAAGAAAGTGCATCCGAGTCGCACGGCCTCGTCGAGTGCTTCGCGCGAACGGTG
>JAQBPV010000400.1 GCA_028287345.1 Gemmatimonadota bacterium
TCATCGACGACGGCTCCCTTGGCGACGTCCATCTCTTCCAATCGCGGTTCGATCGCTGGCGTCCCATTCGCAAGCCGGGTTGGTGTCGCCCCGACGCCGAAGCGAAGGCCGAGAACATCGTGCACGATCTCGGTGTCCATCTCATCGATCAGGCGCTGCAGCTGTTCGGACCCGTAACGCGTGTGTACGCCGAGCTTCGGAAGATCGATCCGAACATCGTGACGTCGGACGACATGTTCATCTCGCTCACGCATGCGAGCGGCGTGCAGTCGCACCTGGGCTCGACCATGTCTGCGGCGATTCCCGGACCACGCTACAACGTCCTCGGCACGCGAGGCGCGTACCTGAAGGAAGGGGTCGATCCGCAGGAGGCGGTGCTGCGAGCCGGTGGAACGCCCGATTCGCCCAACTATGGTGAAGAGCCGGAAGAGCTGTGGGGCATCTACGGCAACGGCGAGAAGCAGGAGCGAGTGCGGACGGTCGCCGGCAACTACTCGCCCTTCTACGCCGGCGTGGCGCGCGCAATTCTCCATGGTGATGCGCCGCCCGTGACGGTCGAGCAGGTGGCCGAAGGGTTGGATATCGTCGGCGCTGCGTTCGCTTCAGCGGCGCGTGGTGAAACGGTGACGATGTAGCTGCGCCAACAGTTGATGTGAAGAACGTTGCCTTGGGCTCAGGGATGCAACATTGTATACCCCACCACCAAAGGCCGGAGATAAAGCCATGCGCTCGCATCGGATCGCCCTGCTCCTGACGCTCACCCTGTCCACTGCTGCGGCGGCGCAATCCGCTCGGCCCGGTGGTCCCTCGTCCGAACCGAAGACGTGGCGGACGCCATGGGACAAGACGAGGCCGCGTGATCCCTTCGTCGATCATCAGGGACGCGTGTGGTTCGTGGGGCAGGTGGGCGACTATGTCGCGCACCTCGACCCAAAGACCGGCGAGTTCAAGCGCTACACGATCGAGGAGGGGACGCACCCACACAACCTCGTCGTCGACGCCAAGGGCATGGTGTGGTTCACCGGAAACGCCAACGGGCGCATCGTGAAGCTCGACCCGGCTACGGGTAAGCTGACCAACTACATGATGCCCGATCCAGAGGTGAAGGATCCGCACACGATGACCTTCGACAACAAGGGCGACGCGTGGTTCACCGCTCAGGGCGCGGGTGTCGTCGGCAAGCTGACGCAGGCCGATGGAAAAATCAGGCTGTGGAAGATGGAGAAGGGGTCGCGTCCGTATGGTATCTGGCTCGACTCCAAGGATCGTCCGTATTTCGATCTCTTCGGCACCAACAAGATCGGCACCATCGATCCCGCGTCCGGCGAGTTCAAGGCGTACACGCTTCCCAACGACCGCTCGCGTCCGCGCCGCATCGCACTCACCAGCGACGACGCCATCTGGTACGGCGACTACACCCGCGGCTTCCTCGGCAAGCTCGATCCGAAGACCGGCGCGACCGAGGAGTATGCGCTCCCCTCGGGTGGAATGTCGCTGCCCTACGCCATGACGGTGGACGACCGCGGCCGCATCTGGCTCGCCGAGACGGGCATTCAGCCCAACAAGCTCGTGGCGTTCGATCCGGCGAAGAAGGCCTTCACGGAATCGATCACCATCGCCGCCGATGGCGCGAACACGATTCGCCACATGGTGTTCGACAGGAACACGCGCCAGATCTGGTTCGGCCGCGACGCGAACATGATCGGGCGCCTCAAGGTGTCGGCGCCCGCGTTGGTGCCCTAATAGCGCACCGCGATGCCGGCCCTCAACGAGCGGGCCGGCATCCGGTAGTACTGCGCATCACCAAACTCGCTCTCCGACACGGCGTCCCTGCGATCGCCGAGGTTGCGTCCGTCGACGCGAAACTCCCAATCGTTCACGCGAAATCCGACGCCGGCATCGATCGTCGTGAATGCGTCGGCGAGCGCGGTGTTGCGCTTGTTGAGATAGCGGTCGCCGGAATAGTTCATCGTGACACTCGCGACGAGACCGTACTCCGGCGCGAGCACCAGCCCGGCCGACGCGAGATGCCGCGCGGACATCTCGAAGCGCTTGCCGGCGAGCTGTGTGTTCACGCCGTCGAATTCCGTCACGTAGTTCACGAACTTGCCGTCGTGGAAGCTGTACGTGCCTCGGACGTGTAGATCGTATGGCAGCCGCGCGTCTGCGGCGAGCTCCACGCCCTGGAATCGCGTGTCACCTGCGTTCGTGAGCGCGGGAAGGTTGTTCACGACGCTGACGACGACGATGTTGTTGAAATCCATGCGGAAGACACTGGCCTCGAGATCCAGCCGCGCATCGAGGGTGCGAATCTTCACGCCGCCTTCGTAGCTGCGCGACGTTTCCGGCTCGAGCACTCCTTCATTCTCGGCAAGGCTGAAGTCGAACGCGGCCGGCTTGAAGGTGTCGCGGTAGTTCACGAAGGTGCGAACGTGATCCTCACCACTCTCCCAGAGGCCGAGCAGCGCGCCGACGCTGCCACTTGGCCGGGTGTGCGTGACGGAGGCTCCTTCACCGCGGCTCTCACGCGTGGCGTTGACACGAAGACCGGCACTGAGTGCGAGGCGCGTCGTCGGCCGCCATTCTGCGGAACCGTACGCGCCTCCGAATAGACGCCTGGATTCGGCGTCCGCGTTGAAGATCGTCGGCTCGGTGACCGACGCCTGCGACGCACCGCTCAATGGCACCGTGTAGTTGAACGTCGCGCCCTTGCCCTCGCCGTTGGCGAAGAGCAGGTCCACGCCGGCCATGAAGCGCACGTTGTTCATCGTCGGCCAGATGATGTGCGAGTCCGCGTAGACATCCTGGATCTCGATGTCCTCCCGGAAGCCGGCCGCGTTGTTGGGCGTGTTCGCGACGTCGGTGAGGAAGCCGCGGAAGACGCTCTGCGGCGAGAAGGTGTACGAGGCGCTCGTGCCCCACACGGCATTTTGCATCACGGAGCGCTCGAGCCCCGCGGATAGCGCAAAGCGGACCTCGTCGAGAAACGCGTCCTTCGGGTTGTAGTTGGCGTCGAGCGGCGTGGTGGTGGAGAGCGACGTGCCCTGGCGAACGTGCGGACTCGCCGGCTCCTGATGCAGGATGTTGAGGTCGGCCGTGAGCCACGTGCGATGATCACCCTCACCAGTGGCGGTGCGCAGCGCGGCATGCCCGCGCGAGTACGAGGTGTTGTCGTCCTTGAAGCCCATGCGCTCACCGTCGGCGCTGAGCCGCGACTTCCAGGCGCTGACGACTGGCAGCGGCAGCTCGATCGACGCGCCGCCTGTGCCGTACTGACCAGCGTGCACTGTCGCGTAGCGCGCCGTCTGCGCAGCGGCGGTGTGCACGACGTGAATGACGCCTACGAATGACGTCGCGCCATAGGTCACCGGCGCCGGCCCGCGCAAAATCTCGATGCGCTCTACGTCGCGCATGCTCAAAGTGGCGATCGCAGGATTGAATGCGCCGCCCCAGGGAATACCGTCGACGACGAGAAGAAACGCATCGAATTCGCGAAGGCCCCAGATCTCGGGAACGGCACTCGCTGGTCCTGCGTCACCACCGGGCGCGATGGCGATGCCAGTGGCGAGCGAGAGCGCCTCGCGCAGCGTGATCGCGTTGCGTGCACGAAGGTCGGCGCCGCTGATGACTTCGATGGACATCGGCACGTCGTGCGGCGCTTCGGGAATGCGAGTGGCCACGACTTCGACGGACGGGATGGTGACGGGCGGCTTCGTTCCCTGCGCATTGGCCCGGCCAGCAAGCACGCTGGAGAACAGAAGCAGTGCAGCAGCGCGCGGCGCGGGTATTCTCAGCATGGACTCTCGCTCTCGGGACAGACTGGCGCATTTATGAACGATTCATGAATGCGCGCCAAAGCTAGAGTCCATACAAGGGCGCGGCAACAGCCCCGTCACACCGTCGTGCGCGGGGCTGGGAGCGTGGCGCGAAACTCCGTGCGCCCTGGGCGGCTCTCCGCGAGCTCGAGACGACCGCCGTGCATCTCCGCGATACGACGTGCAATCGCGAGCCCGAGTCCGGCGCCCCCAGTATCGCCTGAGCCATTCGTCTCGTGACGCGCACGTCCCTCATCGAGCCGCACGAAGCGCTCGAAGATCCTGTCGCGCGCTTCTGGTGGTATGCCCGCGCCTGCATCGACGACAGCGATCTCGTACGCAGCCTCTCGGCGTGAAAGCGTGACTTCGACGCGGGCGCCGCTCGGCGAATGCTTGATCGCGTTGTCGAGCAGGTTGAGGATCAGTCGTCCGATGAGGTCCTCGTCGCCATCGAATGGCGCTTCCACGACTTGCCCCAGCGCGACGTGCGCGTTCCGGCGGTCGGCCATGGCGCGGACGCTGTTCGTCGCGTCGTGCAGCACTTCCTCGAGATAGAAAGTCTCCTTCCTCGGCAGCAGGTGACCGGAATCTGCCCGCGCGAGCAGGAAGAGATCGTCGACGATCCGTGAGAGACGACGCGTGGCGTCCTGCACGACCGTCATCGACGCGCGATACTCGCCTTCGCCCCGATGCTCACGCGAGAGCGTGAGGTCGGCCTCCGTGCGGAGGATGGCTGTGGGCGTACGCAGCTCGTGCGACGCGTCGGCCATGAAGCGGCGCTGCTGCTCGAACGAACGCTCCACCGGCGCGATGCTGCGCTTCGCGAGCAACGAGCCGCCGGTGGCCGCGCACACGACCAGCAATGGAATTGCGATCGCGAACATACGACGAATCCGCGTGAGCACGTCCTCGATGTCAGCGGTGGAGTACGAGCCGGCGACCACATATCGCTGTCCCTCCACGACGATTGGTCTTGCGAGCACACGCATCGTGTGGTCGCTGCTGTCTCCCGGTTGCTCGCCGGCGATCACACGCGACGCCGAGTCGAGAATCGCGATGTGCAGGTCGCGGAAGCGCACCTCTTCAACCGTCTTTCGCATCGCCTCGTCGACCTCACCCGCGATGCGGCGCTCGGACAGGAGCTCACGCGAAAATGCCGTCAGTGCATCGCCGATGAAACGGTCGGTGCGATCGTTCAGTGCCCGCGCGAAAACGAGGTAGCACATGAGCGCGAACACGATCAGTGGCAGTGCCAGCAGCGCCGAGTACCAGAGCGTGAGCCGGAAGCGAAGCGACGCGGGCCACGCGCGCATGCGACTCAGCTGCGCCGGCGCGCCGGCTGCCGTCGTGCCGGTGATGTCGCGCTTGGCCTCGAGGGGACGTCGAGCAAAAAGCCGCTCCCGCGCAGTGTCGTGAACAGTGCGACGGGCTCACCTTCGTCGATCTTGCGGCGCACCCGGCTCGCATACACGTCGATGATGTTGGAGTACGACGGCCGCGTCTCGCCCCACACATGCTCCATGAGCTCCGCGCGGCTGACTACGCGTCCGGCATTGTGGCACATGTAGGACAGAAACTCGAACTCCCGTGCCGTGAGCACGATGTCACGATCGCCGCGACGAGCGGAGTGCCGCTCACGATCGACGAGCAGGTCTCCGATGACGAACTGCGCGGACGGTGCGTCGGTGACGCGCCGCGTGAGTGCGCGCAGGCGGGCCAGCAGTTCGCCGAAATCGAATGGCTTGGTGAGATAGTCGTCCGCGCCCGCATCCAGTCCGGCAATACGCTGTTCCACGGCATCGAGCGCCGTGAGCATGAGGATTGGCACGCGCGATCCGTGTGCACGGATGTCCCGGCACACATCGATACCCTTTCTTCCCGGCAGAAGGAGATCGAGCACGATGAGGTCGTACTGCTTCTCGGTCGCCAGGGCCAGTGCCTGCGTGCCGGTCTCCGCGCCATCTACCTCGTATGAGGCCTCGCGGAGGCCGCGTGTGATGGACGCCCTGAGTTGCCGATCGTCCTCGGCCAGGAGAATGCGCATGTCACCAACTTACCGGGCGTTGCGTCCGCCCGTAACGCGTCGCTCGCCGTCGCTGGTCAGGGCGTGTCCGCCATCTCCCGCTTCGCCACGAAGTCGTACAGCGTGACGCGGCGAAGATGGTAGTACGCGGTCCAGTAGTTCCGCAGCGCCTGCACGTAGGCCAGCACGGCAGCGTCCTTCTCGCCCTGCGCCAGGTAGAGCGCGTCGTTGGTGATCTTGCCAATGATGTAGCGGTTACGCGCCACTTCGAACTGCTTGCCCGCGACGGTGTCTGCCTTCGCGGAGATCAGCACGTTGCGCTGGGCCTGTTGCAGGCCGACGGCGGAGAAACGGGCGTCTTCGGCGAGCAGGTCGCGCCGGCTGCGATTGTTCGCGGCGACGCGATCGTCGCTGGCTTTCGCCGCCTGATAGTCCGCCTTGCCTGCGCCCCACTGCATCAGCGGCACGTTCAAGCCGACGATGAGCGTCTGGTTGCCGAGCGGGCTCTGATACGCCGGTCCGAGCTGCGGCGCGGTCTGGTTGAAGCCCGCGCTCGCATTGATCGTCGCGTTGAACCGGTTGTTCGCCTTGGCCACTGCGATGCCGCGCTTCGTCTGCACGTTGTCGAGCTCATTCAGCTGCATCGTGCTCGAGTTGCGCAGCGCCTGTTCCACGGCGACGTCGGGATTGGCATCGACGACGGGAATCGAGTCGGGAGTGGCGATCGCGAACGCACGTCCCTCTGGATACGCCGTGAGACGACGCAGCGCCGCTTCCGCGCGGTCGCGCGCGAGACGCGCGTCATCCACCGCCGCCCGCGCACGCAGCAGCGCGAGCTCACTCTTGAGCAGGTCATTCTCGCCGATCTTGCCGACTTCGTAGCGTCCCTTGTTGAGCGTATACAGCGTGTCGTTCACCGCGACATTCGCCGACGCGTTCTTCAGGGTCATCTCCTGGGCGTAGAGATTGAAGAACGCGTCCGATGTCACTCCCGCAACGTCCTCACGCGCTTCGAGGTAGCCACGCTCGGCAACGACGGCGCTGAGCGACTGCACCCGCTTGTCCCAGACGATCTCGCGCGGCCGAAAGAGATCCTGCTGCAGGCTCACGACGACCGGTTTTGTCTGGTAGTACCGACTGTTGTTGTCGCCGAACTGGTCGACACGCGTCACCAGCGATTGCACCTGAATCGTTCCGCCGGTGAGGGGCATCTGCTGCCGAAAGCCGATGCCGAACGACGACGTATTCTCCGATTGCCCGATGAACTGCGTGGTTCCGTCGGGGAGAACGATCGGATTGAGTCCGTGGTTGAGGTTCGCCGCGTTTCCCGAGAGAAAGAGCTGCGGCAAGAGCCGCGAATTGAACGCATTGTCGCGCCACTTGGCCGCGTCGCGCGCACTGCGCGCGACCTGCGCCTGCTGCCCCTGCTCCTGAGCCATGCGGATGGCCTCCTGAAGCGTGAGCGTTTGTGGCGCGCCTTGGGCCCTGACGGCGAAAGGAAGTGCGAGCGCGAAGAGAAGACGGCAGATACGCATCGGAAATGATTCGGAGGGAGACGACAACAACTTGATTCTCATTCGTACCTGAGACACACGATTGGATCTGCCTTGGCTGCATTCCGCGCCGGCATGATCCCGAACACGAGCCCTACCGCCACGGAAACACCGAAGGCGACGAATACGGACATCCCGGACACGATCGTATTGATGTGCGCGACGCGTTGGATCACCGATGCCAACACCCCACCGACGATGATCCCGGCGATGCCGCCGGCGAGGCTGATCATCACCGCCTCGCTCAGGAATTGAACGAGCACGTCCTTCTGCGTCGCACCCATCGCGCGACGCACGCCGATTTCCTTGATGCGCTCGAGGATCGACGCCAGCATTATGTTCATGATTCCGATGCCGCCGACGACCAGCGAGATCGATGCGATGGCGCCGAGCACCACATTGAAGATCGTCTTGGTCCGCTGCTCCTGTTTCAGCAGCAACTCGGGCACGCTGATCTCGAAGTCGGTGACGTCGTTGTGCCGGCGCTTCAGCATCCGCTGCACTATCTCGGCGACCGCGGTTACCTCCTGCGAGTTCGCCACCTGCACGATCACCTTGTCGAGCTGGTGATAGTTGCGCTTCTCGGCACGCTGGTCTTCGGTCTCCGAGGAGTCGGCGGAATTGTCTTCGCGCGCCGCCAGCTCCATCTCGGCCTGCGTTACCTCGCCGCGATTGCGGAAGCGCAGCAGCATCGTCGGCAGCGGGACGTAGACGTCCATGCTCGCGTCGCGAATGCCGAGACGCTTCGCCGTTTCGCTGGACACCTTTCGGTCCTCGAGCACGCCGATGACGGTGAGGTGCTGAGCGCCGACCTTCACCGTGCGGCCGATCGGATTCTCCGTCGTGAAGAAGCGGGACTTCACTCCCTGACCGATGATCGCCACCGGTGCCGCGCCGTTGAAGTGCGCCTCCGCGAACAGTGCACCTTCGCCGAGGTGGAGGTTCATCACGTCGAAGTAGCTGGAATCGACGCCAACGACCTTGCCTGAGCGGTGATGCCCCTCACGCGCGATGACGGAGTTGATCACCACCTCGCTGCTCGTGGCGCCGACGGCGGGAATGGTCGTCTTGATCGCCTGCGCATCGAGATAGGTGAGCCCGGGCGTGAACTTCTTCGACTGCTTCTTGTCGCCGTCGTCCTTCTCGAGCTTGCCTTCCTTCTGCTCGATGATGGGCGTGATGACGATGTTGTTCGCGCCGAGCAGCTTCATCTGCGCGAGGATCTCCTGCTCGGCGCCATTGCCGATCGCGAGCATGGCGATCACCGACGCCACGCCGAAGAGAATGCCGAGCGATGTCAGGCTCGCGCGCAGTTTGTTGTGCACCACGGCTTCGGCGGCGATGGCGCCACTGAACGCGATGTGCGCAGCGAGGGCTCGGGCGCGCGATGGCATCGACGCGCCCGGCTCCATGGGGACCGCTGTCACTGATCAGTCCTTCGGCTTCGCGGCTGCCGGCGCCGGGGCGGGCGCGGGCGTCATCGTCTTCATCCCCGCGGCAGGTACAGGTGGTGTCTTGCCAGCAGGCATCTGCACGCTCTTCGCCGAGTCGGCGCCGGGAGTCGGCGCGGTCATCGGCTTGAGCCCCTCGATGACTTCGGTCTTGATGCCCGTCTTGTCGGTGGGCGGCGTCAGCAGCACGAGACGATCCTTGCTCAATCCGCGCTTCACGATGATCTCGTTGTCGTTCATCGCGCCCGTCTCGATCATCTGCTTCACGACGCGGCTGCCCTCCTTCTTGAAGACGTACTGGAAGCCACCCTCCGTCACCACTGCCTCGAGCGGAATCGACAGCACGTTCGGAATCGAGGCGGTCTCGATCTCGTTGGCCGTCGTCATACCGGGACGCAGCGTGGTATCCGCCTTCGAGATCTCGATCTTCACCTCGAAGACCTTCGAGTCCTGATTCGGCTTCTGCTCACCGACGTTCGCGATGTGCGTCACCGTGCCCTGAAGCTTCTTCGACGGATCGGCGTCGAGCGAGATGGCGACCTTCTGCCCGACGCTGATCTTTCGGACGTCGACTTCGTTGATGTAGGTCTGCGATTCCATCTGTGTGAGGTCGGGCAGCGTGGCCACCGTGTTCTCCCACGCGTTCCACTGCGAGCCGACGCCCTTCTTCTTTCCATTCCACTCGCGGACGTAGATCACCATGCCCGGCGCGGGCGCCTTGATGGAGAAGCCGCCGAGCACGTCCTGGATGTTCTTCAGGTTGTTCTCCTGGCGTCCGAGATCCGCGCCGACAGACGACATCTTGGCGACAGCCTGCTTCGTCTTCGTGGAGAGATTGCGCTTCGACTGCTCCCACGCGCGCTGCGCCTTCTCGTAGTCGATCTCTGCTTGCCGCTTGTTCGTCGGCGCTTCGTACTTCGCCTGTTCCTTCGCCAGCTTCTTTTCCTCGAGGAAATACTCGGCGGTGCGGACGTCTTCACGCGACTGCGCGAGATTGAGCGTGGAGTCGAGCTGCGCGGTGGTGAAGTCGGCCTGCGCCTTCTGCAGGTTGAG
>JAQBPV010000476.1 GCA_028287345.1 Gemmatimonadota bacterium
GCTGGCTGTCTGAGTCTTCAGTGGACATGCGCGTCGACATGGGAAGACCCATGCCAGTCGCCCGCACAGGCAGGCACGCGCGTCGCGATTTGACAGGTCGGTCAGACGGGAACACTCTACGGTGCCACCTGGAAAGGAGCGCCAATGCCAACGGTTCACCTCAGCCCACTCGCTATTGCACTGTCACTCTCGCTCGCGACGATCGATCCGGCGGCCGCGCAGCAACCGTCGTGGTCCGGGTGGGCTCGCTGTCAGATCAACGTGACTGGCCACGGATATACGGACCAGCAGACGCACACGTGGACGATCAGAAGCGGCGCTCCGACTGTTGCTGGCGCATTCCACGTGTATCAGGGAACGTGGAGCGTCGTCGGCGGAGGATCGCTGCAGAAAACGCAGGGCAACCAGACGCTCGCGGCTCGATGGTCCACGAACACGCAGGGCATGAGTGCGCCCATCGCCGAGTTCGTGCGCGCGTCCGACGGGCGGATGTTCATTCAGGCTCGACACGCGCAACTGCGCAGTGCCGGGGGCATTCAGGGCTATCAGCAACTCACGATCGACGGCAAGCCACAGAAGCCGGGAGCCATCGGCGCGGAAGCTTTCGAGTGGGCATTTCCCGACGTCGTGGTGTCACGCCCAAACCCGAACGCCAGCCTGGTCGCGAACGGCTCGAACACGTCAGCGGTGAAAGGGAGCGTGGGTTTCATGCAGCCGGCCGGCTCGCAGGGGACCGCAGCTTGTACGTGGCAGTTCAGTCAAGGCGGGGCGCCGTCGCCTCCGTCAACGGTGAACGCGCCGCCCATACCGACGCCGCCACTCTGACCCGCACTAGTGCTGCAGGCGGACACTCACGGCCTTGGTTGCGAGCAGTTCTCTCGCCGACTTGTCCAATGAAAATTCGGGCCCGTCGAGCAGTGCGTGAACGGCAATCGCAATCGGCCGCCACTCGCGGCCGTCGTGCAAGGTGACGAACAGGAACAGGTCGTCGATGTTGCCGTACTGCTCTTCCTTCGGCTCCGTCCACCGCCCGCGTGCGTATCGCAGCAACACCTCCCCTGCATAACTGCCAAATGCGTACAGGGATTTTGTGACTGCCTCGAGAGTCGCACCCCCTTCGCGCCACTCGCCGAGCGTGCGATCGACCTGTGCGAGCGAAGCCAGGGAGTAGTTCAGCCGGACTCCGTAGATTTTCTCCATGTTCCGCACCGCGTCGCCTGCGTACCCGCATGCGCTCGCCAGATCGGGTGCGATGTCCAACCGAATGGGCATGACTCTCCTGTGTGTTCTGGCCGATTTGCCGAATCGGCACCAGCGTCGTCAACTGCTCTCCGAAGGGCGATTATGAGCCACCCGTCGTAACATTCCGAGACGCTGGCCGCCTTACCGTACTCCCGCTCATCTCTCATTCTTACGGCATGGACGAAATCATCCGCGATCCGCTCTGGAACAACATCCGTGTCGACCCGCTCGCGCTGCGGCTCGTCGACACGCGCGCATTCCAGCGACTGCGATATGTCCGCCAACTCGGTCTGGCCTACCTCGTCTATCCCGGCGCCAGCCATTCGCGATTCGAGCACGCGCTCGGCGCATATCACCTGGCCCGGCGCACACTCGGTCTGTTCGAGGAGAACGCACTCACGAAGGATCTCGACAAGCAGTCCTGCCTCCTCGTCCGCTACGCGGCCTTGCTGCACGACATCGGACACTATCCCTTCTCGCATGCGCTCGAGGAAATCGGCGCGTTGCATCACGAGGAAGTCGCGCGGCCACTCGTCACCAGCGGCGAGATCGCGGACATCCTCACCCGGGAGCTCGGCAGCGACGCGCCGGAACGCATCATGGCGCTCATCCGCGGCACGAGCGACAACCCGATGCAGGGACTCATCTCCGGCTCGCTCGACCTCGACAAGATCGAGTACCTCAAGCGCGATGCGTTCATGTGCGGCGTGAATTACGGCGACATCGACGTCGACCGCTTGATCAACTCCCTCACGCTCGTCGACGATCCGGACCGCGGCTCCCCGATGGTGGGTATCTCCGAGAAGGGGCTGTCGGCGCTCGAGTCGCTGCTCTTCGCGAAGTACCAGATGTACCGCAACGTCTACTGGCATCACGCAGTGCGCAGTGCGACGGCGATGTACAAGCGGTTGGTCGACGGCGCACTCCGCGCCGGATCACTCAGCGCCGAAGCACTCGCTGGCTTTACGGACGAGGGCCTGCTGCACGAACTCGCGACGCATGAACCCACCGCGCTTCTGTCGGCAATGCGCGAGCGCCGGCTGTACAAGCGCGTCTTCGAATGTCCCGCCGCTGAGCTTCCGCCCGACATCGGCGAGTGGATCGCCGACGATCGCGCGCTGCTGGTTTCGGTCGAGGATCAGCTCGCGCGCGAGTTGCACCTCGAGCCGGGAGAATTGCTGCTCGACTACCCGGTAAAGACGCAGATGCTCGGCCTCGACATCCCCGTGCGTCGTCGGAATGGATCGGTGCGCCGTCTCACTGCCGCTGGTTGGGAGGGTGCGGTGAATCTGCCGAAGCTATCGGAGGAGCTTTACGGCAGTGCGCGTTGGCTGCGCGTCTTCACCGCGCGGCACGTTTCGATCGATCGATCGGCGCTGATTCGCTTGGCAGCGTTGTCGGCGGACGAGGTCCGCGCGCGGCTCGCGAGTGGACGTCTACTTGGGGCGAACTAGCGCGCCGAATACAGATCGGAGACTTTACTCCGCGCTCGCCTTCCGCTCGCGTCCATGCGCCTCGGCGAGCTTCCGCCCAATCGCCCGATAATACTGCGCGTCGTCAACCTTGCCCTGCTGCTCCAGCGACAACGCGGCCAGTTCGATCGCGTACAGGATGTTGCCGAGATAGAGCTGAGCGACCGATGCCACCGTCTCGTCGGACGACTCAGACAACCCGCTTGATCTCCACCGTCTTCGCGTCGGCTTCGGGATCGGGGCCCACCTCGAGCACCTGCACGATGATCGCGGTGATGTTGTCCAGCCCACCGCGTCCGTTGGCCTCGGAGATCAGCGCCTGGACCTTTCGCTCCGGTTCGGCGCGTGAGCCCAGCAGTTGGCCGAGGCGGCGGTCGTCGACCATGCCGGTGAGGCCGTCGCTGGCGACGAGGAAGATGTCGCCGTTGCGCATCTCGCCACGATAGGTGTCGGGCTCCACGTCCGGGCTCGCTCCCACACAGCGCGTGATGACGTTGCTGTACGGGTGGTAGCGCGCCTGCTCCGGCGTGAGGAAGCCGGCGTCCACCTGCTCCTGCACGTACGAGTGATCCTTCGTGAGCTGCTGGAGGGTTCCGTCGCGCATGAGATAGATGCGCGAGTCGCCGACCTGACCGATGAGGTAGCGGGAGCCCGAGACGAGCAGCACCGAGGCCGTCGTTCCCATGCCCTGCTTGTCCACTTCGGTGAGCGTGCGATCGTGGATCGCCCGATTGGCCTTGCGCAGTGTATTGGCGACGAGCTTCGTCACCTCCTCGCTCAGCAGGTCGACGATCGGCGACAGTTCGCGCTGGATGATCTGCACGGCCATTTCACTGGCCACCTCACCCGCCGCATGGCCACCCATGCCGTCGGCGACGATGAAGACCCCTCGCGCCCCGTTCGCATCGACTGCGAAATTGTCTTCATTGCCGGACCGGATCATGCCGACATCCGTCCGCGCTGCATAGAGAAGCTTCACGCGCGCCCTTTAAGCAGGAAGAACGCCACAGCGGCGATCACGAGTACAGCGACGATCCACACCCAGGCCGGTATGCCACCACTGGCGACGGGCTTCTCGACTTCGGGCGTTGGCGCAGCAGCAGGTTGCGCGGGCATGGACGTTGGCGGTGTGGCCTGTCTGGCTGCCAGCGCCGACGCACGACCCATCGTCGCGATGGCCCGCGTTCCCTTCCCTTCCACGTCACCAGCACCCACTCCGACCGCGGTGAAGCGGAACTTCATTCCACCGAAGCGAACGTCGGGCGACCCCTCGATGCGGCGCTCGCCCATCACTCGCGTACCCCCGATGTACGTCCCATTCGTGGAGTCCATATCAACAACGTACCACCCGTCCTCGCGTCGCTGCAGCTTCGCATGCGTTTCGCTGACACTTTCGTCCGATAGACGGACATCATTGTGCGCACCACGCCCGATATGTCCCAGCGGCGTGTGCAGCTCGTACCTGGTTCCCTTGCCCGGTCCTTCGTTCATCGACTCCAGTATCGCCATCACGGGGCGTGGATCTTTAGCGGGCTGCGACGAAACCGGCGTGACGGGCGTCGCGACCGGGGTCGGCTTGGGGGCCGTAGCCGGAGGTGGCGCGGCGGCTGGAGACTTGGGCGCCGAAGGCGCAGCTTTCGGTGGCTCCGCTGCTTTCGGCGCCGCGGCGGGCTTTGGCGCTTCCGCCGGCGCTGCTGGGGCTGGAGGAGCCGCGGCCGGCTTGGCCAGCTCAGGCAACAGCTCGAGCTCCAGGAAATGCTCGGTGGGCGCCGGCGCGGCGGGCGGAGGGATTGGCGCCGATGCCGCGATCGGCGTGGCAGGCGCGGCTGCCAACGACTTGGCCGGCGTCAGTGTCTTCGGCGCCGGCACGACGTCAGCGTAGAACCGGAACTCCTCCGTCCCGATTCGCAGGACGTCCGACCGGGCGAGCCGATGCGACCCCTGAACCCGCTCACCATTCACGTACAGACCGTTGGCGCTCGTATCGCGAACGATGTACCCGCTCTGGTCGGGGACGATCTCGGCATGGCGCCGCGACACCTCGTTCTGCGCCACCACCACGTCGCACGCGGCATCTCGGCCGAATACGATGCCCATGTCGGGTATCGCGTATTCCTTTCCGTCGACGAGCGAGACCAGTCGCCCTCCCGACGCCGCCGTTGCGCGTGCGGAACCGGCGCGCTTCGCTCCCGTCATCAAGGCGATGTCACTCGCGCTGACGAATTGCGTCGCACCGCCCTTCGCATCGTCGGCGAAGCGAAGCTCGAGGCCAGCGATTTCCACCTTGTCGCCATGCATCAGCGGCGTCGGCTCGGCGCCCAGCAGCACTCCATTCACGCGAACGTGGGCTTCGTCGACGGCGCGGCGGATTGTCGGCGTGGCTCCGCCGTCGATGACGGCTTCGATGCCGATCGCCGAGTAGCCTGGTACGATGACATCCGCGTCGGCACCGGCACCGATGCGGGTCGCACCCGCTTTGAGCGGGAACTGCTGATCGTCGAGCTGAAGGACGGGCATTGGGGGGCGATGCGCGGTCGGATACGGCGCGAGCGACACGAAGGGTCTCGCGCCGGGAGCGCCCGGGACCCATTAGGGGCGGAAACTACCCGCCGCTCTGAGGACTGGCAAGCGTGGCG
The DNA here is from genome assembly GCA_028287345.1 of Gemmatimonadota bacterium. Lineage (GTDB taxonomy): Bacteria > Gemmatimonadota > Gemmatimonadetes > Gemmatimonadales > Gemmatimonadaceae > AG11. Next base: position 5,351 of record JAQBPV010000476.1, read on the forward strand.
GAGGCCGGTTCTACGACAGTCCCTTCTCCTGCCTGCAAACGGTACAGCCGATCGTACAGTCCACCCATTGCTCGCAGCGCCGCGTGGGTCCCCCGTTCTCGCACTTCGCCATGGTGCAGTACGAGGATTTCGTCAGCTTGAACGATGGTGCTCAGGCGATGTGCAATGGCGATCGTCGTGCGCCCGCGCATCAGCGCCGCGAGACCGCGCTGAATCTCCGCTTCGGCCTCGCTGTCCACGGCGCTCGTCGCTTCGTCGAGGACGAGTACCGCGGGATCAGTCGCAAGGGCGCGCGCGAAGGAGAGGAGTTGTCGCTCGCCAACGCTCACCGACGCGCCTCGCTCGCTGAGCACCTGGTCGAGCTGTTTTGGCAGTCGTGCGATCACGCGATCGGCGCCCACGCGCGCGGCAGCGGCGAGTACGGCTGTGTCGTCGAGTGGTGCATCGAGACGAAGGTTCGTGCGTACGTCGGCCGCGAAGAGGAAGATGTCCTGCTGCACGTAGCCGATCAGCCGACGCCAGTCGTCGACGGGAAGAGTGCGAATGTCGACGCCATTGGCCGTGATGCGCCCCCGCTGCGGCTCGTAGAAGCGCAGGAGGAGATTCACGATCGTCGTCTTGCCGGCGCCCGTATGTCCGACGAGCGCGATCGTCTCGCCCGGCCGCGCGACGAAGCTGATGCCACGCAGTACCCACGATGGATCGCTCGTCGGCTCGCCGTAGTGAAACCACACGTCCTCGAAGGCAATGGTGACCGCCCTCTTCGCTTCGACGTGATCGACGTCCGCGGGCCGTGTACCGTTGGTCGCGCGATTCTCCGGCTCGGTGTCGAGCAGCGCAAAGATGCGCTCCGACGCAGCCATCGCTTGCTGAAGCGTGTTGAACTTGTCGGCGAGGTCCTGAAGCGGCTGGTAGAAGCGCCTGAGCAACTGCAGGAATGCAGCGACCGTACCCACGGTGAGTGAGCCGACACCCACGCGCTGCGCGCCGGCGACGAGCAGAATCGCGAGTGCGACCGACGTCAGAAATTCAATCGCTGGAAAGTACAGCGCATAGATCGTGATCGACCTGAGGTTCGCGTCGAGATGCGCCTTGTTGAGCGCGGCGAACCGCTCGCTCTCGCCGCGCTCGCGGCCGAACAGCTGCACGACGCGGATGCCAGTGATGCGCTCCTGCAAGTACGCGTTGATGCGCGCGAGGCGACTGCGAATCTCGCGATAGGCACCGCGCACGCGCGACTGGAACAGGTGCGACGTGAGGTACACGAGCGGAATCACCGCAAAGGCGGCGAGCGCGAGGCGCCAGTCGGTGACGACCATCAGCACCGCGATGGCGAGCAGCGTGAACAGGTCGCCCAGGCCTGCCACGACGCCGGCAGTGAACAGCTCGTTCAACGACTCGACGTCGGACGTCACGCGCGTGACCAGCCGGCCCACCGGCGTACGATCGTAGAACGCGATCGAAAGGCGCTGCACGTGCTGGAACAGCTGCTGCCGGAGGTCGCGCATGACGCGCTGTCCGAGCAACGCCGTGAGCATCGTCTCGCCGTAGGAGCATCCGAAGGCGAGCACGAGCGAAGCGCTGTAGAGGAAGGCGGCGCGCATGGCCATGCTCGCATCCCGCGCCGGCAGCGCGACGTCGATCACCCGCTGTGTCAGGATGGGTCCGACCAGCTGAAGCAGGCCTTCGACCATCAGAAGGACGACCGCCCCTGCCACCAGCAGCCGGTATGGGCGCACGTAGACGATCAGCCGCCGGGCGAGCCGTCGGTCGTAACGTTTGGCGGTGGCGTCCTCGTCGGAGGCGTGGGGAGAGAGTGAGGCGGCCATTCAACCAATTGTAGCGAGTAAAGCGGGCGAGAGTGGTACGGCCGTTGCGTTACGTATGGCCGTTCTCCACTCACACATTCGGAGGCAGTGCTATGGGTATCCTCGCTTGGATCGTGCTCGGATTGATCGCCGGTGCGATTGCGAAAGCGCTCATGCCCGGGAAGGATCCGGGAGGCATCATCGTCACCATGCTGATCGGTATCGTCGGCGCCTTCATCGGCGGATTCGTCGGCAATACGATCACCGGTTCGGGCCTAAATGGTTTCTCGCTGTGGAGCATCCTGCTGGCCGTCGTCGGCGCCATGCTGCTGCTCTGGGTGTACCGGCTCACGACGCGTACTCGTACGACGCCGATGTAGCCTGGGTCGGTCGCTGTGGTCCCTTATGGGGGCAAAGGATCCGCGGCTTCGCCGCGGATCCTTTTGCTTATGGGGCGCGCAGCGGCCGCCCCGTAAGGGACGCGTAGCGGGCCCTGCCCATAAGCGTAGCGCCACGCCCTTCAGTGTTTATTCGGGCCGCAATCCGCTAGATTCCTAGGCTCATGAAGGACAAGATCGTAATCCGCGGCGCGCGGCAGCATAACCTCAAGGGATTCGACCTCGAGATCCCCAGACGCACCTTCACGGTCGTCACCGGCCCCTCGGGATCCGGCAAGTCATCCCTCGCTTTCGACACCATCTACGCCGAGGGGCAGCGACGCTACGTCGAGTCCCTGTCGTCGTATGCTCGGCAGTTCCTCGAGCGCATGGAAAAGCCCGACGTCGATCTCATCGACGGGCTCTCCCCCGCCGTCGCCATCGAGCAGAAGAACCCCACCAAGACGTCGCGCTCCACCGTCGGCACGGCGACCGAGATCTACGACTACCTGCGCCTGCTGTGGGCGCGCGTGGGTCATACGTTCTGCCCGCTCTGCGGCCGCGAGCTCAAGCCAGACACGGTGCAATCGGTCACGGACGCGGTGACGTCGCTGCCGGCGGGTACGCGATTCTACGTCGCCGCGCCGCTCAAGCTCTCCAGCGAAGTGTCGCACGAGGTCGTCGTCGAGAACCTGCGCGCCCAGGGCTTCGTGCGCATCAGCCTCGACGGCACAGTCATCCATCTCGATGAGCTCGAGACGAAAAACGTCGACGTCACCTTCGCGAAGGAGCTGCTCGTCGTCATCGACCGGCTCGTCGTCACGGATGACGTACGCGGACGGCTCGCCGATGCCGTGGCCACGGCGTTCCGCGAAGGTGATGGCGACGCCGTGATCCTCTTCACCGAGCGAGTGATTTCTCCGTTCGACAAGACGACCGTCGACCGGTTGCGATTCACCGAGCGGTTCGAGTGCCCCAACGACGGCACGACTGCCCCCGCCCCGACACCGCAGCTCTTCTCGTTCAACTCGCCGCGCGGCGCATGCGAAAAGTGCAACGGCTTCGGTGCGATCCTCGAGTACGATGAAGTGCTGATCGTTCCGTATCCCGAGCGCACGCTGCGCGAGGGGGCGATTGATCCGTGGACGATGCCGCGCTATGACAACAAGCGCCGCGCACTCGCTGAATACGCGAAGCGCGAGGGCATCTCGATGGATGTCCCATGGCAGAAGCTGAACGCGAAGCAGCGCGAGCGTCTCCTCCATGCGAACGTCCGTGGCTTCAAGGGCATCTTTCCCTTCCTGCGCGACCTCGAGGAGAAGCGCTACAAGCAGTACATCCGCGTCTTCCTGCGACGGTATCAGACCGCGCAGGAATGCCCGGCCTGTCACGGCACCAAGCTCCAACCTGCATCGCTGCAGGTGAAAGTCGGCGGCCGCAACATCGCCGAGGTGAGCGACTACCCCGTGGGCGTACTCACGACGTGGCTCGATGCGCTCGAGCTCTCCGAGTATGACGCCAAGGTCGCGTCACACATTCTCAAGGAGGCGCAGGATCGCGTGCGCTTCCTGTGCGACGTGGGACTCAACTATCTGTCGCTCAACCGCGCGACACGCACGCTCTCGGGCGGCGAAGCGCAGCGCATCGGACTTGCCAACTCGCTCGGCTCGCGACTCGTCGATACGCTCTACGTGCTCGACGAACCGTCGATCGGCCTGCACTCGCGTGATATGGACCGGCTGCTCAAGCTGCTGCTTCGTCTGCGCGACGGCGGCAACACAGTGCTGGTCGTCGAGCACGACCTCGATGCCATTCGCGCCGCGGATTACATGGTGGAGCTCGGGCCCCATAGCGGTGAAAAGGGCGGAGAGCTCGTGTTCTCCGGCCCGATGTCGCGCGTGAGCGAGAGTCCGCTCACCGGACTCTATCTCTCCGGTGAGCGCGAGATTCCCGTTCCGACGAACCGTCGGCGCATCGGACCGCAGTGGCTCACGCTCACCGGCGCACGCGAGCACAACCTCAAGGGCGTCGACATCCGCATTCCGCTCGGCGCGGTGACGGCGGTGACCGGCGTGTCCGGCAGCGGCAAGAGCACGCTCATTCACGACGTCCTCATGCGCGCGCTCGAGACGAAGCTCACCGGCGAACACTCGGCCAAGCAGCACCTCGGCGAGAAGGTCGGCGCGTTCGACTCACTCACTGGGTACGAGGCGCTCGACGACGTGGTGCTCGTGGACCAGAGTCCCATCGGCAAGTCGCCGCGCTCGAATCCGGTGACCTACGTGAAGGCGTTCGACGAGGTGCGTCGCATCTTCGCGTCGATGCCCACGGCACGTCAGCGCGGATACACGGCAGGCACGTTCAGCTTCAATGTCGCGGGCGGGCGTTGCGAGACGTGCGAAGGCGCCGGCTATCTCGAGGTGGAGATGGTCTTCATGGCCGACGTCTTCGTGCCGTGTGATGACTGCGCCGGGAAGCGGTTCAAGCCGGAAGTCCTCGACGTGAAGTACTTCGGCAAGAGCATCACCGATGTACTCGACATGACGGTGGATGCAGCGATCCGGTTCTTCCCGTACGAGGAAAAGCTCGGCCAGGCGCTGTGGCAGTTGCAGCAGGTCGGACTCGGTTATCTGCGACTCGGTCAACCCGCGACGACACTTTCCGGCGGCGAGGCTCAGCGGCTCAAGGTGGCGCGCGAGCTTGCACTAGGTGCGAAGAAGAGCGGCAAGAAGATCTACATCATGGACGAACCGACGACGGGTCTGCACATCGACGACATTCGCAAGCTCGCGAATGTGTTCGACCGTCTCGTGGACGCCGGCCATACGCTTGTGCTCATCGAGCACAACCTCGACGTGATCAAGCTCGCCGACTGGGTGATCGACCTTGGGCCCGAGGCCGGCGATGCGGGCGGTGAAGTCGTCGCGGTGGGTCGCCCGGAGGAGGTCGCCGCCGTGGCC
>JAQBPV010000517.1 GCA_028287345.1 Gemmatimonadota bacterium
GAGCGCCGCACCGATTGCCCACCGCCACTTGTTGGCGCCGCTGTCGTCTGCCCGGAGGATGCGACCACAGATTGCCAGCGACGCATACAGCATGAAGAACCACGACGTCGGGATGTTGAACGGCACGCGTCCGCCGATCAGCGCACCGAGTTGCGTCGTATATGAATACGGTCCGAACGGATAGCCCGTCGTCGTTCCCGTGAGCTCCGCCGCGAGCGAGATGCTGAACGCCGCCGCAAAGATGGAGAGGGCACTCCGCCATCCCAGCCGGCTCGCCGCATGACAGATACCCGCAATCGCGCCGAGCACCACCGTCGTCTGCCCGCCGAAGGTGAACATGAAGGCCGCCACGCGCTGATTCGCTGGCGTGGAAAGCCACGCCGGCGCCGGCGGACCCAGGAAGGTCGCGAAGGCGATGCCCGACCGCACCAGCAGTGACGCATGACCGATGAGCGCGATGCCGGCCAGCCGTCCATCGCGTCGACTATTCGGAAGACGATCGATCACGTCCACCTGACGAGTGTGCCGTCGTTCAGTGGTCGTTCGCTGCCTTCATGTTCCGCTACACCCAACGGCGTTCGACAGGCGCTCCACAACACACCGGCTCGCGCCATTCTGCTGACGCGCGCGCGCGCGCTGAAGGTGTCGAAGTCGAGATTCTCGATCGCGCCGAGGATTCCGGCGTAGCCCGCCGCGCAGGCAGTGGCACAACGTCGCGAATCGGGCGAGAGCAGGGGAATGCCGGCCATCGCCTGCACGTAGAGTGCACGGGCACGACCGATCTCGAACTGCATCAGTGATTTCCACCCGCGTGTCGCGCCGATCGAGCGGGCGAGCACGTCGTCGCGCGTGAGTCCGAAGCGCGCGAGATCTTCAGTCGGCAGGTAGCAGCGCCCGATGCGCGCATCTTCGCCGACGTCACGCAGGATGTTCGTGAGCTGCAAGGCGACGCCGAGCGTGCGCGCATGTGCGAGGGCGCGAGGTCGCGCGGCGCTGTCTCCATCGACGCCGAACACGTACGTGCACATCTCCCCGACGCTGCTCGCCACGCCCTCACAGTAGCGGGTCAACTCGTGCCAGGTCTCGTAACGCGTGGGCGCACAGTCGCGCGCGACACCGTCGAGCAATTCCACCAGCGCGCTCGCCGGCACCCTGTATCGCTCGGCCGCAAGGGCGAGTTCGCGGAACACCGGCCCCGACGGTCGGCCAGTGAGCGCCGCCTCGAGCTCACCACGATAGTCCGAGAGGAGTCGCGCCGTGTCCGCCGACTCGTCGCGCGAGCCGAGGTCCACGATGTCATCCGCCACTCGGCAGAAGGCATACAGCGCATACGCCGCTCGGCGCTTTTCGGGGGGCAGGAAGCTGCTGGCCAGCCAGAAAGTTCGCGCACAGGAGCGAACGATTTGCCGGCAATGTGCTGCGTCGCTCAGTGTCATCCGCGCGTCCCCGGCCTCGAAGATCGATGTTGTGTCGCCTGATGCGACACCCCGGGGCAAACGCGTATTACCGGCGATTGTTCCCCGTCCGATCTCTGGAAGCTACGCGCGCACTGGCCGCCAGGATCTCTCGATCAGCGCCGATAGACGAGCTGCGTGCCGTCCACGTTGTTGAGCACGACCGTCGCGCCCGATGCCGTGCCCGAGAACTGGTAGTTGTTCACCTTGTCGAAGAATGAGATGTAGGCGAAGTCGCGGATGATGTTCCAGCTGCCGAAGCTCGTCTCGGAGTCGACCTGCGTCGCGCCGCGGAAGCGAGCCTGAATGCTGACCGTTTCCGACCACTGGCCGTCGGATGCGATGATCAGCGTCCCATCGAGCAGCTGGAGATTGACGCTGTCGGCGCGGATGGTGGCCGGAAGCGTGGTGCCGCCGTAGGTCACCAGATGATACGTGCCCACGATGTTGTCCGGCCGCGTGCTTTGGTCGATCTCTTGACTGCAGGCGCCGAGGACCGCGAGGGCGAGGAGCGCGAAGAAACGTCTCATTGTGTGGTGCACTTAGGTGGGTAAGTCACGCGACGGCATCGTCATGCACTTAGGACGAGTGTGTCGGGCGAACGTCGCACCGTCAGGGCCAAGGCCCGTCCTGACCACCTCTCCAGAGACCCTACAGCAGGTGCGAGCCGATGCGAGAGAGGGGACTCGAACCCCTATACCTTGCGGTGCCAGATCCTAAGTCTGGTGCGTCTGCCAGTTTCGCCACTCTCGCGATGATCGCAACGTAAAACCGCTGCGCCGAGTGGGATAGCGCTGCGAGCGGGAGGCCCCAGATTAAGTTCATCCGTTTCAAGGCCGCGGCAGTCTGGGGCTTTCTCGCAACAGTCTTGAAACGGCTCGGCGTGCGGCCGCTGCACTTGCCCGGGTGCAACGTCATGTCCCATCGGCTTTTACGGCGCACGATGGGATGCCGGGTTCCTCCGCACGTCGCTTGCGTTGCAGCATTGGTTCGCCCAAATAGCTCGGGTCTTCGTAGTCAGTAGCTTCGTCCCCCTCTTGAAGGTATTTCATGCGAGTTGCTCGACATCTGCTTGGAGTGGCCCTTTCGCTCGGTCTCGCTACGACGGCGAGCGCGCAGGGCATCGTATACGACAATGGCGGTCCGAATGGTCTGGACGGGAGCGAGATGTCCGCGTCCGTTCAGGCTGAAGATTTCAGCTTTCTCACGGCTTCGTTCTTCAACGGTATCCGATTCTGGGATGTCGAGGTGTCGCCTGCCTTGGGAGGCATCAACATCGGCTGGGCCATCTTCACTGACGCGGCCGGAAGCCCCGGCACGCAGCTGTTCGCCGGCACGGCTGCCTCGACGCGCACCTCACTTGGCGTCGACGCGTTCGGTTTCGAGCACTGGCAGAACGACCTGGCGGTTGGGCCCGTGGCGGTCGGACCGGGCACATATTGGCTCGCGCTGCACGAAGGAGCTGATTTCGACAACCGCGCTTTTTACTGGGAGACCGCTGACCCCAACGGAACGCATACCGGGTTGGAGCAGCCCGGCGGCACAGGACCGTTCGGCGATCCCGAGTTTGCCGCTCCCTCGGAGCATGCCTTCGCGCTGACGGCCACGCCGGAGCCGGCGTCGATGGTTCTTCTCGGGACCGGGCTCCTCGGCGTCTTCGGCGTGGTGCGCCGTCGCAGGCATCAAGGCTGAATCGTGCTACGAAAAAGCCCCCGGCGATTCGCCGGGGGCTTTTTCGTTCCTGGTCCTGAACTTCCGCTACTGAACCTGAATCGTGATCGCCCGCGTGCCGGCAGCACCGATATCGGCCACCGAGAACGTGATGAGGTCACCGCTCTTCATGCGCGACAATACCGCGTCGAGATCCGCTGCGGTGTGCAGCATCTTGCGTGGGCCCGGATTGAGCACCTCGACCAGCACCGTCTGGTCCGCACCGACCTTCCGGTACGACGGGCCAGTCACGTTCACGTCGCTGACGACGAGACCCCGGCGTGCCGTGGGATCGACCTTGCCGCTCAGCTCCGGCGACATCGCCTCGACGGTGATGCCGATCTTGTCGAACTCACGTGGCGCCGCGGCACTTGCCGGCTCGGCAACCGCGGGGCCGCCACGACCCGCCGCTGCGATGAGCTGCGGATCGTCCGGTGCTTCGGCGAGCTTCACGTTGAACGTCTTCTTCTTGCCGAAGTGCATGACGTCGAATGCGAGCGTCTCACCCGGCTTGTGGCTCCGGACGATGCGCTGCAGCGTGCTCACGCGATCGGTCGGCTTGCCGTCCGCCGCAACGATGACGTCGGCCGGCTCGATACCCGCGTTCTTCGCCGGGCTCACACTGTCCCTGTCGAAGCTGTACGTGCGCACCACGACACCGAACACCCTGTCGAGACCTGCCGCCTTCGCGTCTTCCGGCGTGGCGTTCTCGATCTGGACGCCGATCACCGCGCGGCGAACCTTGCCGTACGAGATGAGGTCGTCCATCACCTGCTTCGCGAGTGTCACCGGGATGGCGAAGCCATAGCCGGCGTAGTAGCCCGTGCTGCTGGCGATCGCGCTGTTGATGCCGATCACTTCACCGCGGATGTTGACCAGCGGTCCACCCGAGTTGCCCGGGTTGATCGCCGCATCCGTCTGGATGAAATCCGTGATCTGATAATTGTTCTGCAAGAGACCCGTGAGCGGACGACCCTTGGCGCTGATGATGCCGGCGGTCACGGTGAAATCGAGGCCGAGCGGGTTGCCGATGGCCACGACCCACTGGCCGACGCGCGCCACGTTGTCGTCACCCAGCACGGCGACGGGAAGATTGGAACCGTCGATCTTGATCACTGCCACATCCGTCGTCGGATCGCGCCCGATGACCTTGGCGGTGAAGCTCCGCTTGTCGAGCAGGGTCACCGTGACCTTGTCCGCATCGGCGACGACGTGATTGTTGGTGAGGATGAAGCCATCCTTCGAGACGATGAAGCCTGTGCCGCTGGCTTCCTGCGCCTGCTGCTGTTGCGGCTGCTGCTGCTCGAAGTTGCGGAAGAATTCTTCAATGCCTGGCGCCTGCTGTCCGCGGGGCGTGCGCAAGCGAGGGTTTGTTCGGACGCGCTGCGTCTGAATCGAAACCACGCTCGGCGTCACGTGGTCGGCGATCGCCTCGAAGGCGTTGCCGGTTTCGGCGAGCGACTGGACCTGCGACGACGCGACCTTCGCGCCCTTGCCGTCCTGCGCGAAGCCGAACCGAGTCAGGTCGAAACTCGACGCGAAGAGAAGACCGCAAACGAACGCCGTCACGACCGCGGCGCCTAGGCGCGCGCGAGAATACCGTGTTGCCATTCTACCTGTCCTGAGAGAGTCTGATGATCAAAGCTACAACGTCTAATACACACAATCGGGCGCCGCGTGTTCCCTATAGACACGTACGGCGCCCGACTGGTTTCCGATGCGACCGGCCTCGGGACCGTTACTTCTTGTCGTCCACGATCTCGTAGTCGGCTTCGACCACGTCGTCGGCGGGTTTGCCGCTGCCGGCGTCAGCCGGCGGCGGGCTTCCCGCTGGTCCGCCCGCGTCGCCGCCGGCAGACGAGTCTGCCGCCTGGCTCTGCGCGTAGAACGACTGGCCAGCTTCGCCGAAGGCCTTGCTGAGCTCCTCCTGCGCCGCCTTGATCTCGTTCAGGTCGTCGCCACGAAGCGCCTTCCGGGCACGCTCCACCGCGGCGTCCAGCTTGGTCTTGAGGTCCGCTGGGAGCTTATCCGACCACTCCTTGGCGTTCTTCTCCACCTCGTACGTCATGGAGTCGAGCCGGTTCCGCGTGTCGATCTCCTCGCGGCGCTTCTTGTCCGCCTCGGCGTTCTGTTCGGCTTCCTTGACCATCTTGTCGACGTCGGCGTCCGACAGCCCGCTCGATGCCTCGACGCGAATCTTCTGCTCCTTGTTGGTCGCCTTGTCCTTGGCGGCCACGTGGAGGATGCCGTTGGCGTCGATGTCGAAGGTCACCTCGACCTGCGGCATGCCGCGCGGAGCGGGTGGAATCCCCGTCAGCTGGAACTTGCCGATGGTCCGGTTGTCCCGAGCGAGCTCGCGCTCGCCCTGCAGCACGTGAATTTCGACCGTGGTCTGGTTGTCGTCCGCGGTGCTGAACGTCTCCGACTTCTTGGTCGGAATCGTGGTGTTGCGCGGGATGAGCACGGTCGTGACGCCGCCAAGGGTCTCGATGCCGAGGGAGAGAGGGGTGACGTCGAGCAGCAGAACGTCCTTCTGCTCACCCGTGAGCACCGCGCCCTGAACCGCCGCGCCGATGGCGACGACTTCGTCCGGGTTCACGCCCTTGTTCGGATCCTTGCCGAAGAACTTCTTGACCTCTTCCTGGATCTTCGGGATGCGCGTCGAGCCGCCGACGAGCAACACTTCGTCGATGTCCTTCGGCTCCAGGCCGGCGTCCTTCAACGCCTTCCGCATCGGCTCGATGGTGCGCGTGATGAGGTCATCCACGAGCTGCTCGAACTTGGACCGTGACAGCGTGTAGGTCAGGTGCTTCGGACCGCTCTGGTCGGCCGTGATGAAGGGCAGGTTGATGTCCGTGGAGATGGTGCTCGACAGCTCCATCTTCGCCTTCTCTGCCGCTTCCTTGAGGCGCTGGAGCGCCATCGGGTCCTTCGAGAGGTCGATGCCCTGATCGCGCTTGAACTCGCCGACGATCCAATCCATGACGCGCTGATCGAAGTCGTCGCCGCCAAGGTGCGTGTCACCGTTGGTCGACTTCACCTCGAACTGGCGGGAGCCGTCCACGTCATAGAGCTCGAGGACGGAGATGTCATACGTGCCGCCGCCGAGATCGAACACGGCGACCTTTTCATCCTTCTTCTTGTCGAGGCCGTAGGCCAGAGCGGCCGCGGTGGGCTCGTTGATGATGCGCAAAACGTCGAGGCCGGCAATTTTTCCGGCGTCTTTCGTCGCCTGACGCTGGGAGTCGTTGAAGTAGGCCGGAACGGTGATCACGGCCTTCGTGACCGTCTGTCCGAGGTAGTCCTCGGCGGTCTGCTTCATCTTCTGGAGGATCATCGCCGAAACCTCGGGAGGGGTGTAACGCTTGCCCTGGACTTCGACTGTAGCGACGTCGTTCGGGCCCGCCACCACCTTGTACGGTACGCGCTTCTGCTCCTCGGACACTTCGCTGGTCTTGCGACCCATGAAGCGCTTGATGGAGAAGACGG
>JAQBPV010000531.1 GCA_028287345.1 Gemmatimonadota bacterium
CACCGTCGCACCCATCATCGCGCCGATGAACATGCTGGGGCCGAAGACGCCACCGGCATTGCCGGACGCGTAGCACACGGCGGTCGCGATACCCTTGAGGAGCGCGAGCATCACCACGGTGCGCAGACTGAGGTCGCCCCCGAGCACGCGGTCCACTTGATCGTAGCCCACGCCCAGCACGGCAGGGACGAAATAGCCAAGAACGCCGACCGTGAGTCCACCAACCATCGGCTGCCACCATCGGGTCGCAAGCGGCATGTCGGCAAACTTTCGACGGAGCAGGAGGACCAGCTTGACGAAGCCAACCGAGCCGACACCACCGACCATTCCGAGAACGACATAGACGAACAATTCGGACGCGCTGACGAGATGGTACGCGGCCACGTGAAACAGCGGCTCGTCGCCGAGCACCAGGTGCAGCACCATCCACGCAGTGGTGGAACTGAGCACGACGGACCCGAGGATCGGCGCGTGCAGATCGCCCATGATCTCCTCGAGCGAGAACAGCACGGCAGCGATTGGCGTGTTGAACGCGGCCGCCAGCGCCGCGGCCCCTCCGACCGGAACGAGCCATCGGACTTGTGCGCGGCTGAGCCCGAGACGACGCGCGATGACCGACGCAATGCCCGAACCGATGTGAACCGAGGGCCCTTCGCGGCCGAGTGCGATACCGCTGCCGAGCGACAGCGCGCAGCAGACGAACTTGCCGACCACCGTACGAAAGGTGATCCGCCCGTCGTGGATGAAGATCGCCGCACGCGTCTGCGGAATGCCGCTGCCGCGCGCATCGGGGAAGAAGCGGTAGAGGAGCACGCCGCTGATGAGTGCACCGATCGTCGGTACGGCGATGCGTCGCCAACCGGCCGCGCCGGCAGGATACATCAGCGATGCGAGCCGGCCGGTGAGCAGGACGAACGCGACGATAACGAGGCCGACCAGCGCGCCGATCAGAAGGCTCAGTACGAGGGCAAGCCTGTCCTCTCGGCGCCGCAGGTCCTCGATGAGTGAGATGAGACGAAGCGCCCAGCGAGATGTCGGCGCTGGCGCGGCGGGGATGGCAGGCGTAGTCACGTCGCGTAAACTAGCTGCACTGCCACAGAACACACCTCATCGCTGCACCGTCGCTAGCTTGTGAAAGGCGTTTCGTCGAACGGAGCACGCGCCGGAGGCAGCGGTGAAAGCGTTCGGGCAATTGCTGATGTGGATTGGCGCGGCTGTCGGCACGGTAGTTGGCATCGCAATTTTCGGTCACGCAGGCCTTTCGGGCGTCGCCTGGCTGATCAACGTTGCGCTCGCCAAGCTCGGTCTCATGAGCGCGTTAGGGCTGATGGGTGGAGGAGCGGTGCTCCAGCGTCTCGCCGCACGGCGCGACGATCGGACACTGCCTCGCGGCGACAGCGACGACCAGAGAACGTTACCGCGCTGACGTACAGCGAACCCGCACGACCCCACCTGTCGGGCGCGAAATGAGCATCACCATCGCCGTCATTCTGATGTATTGCGTCGCGACAGCTGTCGCCATCGTGACGCAGCGCGTTCGCGTGCCGTATACGGCAGCGCTACTCATCGTCGGCATGGCACTCGGCGGACTCCACGTCGTCGATCTGCCTCATCTCACGAAGGATCTCCTCTTCGCGCTGTTTCTGCCCGGTCTTCTCTTCGAAGCCGCATATCATCTCGAGGTCCGCGAGCTGCGCGACAATGCCTGGACGATTGGCGCGCTCGCTGTGCCGGGTGTGGTGCTGGCGATCGTCCTGACCGGTCTCGTCCTCGTCGTCGCGTCGAGCCTGATGGGTTCGTCCGTCGGGTGGACGACGGCACTGATCTTCGGCGGAGTGGTAGCGGCGACCGATCCAGTCGCGGTCACAGCGCTCTTTCGCGACCTGTCTGCGCCGCGCCGCCTGCACGTCCTCGTCGAGAGTGAGAGCCTGCTGAACGACGGGACGGCCATCGTATTCCTCACGCTCATGCTCGCGTATTTCGACGGTACCGCGCCGACAGCGCTGGCGCTCGTCGTGGACTTCATGCGTATTGCCGGCGGTGGTGCCCTCGTCGGCCTCGCCGTCGGTTGGGGTGCATCGCATGTTCGCACGCGCCTCAACGATGCAGCGATCGAGATCACACTGACGACGATCGCCGCCTACGGCTCGTTCGCGCTTGCCGAACAGTTCCATTGTTCGGGCGTGATCGCGACGGTGGCGGCGGGAGTGGTTTGCGGACACACCGGCCGGCATCACGTGCTGACCGGCGGCACGCGACAAGCGGTCGACAGCTTCTGGGAATGGCTCGCCTTCGCGCTCAACTCGGCGGTGTTTCTCCTGCTCGGTGGTGAGCTCGCCGCGAGGCCGCTCATTCAGGACTGGCGTCTGGTTCTATTCAGTGCGGTGGCAGCGCTCGCCGCGCGGGCAATCGTCGTCGGGATCGTCTACGTCATCATGCAGCGGACCAAAGAGCGGATGCCGCCAGCGTGGAGCGCGATACTGGTGTGGGGTGGTCTGCGCGGGGCGCTCTCGCTCGTGCTGGCGCTGGCGCTGCCGGTCGAGTCGGCGAATCGCTCGCTCATCGTCGCCATGACGGCAGGCACGGTTTTCCTGTCGCTCGTCGGCCAGGGCGCCACGATGCCGCTGCTGCTTCGCCAGCTCGGTGTGGTTGGAGAACGCACGCGCCACGCAGACGCCTGACGACGGCTCGCTCGCCGATCAGCAGATCTGGCGGCACGGACCGGGCGGGGCATATTCGAATCTCCGCATTTCGTGCTCACCGCGCGCGAGTGGTCGGTCTCGCTCGGCCCCCCATCGCCGTCTTCACCGTGAGGTGTGTCATGAGCAGCTCCCTTTCTCCACGCCGATCCTTTCTCGCACGGCTGGCCGCAACGTCGGCCGCGATCGGTGTGGCGCCAATGCTCGCCGCAATCGGATGCACGCCGGAAGCTGCTCCGGCGTCGGTGCCTGTCGGTGACGCGCTCGATGCCTGGTTCGGCGCGATGAAGGGATCATACAAGGTCGTCTACGACTGCGTCCAAGCGTCGGGCGGCCCGGACGGAATCATGTTCGCGCGCAACTTCATGAAGTTCAGCCAGGAGAAGCTCGGCACGAAGGACGCGGACATGAACGTGATCGTTTCGTTCCGCCACTATGCCACACCGTATGGCTACAACGACGCGATGTGGGCGAAGTATCCGGAGTTCGCGTCCCTGCTCAAGGTGGAGGATCCCACCACCAAGAAGCCGGCCGCTCGCAATGTCCCGCTGCACGATGATGTCGAAGGGCAGGTCGGTGCCAACATTCCCGCGATCGTCGCGCGCGGCGCGCACATAACGGTATGCGGGGCCGCAACGGAATTCATTGCGACGCTCCTGGCAGGGAAGACGGGCGATGCGCAGGCCATCGCGGCCGAACTCGCGGCGAACCTCGTGCCGAATGCACGCATGGTTCCGGCGGGAGTCGTTGGCGTGCAACGCGCTCAGAAGGCTGGGTTCGCGTACACGTTTGCCGGATAGCTACCTGTGATGGCTCTGACTTTGACGGACACCTTCGGTGCAGAGGGCTGCCGAGTTCACGTATCACGCATACGCAGGCACTTCGAGGAACCAGTCCGCGATCTCAGACGCGGACATCCGCGGGGTCGAGTAATAGAGAGCACGCTCGGCACTGGGGTGTGCTCGTGCCGACACGGTAAAGGCATCGAGGAAACCATCGCTGAAGTGCGCAGCGTCGTCCCTCCAGCGGCTTGCCGACAGCACGCGAACGACGGGTGGCGGCAACCATTCGGCGATGCCTTCGCGATCTGGTGCGCCTGCGTGATGCCACGCGCGCACTGCGGTGTGACCCGCGAGGGCGATCATCTTGTCGATCGCCCCGCCAAGAAAAAACTCCGGTGCAAAGTTGTAGGAGGGACGGCGAAGATCGTCTAACACCTCGAAGACGTCGCGCTGTTCGTCCATTTTTCGGAGGTCGCCCAGCGCGCGCCCGATCTCCGAATGCCCGGGCGAAACGAAGTTCAACATGTGATTGAACGCCGTCACTGCCTCCGCTGACAACTGCAAGGAGGAGCGCCCTTCCGTGAGCTCTGCAATTGCGGTGGATAGAACTGTCGAGGAGGCCTGTACGGCCGCATCCGAGAAGCAATCGCTGGGCGCCGAGCTATGCTGATTCCTCGCGTGGTCGCTGAGATCATAGATGCAAACGAGCTTGCGGCATCCACAGCCACAGCGACTCGCGTGAAACTTCTTGTCCTTACGTGACGGCGGCGCAGCACAGACGGCCAGGACGCACTCGGCACACGCTCCGTTATCGGAGTTCGCAATCCATTCCTGCTGGCAGTAATAGCACGCCATCGCGGTGCTCCTACGGGTGGGGTACGATCTTCGAAAGACGAGCGATGATGGGCTGCGCGAGCGCACGAGCCTGGACGCGATCCCCTTGATTCACGGCATTCTTGTACGTGCTCATCATGTCGTAGGTCTCGGCTATAGCCGCGAAGTATTTCCTGCGGTCTCCAGCGTTCAGGTAGCTCATGATCCCTGCGTCGCCGAGCAGTATGTTGTAGGCAGCCGCCGGCAGTATCGGAGGCTCCGCGTTGGGATCGTGCAGGAAATCGTCCAGGCTGTTCCGGCACTGCATAAGCTCTGGAGCGAGCAGCGTACTGATCGTCGCCTGTATCTCCGACACGTGCTTGCGCCGCTCCGACATGGACTCGAACCACTTGGTAAGCAGTGTCGTCGCCACGCCGCCGGCGAATCCGAGCATCGCAGTAAGAACCGCCGTGAGCATCGGGCCGGGCGCATACGGCGATGCGATGTGGAGCGGGTCGCTGACAGCGATTATCTGCACGAGCCGGGTGCCATGCTTCTGCGTCAGCGATGCCACGAGATGCGTGGTCACCTCTTCGGTACCCACGGCACACACGGAGACGACGGAGTCGCGACCGAGCGAGAATGTCGCGCTGTCCCGCTTGGCCGCGATAGAGCCGGCGCACGTCTCGCCGGCGTTACGGAGCCATGCGGAGGCTCCGGCAGCCGTCAGCAGTGTGATGGTCACGCTACCCGCGTGCGTCGCGCCATTGTGCGCAACGAGCCAGGCGTCCAGCGTCTGCCCGCGCTGTATGTCATCGCGCGGAAGTACCCATGCGATCGTTACCGAGTCACGCAACGACGCGGCATCGGGTTGCGCTACGGATGGCTTCGGCTTGTTCGGGCTACCTTGATCGGCGATGACAGCGAGAGCAGCGACAACGGCGGCGAGGCGCATCGTGTGTCGGAGGCAGGAGGAGCCTCAATGTTGCGCGCCAACGCCAGAAGCGCCAGACGCCCGTCGCAGCAGAACGCGCTGCAACCACACGCCATTGCGCGGAGTGCCGCCGGAAGTGTATCCGCTCTCTAAGGAGTCTCCGATGCGTACGCCCATGCCTCGAGCCGCTAGGGCACGGGCAGAAGATGGACCAGAATCCCCGCGAGCTTGAGCCACGACAATTCCACGCGGAAGAAGTCCGGGAAGCCGAAGTGGATAAACATCGGGATCATCCGCGAATTACGGGGAATGCTGCGCGACTCCTGAGGACGCAGTGGAGGTGATTGCGAGAGTTTCCCTGCCCGAGAAAACAGCAACGACCTGATTGGAATCATACGAATTGAACGACGAAGTGCATCACCGCGCCGAGACAGTGTCATGGTGCAGGAGATCGAACGTCCGCTTGGCATGAGGGACCGGACGGGCGCGAGACCTCGCAGACATTCGATGGAGCAAATGCCACACAATGCGCATGAGTCAAGTCATGCGGTTGCCGGTGGTGTTCCTGGTTCATTCGAAATGTCAGGGAGTGCTGCGAAAGTCCCTAGGAAGAAGTACGCGTCATCGCGAGCGTGTCCCTGAAGTTCCGGAAGATCCGAACTTTGAAAAAATCCTCCTACCAGCGCGCCAGCTGGACGAGTTGGACGAGGTTGCCGCAGGTGTCGTTCACCTGCGCGATCGTCGACGCTGTCGCTTCCGTTGGTGCCAGGATGAACTCGCCACCTTGCGCCTTGATGCGCTCGCAGTCGCCCTTGATGTCGTCGGTGTAGAACATGGCTGCGGGTTTACGCGACTGAAACATTGCCGACTGATAGGCCGCAGCCGCCGGGTCGTCGTTCAGTGCGAGCTGCAGCTCGGTGCCGTCCGGCTCCTCTGACGACGCTACCGTCAGCCAACGAAACGGCCCCTGCGAAAAGTCCGCCTTCTTCACGAAGCCCAACACCTCCGTATAGAAGTGCAGTGCCTTGTCCTGGTCGTCGACGTAGATGTTCGTCAGCTTGATCTTCATTCAAGTCTCCTGAGTGTGAGTTGCTTAGAGTTGCGGAGCAGAAAGCTCGAGTGTGCGCAGTCGCGACACATCGCCGATGAGATCAGCGGCGGCGATGCGATCGTCGACGATCGTGAAGGTCATGACTCGCACGAGTCGGCCACGCGGCGCGAAAGCCAACGCTGGCGCGCCGTTCACGATTATCGGATGCACGAACTGAAGCCCACGCGCAAACGCGATCGCCCCCTTCGCCCAGGCCTCGGCGCCACGCGTTTCGGTTGCCGTGCCGGCGACACTGGCGTCGGCGCGAATGACGAAGTCGGGATCGAGCACGCGGAGCAGGGCATCGAGATCGCCGGCCCGTAGCGCCCCGACGAACGCGTCGATTAGCGCGCGATGGCCCGAGACTTCGGTAGCGATGCGAGATGGTCCGCGCACACGTCGCCGCGCGCGACTCGCGATCTGGCGCGTCGCCGCCGGCGTGCGCCCGACGAGTCGTGCGATCTCGTCGAACGGAAGGCCGAACATGTCGTGCAATACGAACGTCGTCCGCTCGACCGGCGCGAGGGTGTTGAGCACGACGAGCAGCGCCACACCGACGGAATCCGCCAGCTGGGTTTCGTGTTCCGGATCGCCTCTCGGGTCGCGGACCGTCGCGGCAAAGTCGATCGAGTCTTCGCGCCGCGCTTGACGTGATCGCAGCATGTCGAGACAGACGCGTGAGACGATCGTCGTCAGCCAGCCGCCGAGGTTCTCGACGTCATTGGCGTCGCTTCGGCTGATGCGGAGCCACGCTTCCTGCACCGCGTCGTCGGCCTCGGTCGCCGAGCCGAGCAGCCGGTAGGCAACGCCTCGGAGGTGGTTGCGTTGGGTGTCGAATTGCTCGGCCAGCCAATCGTGCTCGTGCACGGCGTCGTCTCGTGTTGAGGTTCACTGCATTGACGGATGGAGCCGCCGAAGTGTGACAGCTCGCGCGTTGCGATCTTCTCACTTGACCAGCCGGCGACCGTCCGCCAATGTGGCGAACCCCGGGACGGACCACCACGAAACTCGGGAGCATGAACCCCTACGTCGAGTCACAATCACCATGAAGAAGTCGTCGAAGACTGCCGTGCGCACGCCGGGCAAAGCGAAGCCGAAGGCGAACGAGCCGATCCGCGATCAAGGGAATTGGCGCGAGGAAACCATCGCTCGCATGCGCGCGCTGATTCTCGAAGCCGACCCGGAGATGATCGAGGAGCGGAAGTGGAAGAAGGCGTCGAACAACATGGCGGGTGTCCCGGTCTGGTCGCACGACGGGATCGTGTGCACCGGTGAGACCTACAAGACCGCCGTGAAGCTCACGTTCGCCAAGGGAGCCAGCCTTCCCGATCCTTCGCGCCTCTTCAATGCCAGTTTGGAAGGCGGCACGCGCCGGGCGATCGATATTCAGGAAGGGGGGAAAGTCGACGCGAAGGCGTTCAAGGCGCTCGTGAAGGCGGCAGTGTCACTGAACGGTGCCTCGGCCAAGAAGAGATAGTTCACTTCTCGGCTGACTCTGCGTGGTGTTCGTCAGTCGCTCCTGAGCGCCACGGTTGGGTCCACTCGCGTCGCGCGCAGCGCCGGCTGCAGCGTCGCCATCACCGCGACGACCAGTAACACGGTTGCAACGGAAACGTAGATGAGCGGATCGAACGCCTTCTGCGAGAAGAGCAACGGCTCGACCCAGCGTCCGGCCAGGAAGGCGATCATGCTGCCGATCGCGATACCGGCAATCGCGAACGAGACGCCTTGCAGCACGATCATGCGCATCACGTCGTTGAGCCCAGCGCCCAACGCGATGCGAATGCCGATTTCATGTGTGCGCTGCGCGACGCTGTACGCAACGACGCTGTACAACCCGATCGCCGCGACGATGAGAGCGAGCGCGCCGAACGCCACGAACATCTTCGCGCCGAACTCCCACGACCGCTGTCGTGGCGCGACGAGTGACCGGAGCGACACCACCTTGACGTACGACTCGCCAGGCATCTCGGCCTGCAGTGCCTTGCGTATGGCCTCGACACGATCTTCCGCTCCGCCACTCACGCGAACGAACAATTGGGGATACGCTGGGCCGAACTGGGTCATGTATTGCTGAATGGGCAGGTAATACCAGAACTCCGGATTGCCCGTGATCTCCTGCACCCGCATGTTCTCGGCGACACCAATCACCGTCTTGAATGGAGTGGTGTCGCTGCCGATGCGCATGATCTGTCCGAGCGGATTCTTGCCGGGCCACAGCGCGTCGGCCATCGCTTCGTCGATCACGACGACGGGGGCGGAGTTGCCGCGATCGTCCTGGGTGAAGCCGCGGCCGCGGATGATGCGCGTGCCGGCCGTCTTGAAGTACGACGGTGAGCCGGCCTGCAATCCAAAGCGTCCGAGCTTGCGCAAGGAATCCAGCCCGGGGACGAACGGCGCGCCGCGTCCTTCGCTGCTCCAGAATGGCACGGAGATCGTGAGGCTCGCGCTCTCCACTCCCGGAATTGCCGACGCGGCGACGACGAGCCGCTCGGCGAGTGCGTTCATTTCTGCGTTGGTGGGCTTTGCTCCTCGCCTCACGCCTTCGACGTACGCAATCGGCGTGACGTCATAGCCGAGCCGCATCGCGCGCACGTGCGAGAGACTTTTGACGAAGAGGCCGGCGCCCACGAGCAGCACGACGGAGAAGGCGCCCTGGAACAGCAGCAGCCCGGTGCGAATTCTCGAGCGACGATAGCTCCCCTCGCGCGATCCGGCCTTCAACGCGTCCGCGACGTCTCCGCGCATTGCGTGCAGCGCTGGAGCGAGGCCAGTGAGAACCGCTACCGCAATCGTTACCACAGCCACGAAGAGCAGGGTGCGCCCATCCTTGACCACTGCACCAGCGTCTTCTGCGCTGAGGAAGAGTCGGCGAACGACGTGGCCACCCCACTGGGCGATGACCAGGCCGGCCGCGCCACCAAGGAAGGCGAGCAGCAAGCTCTCCGTGAGCAGCTGTTGGAGCAAGCGTCGTCGGGTGACGCCAAGGGCGAGGCGCAGAGCGATTTCCCGCCGGCGCTTCACGCCATGCGCGAGAAGAAGATTCGTCACGTTCGCGCACGCGATGAGCAGCACGATCAGCGCGACACCCATCACCCATGTCGCGACGTGCGAGTTCTGGTCCGCGTCCGGACCGCGTGCGCGCAGCAGCGGCGCGGCCTCGGCACGCGCCTGCACGGCGGTCGCGGTCGGATAGTTCGGTGACTCGGCGCGGCCACGTTCTCGCTCCAGCTCCCAACTGCGCGCGAACGCCACGCTGAGATCCGCGTTGGCGGTCTCGATGCCGACGTCGGGCTTGCGCCGCACGATCATGTCGATCCACGACCATCCGTAGTTCTGGACGTAGCTCTTGCTATGCGAACCGGCGAATGACGTGATCGGGATGAACATCGCCGGCGCGTTCTCATCGGCGATGCCGACGAACCCCGCTGGTGCTACACCGATGATCGTGTATACACCGTCGCCAATGCGGAGCGACTTGCCAAGCACATTGCTTCCGCCGTACTGCAGTTGCCAGTACGAATGCCCAAGCACCACCACAGGAGAGCCGGTGGGTGTTCTGTCCTCCTCGTCCGTGAAGTACCGGCCGAGTGCAGGCGGTGCGTCGAACAGCTGGAAGAAGCCTGCGCTCACGGTGCCCACGTTCATCTCGCGCGCTTCGTCACGCGTGCCGATGGCGAGCATGCGGCTGGCGACGGCCACCGCGTGATCGAAGGAGGTCGTCGAGCGCACGAAGTCCAGATAGCGTGCGTACGAGAACCCATTGTCGAGACGCTCCTTTCCGTCCCAGACATATCTCATGTAGACGCGATGCACGCGCTCGGGCGTGGTCAGATACGCCGGCGCGCGAAACATCAGCCGGTCAACGATCCCGAACATCGCAGCGTTCGCGCCGATGCCGAGGCCGAGCGTGATGACGATTGCCGCGGTGAAGGCGGGCTTCATGCGCAGGCCGCGCAATCCATAGCGGAGGTCCTGCCCGATCGTCTCGATCAATGCGATGCCTCGTGCGTCGCGCGTCGCTTCCTTGAATTGCGCGACACTCCCGAACGCGATGCGCGCCTTTCGTTGTGCCTCTTCGAGCGGCATGCCAGTCTGGACGTACTTCTCCGTTTCACGTTCGATGTGAAAGCGCAACTCATCATCGAGCTCCCGCTCCATCGCGTCGCGGCGAAATAGGGCGCGCAGGCGGAAGCGCAGGTCGGAGAGCATGACTATGCCATCCCGAGAACCAGGGCGACGGCGGCCGTGAGCCTGTCCCACGCGTCGGCTTCCGCATCGAGCTGCTTTCGCCCCGTGCGCGTCAGCTCGTAGTACTTGGCACGCCGGTTGTTGTCCGACGTGCCCCATTCGGCGCGGATCCAGCCCTGTCGCTCGAGTCGATGCAGGGCAGGGTAGAGCGAACCCTGCGGGATTTGCAGCGTCGCGCGCGACACCTGATGGATGCGCTCGGAGATGGCCCAGCCATGCTGGGAACCAAGCGACAGCGATTTGAGGATGAGCAGGTCGAGCGTTCCCTGCGGCAGGTCGAGACGGTCAGTCATGGTTCTCCCTCGGGCTTCTACAAGAGAGTAGGAGATCTCCTGTAGAAGTGCAAGGGGGCATATGCCAGGCACAGCGGCGGCACTTCTGTTGCTTCGTGGAGTATTGACGCACGCACCACAACTGAAACCCGAACGCGCGCAGAAGGCGCAGAGCAGTTGAGACGGAACAAGCGATCTGAACTACAGCGGCAAATTCTGGCCGTGTTGTTCGTTGTCTTCGTGACGGCCGGTGCCGTCTACCTGTTCGCCACCACACACAGTACGATCATCGCAGCACAGCCGGCGCGACCGAGCGTGGCGTCGGGCGAGGACTAGTCGTTATCTGCTGAGGGTGCAGCGCGCCGGAAGGGTCTCAGCAACGCGCTCAGCCACGACGTCTTTCGCTTTGCAAGCGGCGTCTCGACGTCAGCGTTGAGCGACCGGAAGACCATCTCGACGCTTCCGAGCTTGAGTCGCGCGCCTGGTGTGAGCTGGCGCTCTCCCGCTACGCGCAATCCGTCGACGAATGTGCCGTTCGCCGAACGAAGGTCGACGACGAACCACGCCGCTCCCTTGCGCAGCAACGTCGCGTGGCTCGTCGAGACGCTCTCGTCTCGCACACGCACGTCGCATTGCGGTCCGCGACCGATCGAGCAGACCGGTCGATCGATGGGGAAGGACGCGCCGGCGTACGGTCCGCGAACGATCTCCAGGTTGGCCGCGAGTGCGGTGGGCGCCGAAACGCGTTTCGCACCTTCCGCCATCTCCCGCCGAATGCGCGACATATCGAGAATGGCCGTCGGCGCCGCGGCCTCGGTCGGCGCTGGTGGCGCGGCTCCCTCCAACTCGAAGCGAAGGTCTTCCTCGTCGAGGCGCAACATGTCGCCGTGGCCGAGCAGGTACGTCCCGGACACGCGCGATCCGTTGATCAACGTGCCGTTGGCGCTTTCGTCGCGAAGGAGATATCCGCCCTGGACGGGTGTGACGGAGAAATGCCGCCGCGACACACCCATCCCCGACACCACGAAGTCACACGACGCATCTCGGCCCACGACCACCTTGTAGTTGCCAAGCTCGATCGCCTCGCCGGAGCTCACCTTGACGATGCGTGCGCGCACCGTCGTCTCCACCGTGGTCGCCGTCGGCACTGCGCGCACGGGGCGCTCGTGCTCTCCGCTATTCGCCGCGGACGCGACCATCGCCGCTCCGGCGTTATCGGTCGTGAACGTGAGGTGACATCCCTCGAACTCGATCTGTGCACCGTCGTGCAGTTGCTTGGGCGCAATGCCAAGCGCCTCCTGATTGAGCCGGACGACAATGGAGGCGGTGATGCGTTGAATCGTCGATGGTCCGGACGACGGCACGGTGATCGTCGCTACGGCAGAGCGCCACTCGAGCGAGGGAATAGGCAGCGCGTCGCGGCCATTGCCACCAATGGTATACGTACCAGGTTGCAAGGCGCATCGTTCGCCGCCGGAATTCAGCAAAGGCATGGGCAACAGGATGTCGGTTGGGCACGCTAAAAAACGGTGATCTGGCTCACGTCATCCCCTGTCATCCGGTTACGCGCTGTACTCAAACCCTCTCAACCGTAGTTGATGATCGGCTGTCTCACGAGTGATGTCCTACTCCTTGGAGAAACGACATGCGCCGTGTTCACCTACTCGCACTTTCGATGTGCGCATTTGTACTTCCTGAGGCGGTGCAATGTCAGGACGCTGCGCGCCAAAGGTGGGCGCCAGTGCGCGCGGACGACGCGGTGAGAATGGACACGGTACGGATTCGCAGCGGCAGCGACCTCTTCACGTCGTACGTTGCCCATCCGGCCAAAGCCGGCCGATATCCAGTGGTGATCGTGCTGCACGCGAATCGAATCACCGAACCGTACATCGCCAGCACAACGCAAATGCTCGCGCGTGCCGGCTTCGCTGCGATTGCCGTGGACCTGTTCCACTATCTGCCAGGCAACGAGTCTTGGGAGGCCACGCGCGCCGTGTCGGGCGACACGATCAACGCTGTGACGCAACGCGAGTTTCGGGAGCCAAGGATGCTGCGGAACATCCAGAGCGCGATCGACTACATGCGCGCGCAACCCTATGTCGCTGCCGGAGGCGTTGGGCTGCTTGGCTTCTGCGGCGGCGGATGGAATGCCTTGATCGCGTCGGCGCAGTTGCGCGACGTCGGGGCAGTGGTGGCGTTTTATGCACCGGTCACGCTGAGCGACGTGCAGCATCGCTCGCCGATGGAGCTCATCGACTGGATGCGCGTGCCGATTCAGTTGCACCGGGCAACGAATGACAGGTTCGTCGCCGGCGCGGACGTGGATCGCTTCGTCGCGACGTTGCGGGCGCAGCATACGCCAATCGAGAAGTTCGAGTACGACGCGCAGCATGGGTTTTTCGCCTGGAACCGCGACGGTGTGTTCTCCGAACGCGATGCCGATGTCGCATGGACGCGCGTCGTGCCGTTTCTCGAGGCGAACCTCGGAAAGGCGATCGGGCCGAGGGCGCTCGCGCCGACGAAGTCGGAAACCTCGTCACTGCCACGGCAATCGCCCTCCTACGTGCTGCTCCACGGATCGACTTCGGGCCATTTCGGGCACTAGCTGTTCATCGCCCGGCCGGCGCACTCGGCCAGATGACCTGCGCTGTTACCGCTCTGTAAGGTTCGGCCACGTATGTATCGAAGTTGGTCCACACCTTGATCGAGAGCGACGTAGCCGTGTCCATCTCAGATGAGGTCATTGCGGCGTTGGTTGCCGTTACCCACGAGCCCGCCATCGAGGCGAGCCCCGACGTCGACTTGTTCGGGCAACAGATCCTCGATTCGCTTCGCACCATCGAGCTCGTCGTCGAGCTGTCGGAGCGGTTCGGGACCGACATCGCCCTGTCGGAGATCGACCGGAGCATCTGGGCGACGCCCCACAAGATCATCGAGTTCATCGAGCATCGTCTCGCGCCGTGAGCGCGAGTGACGGACCGCCAGCGGCAGCGTCGCCGATCGCGCGCGTTCCACACTTGTTCGCGGGCCTGATGGCGGCTGGTCTTCTGCTGGTCATCGTCACCCTCGTCCTGGCATATGCGCAGACAGAGGTGCGGGCCCACGGAGGCGCGATTGCGCCGGCCATGCTCCTCGACGAGTGGGAGGGAAGGGCGGCGCCGTTGGCGGTCATGCAGCGAGACGATCTGCTGCCGATCTTCGGCAGCTCGGAGTTGATCGTGCCAATGACCAACCGCGCGACGGACTTTTTTGCATCCTATCCCACGGGCTTTGCTCTCGCTCCGATTGGTGCGCGCGGTTTCCCCGTGCTGTCGATGGCGGTAGCGCTTGGAAGTCTCGGAAGCGTTATTCGCGACCGTCGTCTCGTGATCTCACTCTCCGGGACGTGGTTCGCAGGTGACCAGCCGCAGTATGCCGCCGTGAACTTTCGCTGGCACTACTCCTCGCTGCAAACCGGAGATCTCGTATTTCGGAGTGGGTTGCCGCTGGAGCTCAAGCGGCACTTCGCCAAACGCATTCTTGCGTACAAGAGCGCGGGCGACATCGATCCACTCGTGGCCACCGCGCTGTCCTGTCTCGCGCGGCGGTGCATCTTCGAACGGCTGTTGCCCGCGCTGGTGCCGCTCTGGATGGTCGAGAGTCTCCCCGGTCGCACGCGAGACTCCATGCACCTCGCGACCGAGCTGCGACACGCGACTCCCACGGTTCGGCGCGCCTCACGACCGGACTGGGACGCGCTCGAGAAACGTGGCGATTCCGTATGGCGCGCGCACTCGACGAGCAACGCCTTCGGCATCGAGGATTCGATCTGGAGCGCAACGCAGGCGAAGATACTCGCGCGCAGGGGCACGATGAACGACAGCAGCTTCGTCGGCGGGATGCAGCGCACACCTGATTGGGAAGATCTCGACCTCCTTCTTGCCACGATGAAGGTGCTCGGTGCCCGCCCCCTCATTCTCAGCACGCCGCTCAAGGGCGCGTACTGGAATCACCTCGGCGTGTCGGCGTCGGCGCGCGACCGCATGTACCGTCGTTTCGACTCCGTGACGGCGCCCTTTCACTTTCCGGCGCGCAGCTTCAGCGAGCATGACAGCGACGTGACGTTTCTCAGCGAGCCTCGATCGCACCTGAGCGCGAAAGGGTGGCTCACCTATGACCGGACCATCGATGCCTTCTATCACGACGCGCGTCCCTAGCCCGATCGCGCAGCTCGTCGTGCGCATCGTGTATTACGGCGCAATCCTCGTCGGCGCGTGGGTGGTCGCGAAGCTCACGGGAGGAACACCGCCAATGTTCATCTATCAGGGCTTCTAGGGCGTCAATGGATCTACTCGCTCGGATCGACGACTGGGGGCGATCCTTCC
>JAQBPV010000050.1 GCA_028287345.1 Gemmatimonadota bacterium
CCAGGAGCTGCCACTGCAGTACGCCGACTTCGCCATCTGGCAGCGCGAGCAGCTCGCCGGTGCACGACTCGACGAGTTGATGACGTACTGGCGTGCGCAGCTCGGTGACAAGCTCGAGCCGCTCGCATTGCCGACCGACCATCCTCGCAACGCGTCCGTCACGTTCGCCGGCGGACGCAAGCGGATCGTCATCGCGCCCGAGACCCTCAACGAGCTCAAGGCACTCGCGCGCAAGCATGACGCAACGCTCTACATGACGCTGCTGACGGCGTACATGACCGTGCTGCATCGCTACAGTGGTCGCCAGTCGATCCTCGTGGGATCAGGCAGCGCAGGACGCACACACGTCGAGACTGAAAAGCTCCTCGGTTACTTCGCGAATACGCTCGTGGTGCGCGGCGACTTCTCCGGTGATCCCACCTTCGCCGAGCTGCTTGCGCGCGTGCGCGATAGCGCGCTGGGGGCGTACGATCACCAGGATGTCCCGCTCGAGAAGCTCGTGCTGGAGTTGCGCGAGGGGAAGGAACGTCTCTCCGATGCGCCGCTGTTCGAGGTCGTGTTCACGATGCAGAACACGATCGAGCAGACAGGCGCGATGGGCGACATTACCCTTGCACCCTTCGGCGTGGACCTCGGCGCCACGAAGTTCGATCTCACTCTCCTGACCACCGAGCGCAATCAGGGTCTGGCACTCGCCATCCAGTATCGCTCCGACCTGTTCGACGAACCGACGATCGAGCGTCTGCTCGACCACCTGCGCATAGCGCTCGAGTCGGCCGTTCGCGATGCCGACGCGCGCATCTCAACGATGCCGATGCTGTCGGAAGACGAGGAGACGGATCTCGCGACGTGGAACGACACAGCGGTCGACGAAGGGCTCGCGATGACGATGAACGCCCTCATCGAGACGTCGGTGGCGCGTGCGAGCGATCGCGCGGCTGTCGTCGATGGCGACCGTGCTTTGACGTACGGGGAGCTCGATGTGCGGGCGAATCAACTCGCTCACAAGCTTCGTTCGCTCGTCGTCAAAACGGGCGCACCGGTGGCGCTCTACATGGACCGCTCGGTCGAAGCGATCGTCGGACTGCTCGGCATTCTCAAGAGCGGCTCCCCGTACGTTCCGATCGCGGCAGACCTGCCCGCTCCGCGACTGGCGCAGCGCATTGCCGAGGGTGGCATTGGCGGCGTGGTGACGCTCGCAGCGCTCGTCGAACACGTGCCGGCTGGCGTACCGACGATATGCCTCGATGCTGACGCCGACATGCTCTCTGACGAAAGCGTGATGAGACCGGACGTCAACATCGAGCCCGACTCGCTCGCCTACATACTGTATACGTCGGGGTCCACCGGCGTGCCGAAAGGCGTCGGCATCACGCATCGCAACGTCGTTCACTATACGCGGGCTGTGAGCCGTGTGCTCGGTGATGTTCCGTTTTCTTCCAGCGGAGATGGACTCGCCGCGCTCGACGGATGGACGTTCGGATTGGTGAGCACACTGGGCGCGGACCTCGGCAACACGTCGCTCTTTCCGGCGCTGTGCAGCGGTGGAACGCTGGCCGTTCTCTCCAGCGCGGCGGCGATGGAGCCGGCGGCTTTCGCTGACGCCGTGACCGCACACCCGCTGGATGTGTTGAAGATCACCCCGAATCACCTACAGGCATTGCTCGCCGGCAAGCAGGGCGCTGATCTCGCGCGCGTGCTGCCTCGCAAATGGATCATTACAGGAGGCGAGGCGCTGCGCTGGGATCTCGCGTCGCAGCTGCTCGGCGCAAAGAGCTGCCGCGTCCTCAATCACTACGGTCCGACGGAAGCCACGGTCGGTGTCTGCACGTTCGAGATCACCGCGGAGTCGATGGCCGAGGAGAAGAACGGCGGCGCGCAGACTGTACCGGTCGGATCGCCGCTGGCGAATACGACAGCGCACGTGCTCGACGCGCACCTCCAGCCGATGCCAGTCGGCATTCCCGGCGAGCTCTATATCGGTGGTGCTGGCATCGCGTCGGGATATGTCGGCCAGCCGATGCTCACAGCGGAGAAGTTCCTCGACGACAAGTTTGCGACGTGGACAGGCGCGCGACTCTATCGCAGCGGCGACCGCGTGCGTCGCCGTGAAAGTGGTCGCATTGAATTCCTCGGCCGCGCCGACGATCAAGTGAAGGTGCGAGGGTATCGTCTCGAATTGGGCGACGTCGAGCACGAACTGCGGCACCATCCTGGTATCGCCGATGTGGTCGTCGTCGCGCGCTCGGCGCCGAGCGACGATGGACAGCCGGGCGAAACGACGCTCGTCGGGTATGTCGTGTGGCGGACCGGCGGCTACGAGGCCGCACATGCCGAGCGTCCGACGGTGGAGAAGGTGACGGAGTGGCTGCGTGAGCGCGTGCCGGATCACATGGTCCCATCGTCGATCATGGTGCTCGACGCGCTGCCGTTGAGTGCGAACGGGAAGGTGGACAAGCATGCGTTGCCGGAGCCGAGCGAGGCTTCTGGCGCGGATGCATACGTTGCCCCACGGACGGAGACAGAGACTGCACTCGCGGCCATCTGGCAGGACGTGCTGAAGAAGGATCGCGTGGGTGTCACCGACGACTTCCTCGCGCTCGGCGGACATTCGCTGCTGGCCATTCGCGTGCTCGGCAAGATCAGCAAGCAGTTCGCCGTGCGTCTGCCGTTGCGGTCGTTGTTCGATTCACCGACGGTGGAGAAGCTCGCGGTGGTGCTCGAGACGGAGCGCGCCGGTTCGGCGACGCCGGTGGCAGGCATTACGGCACGCGCGCGCGATGCCCACAGAATTCGTACGGAGAAGGGTCCTGATGTCGTCTGAGAATGTGAACGCCGACGAAGCCGTCGTATTGCCTGCGTCGTTCGTCCAGGAGCTGTTGTGGCTCATGGATCGCGCGTCGCCGGGCAGCAGCGCGTACAATGTGCCGCGCACGAGGCGGCTCGTCGGTCCGCTGAATGTCGACGCGCTGCGCCGTGCGTTCGATGCTCTCATAGATCGACACGAGATCCTGCGCACGACATACGCGTTCCACGAAGATCATCCGGTGCAGGTAATTCACGCGCCGCGCCCAGTGGACTTCACGTTCACGGATTTGCGCGATGAGCCCGAGTCGTCGCGCATGACCGAGGCGGAACGCATCGCGCGCGAGCAGGCGACGAAGCCGTTCGACCTGGCGAAGGATCAGATCATGCGCGTGAGCGTCGTCCAGTTGCACGAACACGATCACGTGCTGCACCTCGACTCGCATCACATTGCGTTCGACGGATGGTCGCGCGACGTGTTGTTCCGCGAGCTGTCTGCGCTGTATCGTGAGTACGCGGGTGGTGCGGCAGCTCAGTTGCCAGCACTTCCCATCCAGTATGCCGACTACGCGATCTGGGAGCGTGAGCATCTCTCGGGCGATCGCCTGCAGAAGCTGCTCGGCTACTGGCGCGAACAGCTCGGCGACGCCGAGTTCGTGCTCGCGCTTCCGACGGATTTCCCTCGACCCTCAGTGCCGGGTGTCGGTGGTGTGACCGACAAGATCGCGATCTCACCGGAGCTGCTCGCGGGGATCAAGGCGCTTGGCCGTCAGCAGGAGGCGACGGTGTACATGACGCTGCTCGCCGCGTACACCACGGTGCTGCATCGTTACACCGGTCAGCGCGATGTGCTGGTCGGCTCGCCGATCGCCGGCCGTTCACGCCCGGAGACGGAAGGGCTGATCGGCTATTTCGCGAACACCATCGTCCAGCGCGCGCGGTTCGCCGACGATCCGACGTTCGCCGAGCTGCTCGCGCAGGTGCGCGAAAGCGCGCTCGGCGCGTATGACCACCAGGAGATTCCCTTCGAGAAGCTCGTGCTCGAGCTTCAGGGCGGACAACAGCTCAGCCACTCGCCGCTGTTCCAGGTGGTGTTCACGATGCTGGGCGGTGGCGGTGGCGAGGCAGGTCCGGCGAAGATCGGTGACGCAGAAGTGCAGCCGTTCGGCAGCGACGACGGCGTGACGAAGTTCGACCTCACGCTCTTCATGACCGAACGTGGCGACTCGTTGACACTGACGCTCCGTGCGCGGTCCGACCTCTATTCCGATGCTTCGGTGCGTCGGATGCTCGGCCACATCCGTGGCGTGCTCGAGGCGGCAGTCGCGAATCCGTCGGTGCGAATTTCGGAGATCCCGCTGCTTTCTCCCGACGAGCAGGCCGAGCTGGCGAAGGCGAACGACACGTCGATGGAGCTCGGCGCGCCGGCGACAATCGACCAACTCTTCATCGAGCAAGCGGCGCGTGTGCCCGATCGCACCGCCGTGGCGTCGGACGATAGGTCCATTCCGTACGCCGAGCTCGACGCGCGCTCGAGCCAGTTGGCGAATCGGCTGCGCGCGCTCGGTGTCAAGGAGGACAGCCCTGTGGTGATCACGCTCGATCGGTCGGCGGAAGTCGTCGTCGCGATCCTTGGCGTGCTCAAGGCGGGAGGAGCATATGTCCCCGTGCTGCCTGACCTACCTCAGGCGCGCGCCGAGCAGCAGATCACGGAGAGCGGTGCTCGCGTCGTCATCACGACGTCACTGCACGAATCACGCGTGCCGGCTGATCTCACGGTCGTGCGACTGGATGCGGACGCGAAGGAGATCGCGCTCGAGGACGTGATTGCGCCGGCAATCGACGCGAATCCCGATCGTCTTGCCTACGTGCTGTTCACGTCGGGTTCGACAGGCGTGCCGAAGGGTGTCGCGGTGACGCACCGCAACGTCGTCCATTACGCGCGTGCGGTGAGCCGAGTGCTCGGCAGTGGATTCGAGGGACTCGACGGATGGCAGTTCGGCATGGTGAGCACGCTCGGTGCCGATCTCGGCAACACGAGCCTGTTCCCGTCACTGTTCAGTGGCGGTTGCCTGCACATCCTGTCGAGCGAAGTGACGACCGATCCGACGCGATTCGCTGCGCACCTCGCGAAGCATCCATTGCACGCGCTCAAGATCACGCCGAATCACCTTCGCGCTCTCGTTGGCGGATTGAGTGGAGTGGAGCTCGCGCGTTCGCTGCCGAGCAAGTGGATCGTGACCGGCGGTGAGGTGTTGAGTTGGGAGTTCGCGCAGCGGTTGCTCGATGCGGGCGGTCCGCGTGTGCTCAACCACTATGGCCCGACGGAGACGACCGTCGGCGTCAGTACGTTCGAAGTGACGCCTTCGTCGTCGCGAGAGAGCCGCGGCGCAGGTGCGCAAACCGTACCGATCGGCCGGCCGCTGGCGAACACGAAGCTGCATGTGCTCGACGCACAGCGTCAGCCAACACCAATCGGCGTTCCTGGTGAGTTGTACATCTCCGGCGACGGCGTGACACGCGGCTACCTGATGCGCGACGACCTCACGGCGGAGCGGTTCGTCGAGCTGTCGAGCGGCGAACGCGCGTATCGCAGTGGCGATCGTGTGCGCCGCCT
>JAQBPV010000065.1 GCA_028287345.1 Gemmatimonadota bacterium
CGGGCTGGCCATCGGTCTTGAGATCTGCGACGACGGTTGCGCAGAAGCCAGAGGGCAATGTGATGCCGCCGTTCGCGGAATCACACACCACGTTCTCGTTCGGCTCCGTGATGTTGTCGCTACACGCGGCGAGCAACGCGGCTATCGCTGCGAACGCGAGCAGCGTGGAGGAATTGAGGCGTGAATACATGGGAAGCGTCCAAGGCGAGTGGGCGCGACACGGTGTCGCGTCAGGGGGCAAAGGGCGAGCAGGCAGGTGACATGCCAACATTCGTTATCACGGCAAAGTACCCTGACGAGACCGTCAGGGTTCGGCAGCGTCCTCTGCATCATGATGTGGGCACTTGGTGGCGCCGGTGCAAAACCCGCGATGCAGTAAGAAGCCCGCCGGCGCGATGGTAGTTGTATTGACAACTACAATGCTTGACGTTAGAATCGGGGCGTGCGCGACCAGTTCACCTCCGACGGAATCGCTCTCGAACGAGCCATCGCGTTCGCGCTTCACCAGGCGTACCAGCGTCTGCGGACGGTGACGTATCGCGAGTTCCGCGAGCAGGGGCTCGACATCACGCCCGAGCAGTGGATCGTGCTCGTACGCCTCTGGGCCCGCGATGCGCAGACGCCGTCGGAGTTGAGCGAGGCGACGCTGCGCGACCGGCCGACGATGACGCGCATTCTCGATTCGATGGAGCGGAGCGGGCTACTGGTTCGCGAGCCCGCTCCCGAGGATGGGCGCGGTCGAGTGGTGCGGCTGACATCCGTTGGACGCGGACTCCGTGGGCCGTTGACGAAGGTGGCGAAGCGACTCGTTCAACGGCTCGAGGATGGGATCCCCGAGAAGGATCTCGTCACCACACAGCGCACCCTGCAGCGAATCCTCGAGAACCTCACCTAGGATTTCTTCGCCCGCACGTTGCATGGGCGTCGCGTACTCACCACCATATAATTGCATTGACAATGACTTCCACACTCGCATCCGACCGCGCCTTTCCAGTCCTCGATGAGTCGTCCGCCCCATCCAGCGCCCAACGCGGCCTCGCGGCCGTACGCGCACAACTCGGCTTCCTGCCCGATCCGATCGCGCGGTACGCAACGGCACCGACCTTCCTGCGCATCGCGCAGCAGTCTCTGCACGCCTTCGAAGGCACCTCACTCGATGGAGTCGAGCGGGAGGTCGTCGCGTTCGCGGTGATCCGACGAAACCGCTGCGACTTCTGCACGGCGTTCCATAAAGCGGTCACGCTGCCAACGCTGGGACTCGACGCGGCACAGGTCGACGCGATCGTATCCGGAAAGCCATTGGCGGACGAGCGTCTCGAGACGCTTCGGCAGTTCACCGAGTCGGCGCTCGACAACACGGGGGACGTGGACGACGTCATCTTCGCCAGCTTCCTCGAGGCAGGGTATGATCGCGCGCAGGCACTGGAGGTCGTGCTTGGGGTCGGCGCGTACACCATGACGACGCTCGCCAATCGCCTGACCCAGGCGGTCTTTGGCTGATTCGTCCCGCCTCCGTGCAAATGATCGACATGACAGGCAAGCAACGATGCTGCAATGAGTTGTGTCGCGCGAAGCGGCGGCGCTGTAACGCGGTTGTAACACCCCCGGAGCGCAGCCGACGCAGAGTCTCCCCAGTCTGTTCCGATCGTCCCTGATCCAGTGGAGATTCCCGGTATGTCCAATCCCTCGCGTTCCAACGCTGGCGCGCGCAGTCTGCGCCGGCTCGGCGTCATTGCGGCACTGTTCGTGTCCGTCGCCGCCCTTCCATCGGTGCTCATGGCTCAGGGAGGAACGGGCAGCATCGCCGGTACCATCTCGGATCAATCGCACGTCGCGGTGGCCGGAGCACAGGTGAACGTCGTCGGTACGAGGCTCGGCGGCGTGAGTGATCTCGAGGGACGCTATCGCGTGAGTGGCGTGCCCGTCGGAACGCACGAGTTGCGTGTCCAGCGCATCGGCCAGAAGCTACAGAGCGTAGCAGGCATCGACGTGCGCTCCGGCGCGGAGTCGAAGGTCGACATCGCGGTGACCGCGGCTCCGACGTCGCTCAGCGCGGTCGTCGTATCGGCATCGCGCCGAGTGGAGAAGGTGACGGACGCGCCGGCGACGATCACCAGCATCAGCACTGAGCAGCTCGACAACTCCGTCGGCAACAGCATCGCGAGCGCCTTCAAGGAAGTGAAGGGACTCGACTTCATCCAGGTCGGCATGACGTCCGTCGCGGTGAATGCGCGTGGCTTCAACTCGTCGTTCAACAGCCGCGTGCTCTTCGTGGAAGACGGACGCATCTCGGTGATTCCGGAGAGCGGCCTGCCGACAGGTTCGCTGACGCCCGTCTCGAAGGTGGATCTCGCGGGTGTGGAAGTGCTCGTCGGTCCGGGTTCGGCGCTGTACGGGCCTGATGCCGCGAACGGCGTGGTGTCCACGCGCACGAAGGATCCTCGCCAGTATCCGGGCCTCACACTCGAAGTGGCCGGCGGCAATCGCGGCTACAAGGACGTGCAGGGTCGCTTCGCCGGCGTGACGAACAACCTCGGCTACAAGGTGACGGGCGAATACCAGGACGCGAAGGATTGGGAGAACAACCTTTCGTACAACGTCGGTGGTTCGATCGTGGCACCGGGTACTGCGGGGTCTGTGAAGGAAGACAGCCTCAAGATTCCGATCAATTGGAAGACCAGCGTGAAGCGCGGCACGGGCGCGCTCGTCTACTACATGGGCGACAACCGGGCCTCGATCGACGCCGGCCTCAGCTCCACGAACGGCGTGGCGCAGACGAGCGTGGGTCGCAATCAGCTCACGGACTGGACGTACAACTTCCTCCAAGGCCGCTACACGACGCCGCACTGGTACTTCAACGCGTACCGCGAGCAGTCCAAGTCGGGAAAGTCGTTCGCACTGAATCGCTTTGCTGGACAGCAGCTCACTGCGGCGAATGCAACGCTCTCGCCGGATTCGCTGCGCCTGCTGGCGGATTGGCCGAGTGACGGGCGCATGCTCGCGGGGGAAGTGCAGGGCAATTACCTGGTGTCGCAAGCGCTGAACACGGCGGTCGTCTTCGGTGCACAGTATCGCGACGACGTCGTGAGCAGCGATCGCCAATGGCTCACCGACCGCATCAAGAAGAGCGACATCAGCAACAAGCAGAAGGGTCTGTACGCACAGACGACGACGCCCGTCGCGTCGTGGCTGGACATCGTGCTCGCCGGTCGTCTCGACTATCCGACGACGTACGACAAGCAGTTCAGCCCGAAGGCCGGTGTGGTAATCAAGCCCATGCCCGACCAGGCGTTCCGCGCCACGTACAACCGCGCCTACAAGTCGCCGACCATCCTGCAGACGAACTTCTTCATTCCCGACTGGACGTCGGTCGTGTCCATCTACGGAAACACCGATGGATTCACGGTGAAGAATGCGGCCGGCACCACCGTCGCCACGTACAAGCCGCTCGTGCCGGAGACGAACAAGACGTTGGAGTTCGGTTACAAGGGCGTCATCGCGCAGAGGCTCTACCTCGACGGCACGTACTACCACTCGAACTACGAGAACTTCATGAGCCCCCTCGCGATCATCGCGAATCCGTTCACGGGCGCCACGGCGACGTTTGCATCGCCGACGGCGAATCCGAACGGTATTCCGGTGAATGCAGCGGGGAACATCGTCAACGCGGCCGGCGTGACCCCGGTCATGCTCACCTACTTCAACACGGGCAAGGCGACGATTTCCGGCGTCGACATCGGCGCGAACTTCTATGCGACGGACAAGCTCGAGTTGCGCGGCACGCTCTCCACGGTGAAGCTGTCCAACCTCGAGGTGGCGACTGCACTCGCCGAGGCGACCGCGCTCAACGCGCCGGGCACGAAGTGGACGGCGGGCGCAACGCTGCGAGACATCGGTCCCGCCACGGCGGGCCTGACCTTCCGCAACTACAACGCGTACTACTTCCGCTCGGGCTCGAACCTCGGCGTCATCCCGACCTTCGGCACACTCGACGCGAGTGTCAACGTCAAGGTGCCGAGCATGTCGAATGCGCTCGTGAATCTGGGCGTGAGCAACCTGTTCTCGTGCACGGCGGAGAGTGTGGCATACGTTGCGGGCACGGTGCCGGCGAACTCGCAGATCGCGTCGGAACAGCGCGGGTGCGGCTTCAACCGAAAGCACAGCGAGATGATCAACATGCCGCAGATCGGTACGATGGTGTTCCTCGGCATGCGCCTCACCCGGTAATGGCGACCACCGTCAGCGGCGCTCCCGGCGCCACGTCGCAAACCCGGGATGTGGGTGGCCTCGAGATGTTCTATCTCGACTCACCTGGTGGGAAGGACGCGTCGCCGATGGTCCTGCTGCACGGACTGTCGGCCAACGCCAGCTCCTTTGCGGGGATCATCGCGGCGGGATTGAGCCCAGCCTTCCGCGTGATCGCGCCTGATCTGCGCGGCCGAGCGCGCAGTGGAAAGCCGGAGAGTGGCTATGAGATGGCTGATCATGCACGTGACGTCATCGCACTGCTGGATTCACTCGGTCTCGATCGTGTGGTGATGGGGGGCCATTCGTTCGGCGGCTATCTCGCGATCTACATCGCGGCGCACTATCCCGAGCGTGTGTCGAAATTGGTCGTGATCGACGCGGCCATCTCGTCGCATCCGCGGATTGCGGTGTTGCTCAAGCCGTCGCTCGACCGGTTGACGCGAACCTATGCGTCGGCCGACGAGTACCTCGCGGCGATTCGCTCGGCGCCCTACATGAATGGCATCTGGGACGACTCGGCGGAGTCGTACTTTCGCGCGGAGCTGATGGAGCATCCCGATGGCCGCGTTGGATCGGCGACGAGCAACGCGGCAATTGGGCAGGCGGCCATGGGCATCGCGATCGAACCGTGGCTGCATCACGTGCAGAATGTCAAAGCGCCGGTGCTGTTGATCAACGCAGTGGCGCCATTCGGTCCGCCGGATGCTCCGCCGTTGTTCGACGAACAGGTTGCGCGCGCGACGGCTCGGGCATTCTCCAATGCGAGGTACGTGATCGTGCCGGGCAATCACATCACGCTGCTCTTCGGAGCTGGTGCGTCGGCGGTTCGCAGGGAGATCCAGCAATTCGCGGGTGAGGGCGCGGCGTGACGGTGTCCGCAGTCGCGAGTGCAGTGCCGCGCGGAACTGTCTTGATCGAGGCAGATCTGGAGCGGTCGACGACGAAGCGAGTGGGGCGACGGATCCTGCCATTCGTCTTCGTGCTGTACATCTTCAATTTTCTCGACCGCTCGAACGTCGGCCTGGCCGCGTTGCAGATGAACAAGGATCTCGGCTTCAGCCCGGCGGCGTTCGGGCTGGGGGCGGGAATCTTCTTCATCGGCTACGCGCTGTTCGAGGTGCCGAGCAATCTGCTACTGGTGAAAGTCGGCGCTCGACGGTGGATCGCGCGGATCATGATCACGTGGGGCCTCATAGCGGTCGGGATGATGTTCGTCCGCACGCCTGTGCAGTTCTATGTGCTGCGGTTCGCGCTCGGTGTTGCAGAGGCGGGGTTCTTTCCCGCGGTCATCTACTATCTGAGCCAGTGGTTTCCCGCGTCGATGCGTGCGAGCTCGATGGCGAAGTTCATGATCGCCATTCCGCTGTCAGGTTTGCTCGGTGGCCCGCTCGGTGGATGGTTGCTCGGGTTCGACGACCGTCTCGGGTTGCAGGGATGGCAGTGGCTGTTTCTCATCGAGGGAGTGCCGTCGGTGCTGCTCGGCATCGTGACGCTGCGGTATCTCACGGAGCGGCCGGAGGAGGCCAAGTGGCTCACCGCCGAGCAGCGCAATTGGTTGGCGCGTCGCTTGGAGCAGGACAGGCGCGAGCACCCGGCGTCGCACGGCCTTCCGCCACTCCGTGCGCTGCTGCATCCGCTGGTGTGGCTGGCGGCGATCATCCAGCTGCTACTGACGACGGCGAGTTACGGATATCTGTTCTGGGGGCCGCTGCTCATCCGTGAGACGCTGCACATCAGCAATTTCGCGACGGGTGTGCTGACGGGTGCAATCGCCGTCATCAGTGCGGTCGGACTCCTCCTCGTGGGAGCAAGCTCGGATCGCGCGGGTGAGCGACCGGGCCATGCCGCCGCGTGCGCCGCGTTCGCGATGCTCGGGTGCATCGGCGCAGCGGCGACCGCCGATCCTGTCTTGCGGTTCGCCAGCCTGGCGTTGATGCAGATATCCGTCGTGAGCTTCCTCGCACCCTTCGTGACGATTCCGACGATGCTCTTGAGCGGCGGCTCTGCAGCAGTCGGCATTGCGCTGGTCAACGCGATCGGGAGCGTGGGCGGATTCATCGGCCCCTATCTCATCGGCTTCCTTCGCACTCGTACGGGCAGGGACGAGAGTGCGTTCATCGTGCTGGCGATCATGGCGGCGATTGCGACGGGAATTCTCCTGTACCTCAAACGGAGTCCGCTGCTCGCGCGGCGGCTCGCATCACCGTGAACGTCGGATCACTGGTCGCGCGCCACGCGCGCTATCGCAGCGATCACCTCGCGCTCGTCTGTGGGAATACGCGACTGACATGGCGAGAGCTGGGCGTGCGGGTGAACAAGCTGTCGAACGCATTGCTCGCGATTGGGCTGAAGAAGGGCGACAAGCTTGCCGTAGTGATGCCGAATTGTCTCGAGGTGCTCGAGACGTACTGGG
>JAQBPV010000417.1 GCA_028287345.1 Gemmatimonadota bacterium
GTGATCAGCGCGCTGGCACCACCGCAGAGCACGGCCTGCTCGCCGAACAGGTCGGTCTCGGTCTCCTCGGCGAAGGTCGTCTTCAACGCGCCGGCGCGCGTGGATCCGATCGCTTTCGC
Organism: Gemmatimonadota bacterium; assembly: GCA_028287345.1. Classification (GTDB taxonomy): domain Bacteria; phylum Gemmatimonadota; class Gemmatimonadetes; order Gemmatimonadales; family Gemmatimonadaceae; genus AG11. The sequence goes on from JAQBPV010000417.1 coordinate 120, forward strand.
ATACGCGAGTGCGTCGTCGAACGCGTGGCCGGTGAAGTCACTGTGCACCGCGACGAGTGCGGGAACGCCTGCCCCTTCGACGTACAGCTCGCGCACGCGATGACCCGGCGCTTTCGGCGCGACCATGATGACGTCGATGTTCGGTTCGGGCGCGATTTCACCGAAGCGGATGTTGAAGCCATGCGCGAAGAGGAGTGTATTGCCTGCGGCAAGATTGGGCTGTACCGCCTCCTCGTAGACAGCGCGCTGCGTGTGATCCGGCGTGAGGATGACGATGAAGTCCGCCTCGCGCGCGGCTTGCTCCGCTGTCACCACGCGGAGTCGCTCGGCGGTGGCGGCAGCACGACTGAGTGAGCTCACGGAAAGTCCGACGCGAACATCGACACCGGAGTCGCGAAGGTTGAGCGCATGCGCGTGCCCCTGGCTGCCATAGCCGATGATGGCGACGCGACGGCCGGTGAAGCGCTCGAGATGGGCGTCGGCATCGTAATACAGTGCGGTCATCGGACGAGCTCCTGGGCGTTTGAGGAAGGAAGAACTGGAAAGTCGAATTGGCGCATGGCGTCGGCGAACTGGTCGAGAAGCGCATTCTCCTGTGGCAACTCGGCGACCTGGAGGACGTCGATCAGTCGCGAGAGCTGCTGGACGATCTGGTGCACGTTCGCCGCTTCGACGACGAGCACCATGCAGCTCGTTCCCGATCCATCGGTCGGTCCGACGACGAGGCTCGAGACGTTGTAGTCGCGTCGCCGTATGAGACCGATGGCGCGATACAGCGCGCCGGGTCGGTCGTTCAGCTGGACGACGAGTGTGTGTCGCCGCGTGGGTGGTCGGGTGGTCGTCATCATGGTGTACCTGCCAATGCCGGTCCGACGTCAGTCGCCGGTGCGTGAGTGTGCGCATCGGTCATCATCTCGCCGATGCTTCGGCCCTGCGGCACGATCGGGAAGACGTTCGCCTCGCGCTCGACGCGGAAGTCGATGACGACGATGCCCGGATAATTCCAAGCATCCTCGATGGCGCTGTCGACGTGTGCCACGCTGTCCACAGTCATGCCACGCACGCCATATGCTTCGGCGAGCTTGGCGAAGTCGGGGCCCGTGAGCGGCGTGCCGCTGTAACGCTTGCCCTCGAACAGCTGCTGCCACTGACGCACCATGCCGAGATAGCCGTTGTTGACGATGGCGATCTTGACGTTGGTGAGCCCTTCCTGCGCCATCGTCGCGATCTCCTGGTTGGTCATCTGGAATCCACCGTCGCCGACGACGACCCAGATCGTCTCGTCAGGCAGCGCCATCGCGGCGCCCAGCGCGGCGGGCACGGCGAAGCCCATCGTCCCCGAGCCGCCGCTGGTGATGTGTGAACGCGGCCGCTGCCAGTCGAGCAGCTGTGCGGTCCACATCTGGTGTTGTCCGACGTCAGTGACCACTCGGCAATTGCCACGCAGGTGCCGCGCGGCGTTCAACGCAGCACAGACGTCGTGCGGCTGCAACGTGTTGGTATCGGGACGTCGGCGATATTCCTGGCGCGGTTCGAACTGTTCGCGCAGCTGATGTACTTCGTCGAGCCAGGGTTGGAAATCCGTCATCCCGCACGAGCGAAGCTCGCTTCTGCGGGATGACAGCTCTGTAATAAGCGCCCGCATCGCCGCCGCTGCGTCGCCGACGATTCCCACCTCCACCGCTACCAGCTTTCCGATCTCCGAAGGATCGACGTCGACGTGAATGACCGACGCGTTCGGCGCGAACGTCGATGCCTTGCCCGTCACGCGATCGTCGAAGCGGCTGCCGATGTTGAGCAGCACATCGCAGCGCTGAATAGCGCGATTGACGTGCACCCAGCCGTGCATGCCAGGCATGCCGAGGCTGAGGGGATGATTCTGCGGAAATGCGCCGAGGCCATGCAGCGTCGTGATGACGGGAATACCGGTGCACTCGGCAAGCGCGAGCAACTCGGCGGTCGCACCCGACTGAATTACCCCATTGCCCGCGAGGATGAGCGGTCGCTCCGCGTTGACGAGCAGCTCGACCGCCGCACCGACGGCATCGGAGTCGATCTCACGCAGACGATGGTCGTCGTAGCCGGCGAGATCATGTGTCGTCTCCCAATCGGGGACGACGCTCGCCTGCTGCGCATCCTTCGTGATGTCGATCAATACGGGCCCGGGCCTTCCCGTCGAGGCAATGTGAAACGCCTCGGCGACCACGCGCGGCAGTTCGCGCGCGTCGCGCACGAGGTAGCTGTGCTTGGTGATCGGCACCGTGATGCCGATGATGTCCGTTTCCTGAAATGCGTCTGTGCCGAGCAACGCGCTCGACACCTGCCCGGTGATGGCCACCATCGGCGACGAGTCCATCCATGCGTCGGCGATGGGCGTGACGAGATTCGTTGCGCCAGGCCCGCTCGTCGCCACACACACGCCCACGCGTCCACTCGCCCGCGCGTAGCCCTCGGCGGCATGTCCCGCGCCTTGCTCATGGCGACAGAGCACATGATGCAGCTGGTCGGCGTACTCCGGCAGCGCGTGGTAGAACGGCATGATGGCGCCCCCCGGTATGCCGAAGATGACATCGACGCCCTGGCGGACGAGCGCTTCGCAGAGGATCTGCGCGCCGGTGCGCAGCGCCGGATCGGTTGGCGTCTTCATCGCGCACCTTTGGTTGCGAGCTCGCGCGCCGGCGGAACGGCGAGCACTGCACCCGTGTGTGCGCTCGTCACCATCGCGGCGTATCTCGCGAGCCAGCCGCGGGTGAACTTCGGCGCGGGTGCCTGCCACTCACTCGCGCGGCGCTCGAGCTCCCACTCCGAGACCTCGACGTCGAGCTGCCGAGCGGCGAGGTCGATCGCGATGATGTCTCCCTCTTGAAGGAGCCCGATCGGACCACCCTCGGCGGCCTCCGGCGAGACATGTCCGATGCACAGTCCACGTGTACCGCCGGAGAATCGTCCGTCGGTGACGAGCGCGACCGATTCTCCGATCGGCATGCCCTTGAGAAGGCTCGTGAGGGCGAGCATCTCGCGCATACCCGGTCCGCCGCGCGGGCCTTCGTTGCGCACGACGATCACGTCGCCAGCGTGGATGTCGCCAGCAATGGCCGCGGCGTGCGCGGACTCTTCGCTGTCGAACACGCGAGCGGGGCCACGGAATGTCATCTCATGTTGTGACACGGCGCCGACCTTGATCACGGCGCCGAGTGGCGCGAGTGAACCGAAGAGGACAGCGAGTGCGCCGCGCTGGGTGTGCGGGTCGTCGATAGGACGGATGCAGGCGGGATTCACGTTCGTCACGCCGGCCACGGATTCGCCGATCGTCTGCCCCGTCACCGTCATCGCATCGAGGTGCAGCGTGCCGGGCTTGCGCGCGAGCTCGGCCAGGATGGCGGGGATGCCGCCGGCAGCGTGGACGTCCTGCATGTGCCACTGGCGATCGCCATCCCACGCCGGCGACACCTTCGCGAGATGCGGCGTTCGCTCGGCGACTTCGTTGAAGCGCGCGA
>JAQBPV010000127.1 GCA_028287345.1 Gemmatimonadota bacterium
CGCCGTTCCAGATGGAGTCGCCGGCGACGACGTACCGCACGCCGTCGTGATCCTGGTGTGAGCTGAAGAGCACGTACTCGTCGCGCAGCTTGGGATCCGTGCCGCGCACTTCGCCGATGACGTTCACCGACGGATAGTCGAACGTCTCGGAGCGAAGATGGATATCCACCGACGTGCCATCCGTCCGCCAGTCGGCGAGTGCGCCGCGGTGGACGAGTAGTACGGGCACTTGAGCAACCTGTCCACCGCCTGCGCCACCACGGCCCGCCGCGGCACCCGTCGGATTTCGAATGAACCGCGGCACACCGCCCACCACATCGTACGTCCCACGCGACTGCACCTTCGCCACCCCATCGAATGCGATCTCGGCGATGGAGTCAGCGACGATCACGACTCCGGCCGCACCGCGCCGTGTGAGTGCATTGCTCATCGCCGTGATGGCCGGTCGCGTGTAGTTGTACTCGTAGGTATTCGTCGTGCTGCGAATGGCGGTGGGCGCAGGTGGAACGAGCGTCGCGACGACGATCTTGCCGCGAACGTCGACCGTAGTGTCGCGCGTGTCGGCGACGAATAGCGTCGTCCCCGAGACATCGACAGCAGTGTTCGTCGCCGGAGTGATGTCGGTCCACAGCGCGAGCGTTCGGCCGCCCATCGTCACAGAGCTCGACGTCGACGAAATGCGCGTGCGGCGCATGTTCCACCACTGAAACCAGCTGCCCATGTCGCCCTTCGGCACCAAGCCGATCTTCCGCATCTCCTCGGCGGACCACATCGATGCACGCATCTCGTCGAGCGTGCCGGCTTCGCGGCCGCGCATGTCGTCGCCGCCCATGATGTAGAGATCGCGCTTGATGTCCTGCTCGCGAATCGCCTTGATCGCGGCCGGAGGCTTAAGGGCGGTAGAGCTCTGTGCGCCAAGCGGCGCCGCGAACAACAGCAGCGCAAGACGTGTTATGTGCAACCGCATGAGACACCCGGTGAGAGTCGCTGAACTGCCTGATCGTCGCACCCGCGCGACGATCAGATCCGCGCTCAACTTACGGCCGGAGCGGTCGAGTCGCTGGCGATTCGCTGGCTTGACGCCGATCAACTGTGCAGCGAACGTATCATTGCGCTGACGGAGCGCATCCGGTCCGCGGGAAGGGATAGTCCCATCCGTGTCGCTGTCGTTCACGCACGAGCTAGTCACCCTCTTTTCAGGCCCACCACGCGGACACGGGCCATTCCGAAAGGAGGAGTCATGTCCGCATTGCGCCCGATGCCGCCGAGGCCGAGCCTCGAGTACGAGCACAAGCAAGCAAAGGCACTGCTGCGCCGGCTACGCGCCGGTAACCCCGAGTCTCTCGCCCGCGCCCGCGAGCGACACCCGCACATCGACGTCTCGGCCCCCGAACGCATCCGGCTTGCCGACGCGCAGCTGATCGTCGCACGAGAGTACGGGTTCGCGAGTTGGCCGCGACTCGTGCGCTGGTTCGGCGATGTCGAACGTCAGCGACACGCTCCCCTGGAGCTCCACGGTGATCGCGACCAATACGACAGGAGAGTGAGTGGGTTGCTCTCCGAGCACTATGCGGATCGCGACTGGGCGCGTCGCGCCATTGCGGCGTATGTGCCGCGTTTCTATGGCATGTCCGTGGATGACGTTTTCGACAGCGTCGTCACCGAGGACGATGCGCGCCTCGCCGTAGCGCGCATGCAGGGCGCGCAGAGTTGGGACGTGCTGCTCGAGCGCCTCGCAGCGCCGAGCGCGACTCGGCCCGCTGCATGGGATGTGGATCCCATGCATCGCGTCAAGGCTGCGATGGAAGCCGGAGATCTCGGCGCGCTGGAGCGCATCGTCGCGGAGTTTCCCGCGTTGATGCACCCATCGGAGCACGAGATGACGAGCGGTTGGACGCTCATGACGATGGCGCTCTGGCAGGAGCGAACGCGCGGCGCGGATGCGATGCGACCGATCATGCAGTGGCTCGTGGAACACGACTTCGACCGCCAGCATGCGCTGAACGTTCGCCTCCGAGGACACATGAGCATGACGCCGGACGAGGTGCGCCGTCTACTCGAGGAGCGAGCCGATCCGAACTGCGTTGCACCCAACGGTCTCACGGCGCTGGAACACGCACTGCTGCGCTATTGGAATGGCGAGGCAGTAGATGTACTCGCGGCGCAGGCCACGCCGCGTCGTGCACTCTGGATCGCTGCCGGTCTCGGTGACGTCGACGGCGTGCGCAGCTTTCTCGACCGCCAGCACAAGCCGACTCCGGCGGCCCGGCAAAACCGGCCGGACTTCCTCGCCGTCGGGCTGCCGGGCATGATGCCGCTACCGGAGGCCAGCGACGAGGAGATTCTCGTCGAGGCGCTGATCGTGGCGATGCTCAACGGTCGCACTGGTGTGCTCGAGTACCTGGCGTCGCATGGCGCCCCGCTGAACAGCCTCGTCTTTGGCGAGCCACTCATCAACATCGCTGTCGGCAACGGGATGCAGGCCGCCGTCGAGTGTCTCGTGCGCTGCGGCGCGAACCTCGATCTTCGTGGCCACCAGTCGGCCACCTCCGCGCGTGAACTCGCGCGCGAGAGGTTCGAGCAGCGACCAGAGGACGCCGTAATTCGGAGCATCCTTGAACTCTGCGGCATGGATCCCGACGTCATACTTGCCGGGCGCGACGCTCGACCGCTGCCAGCACCGACCATCGATTCGTCGCTCGCGACAGCGCTCGAGTTGGCGAGCCACGATGCAGCACACCTTGGCCAGGCGGATGTACGGCCAGAGAACCTGCTCGTCGGGCTGTTCCGTGTCGGCGGTCCGCCGCTGTACATCGTGAAGAGTGACGGCCGGTTTGATGTCGAACGCTTTCACACCGACATGGCGGATCGCCTGGCACCTGGCCAAGATCACATCGATCGGCCGGAGCTACCGATGCACGCCGACGCGGAAGCAGCGCTGAAGGCAGCCATCGCGCTCGCGATGGAGCTGCGACAGGAGTCGGTGAACGGACTTCTGCTGCTGCATTCCCTCACGCGCAGTGACGGTGGTCAGGTTGCAGAGCTACTAGCGCGCTACGGGGTGAGCGCCGCCGCCGTGAACGAACTTCTGACGCAGTCGCTGTGATGACCTTACGCCAAAGTGGTCTTGAACACGGCGAGCGCCTTCTTCATCTCGGCTGACGTCCCGATGGATACGCGCGCATGTGTCGGAAGCGCTGTGAACTGCCGCCCAATCGCGACCTTGTGCTTGATGCACTCGGCCTTGAAGGCCTTCACGTCGCGATGGATGTCGACCATCATGAAGTTCGCCTGGACATCGGGGACCTTGTAGCCGGCTTCGCGGAAGAATCTCACCGTGAGCGCGCGCGTCTCACGGTTGCGTTTCTGCTCGAGCTCGATGTGCTTCGCATCGTTCACCGTTGCGGCGGCCGCGATGAGCGACAGCTGGCTGACGTTCGAGCCGAGTAGCCACGGCGACATTTTGGCGAGGGTCTCGGGTTGTCCGATGGCGTAGCCAACGCGAAGGCCGGCCATCCCGAACACCTTCGAGAAAGTGCGAGTGACGACGACGCGCGGGTTGGCGATCGCGACGGGAATGACGGTCGCGTACGACGTGTCGTCGACATATTCGTGGTACGCTTCGTCGACCAGGATCGTCGACTGCGGCGACCGGCTGTTCACGCGATCGATGAAGCTCACGACGTCCGCGTGACCATGAACGGTCGCGGTGGGGTTGTTCGGGTTGCAGAGATAGACGAGTCCAGGCCGCGAGTCGCGCGCGGCGTCGATGAGTGCGTCGAGGTCCGCATGGAGCGATGCGTCGACCTTCTTGCCGACGACGGGCACGCCGAGGAAGGTCGCGAAATTCGCCGGCGCCTCGAAGGTCGGTTCGGGCACGAGGAGGCCGCGGTCCTTCGCCGTGAAGCCATGCACGGCCGAGCGAAGCAGCTCGCCCGAACCGCAGCCGAGGATGACGTTCTCCGGCTTCACGCCGTGCTTATCCGCGATGACCTTGATGAGATCGTCCTCCGACCGCACTGGATATCGGTTCGACTCGCCGAGATGATTGCGAATGGCGGCGAAGACGTGCTCGCCCGGCCCATTGGGATTCTCGTTGCTGTCGATGCGGGTCATGCCAGGCTGCGCGGCGAGCAGGCGGTCGGCGCGCCGCGATGCCGTGCCCTGGGCGTGAAGAGCCTCGTAACCGCGCCACTCGATGAGCGGAAGCGCGAGGATGCCAGCGCTTCCGGCGCCGACGGTGGCGAGGAACGAGCGGCGCGAGACAGTCATGAGGTGCTCCGATAGGGAGGAAGCAGCGCCCGAAACTAGCCCCAACCGGGCACGCAGTCCATGTTAGCTCCTGACCCGCGAATCCCCACTCTGCCTGCTACAGGAGCTACCGATGTCGACCAACCGGCGCACCTTCCTCAAATGGGCCGCCACGCTCGGCAGCGCGATCGGACTCGCTCCGCTCGGTTCGCGTCTCGACGCTGCTCCTTCGATGCCGGCGACGTCAGCCAAACGTCGCGACGTCGGACGCGCACCCGCATCGCTCAACATCCTCATCCTCGGCGGAACGGGCTTCACGGGACCCGAGCAGGTGGATTACGCCATCGCGCGCGGCCATCGTGTGACGCTGTTCAATCGCGGCAAGACGCGCCCGGGCGTCTTCAAGGGAAAGGTGACCGAGGAGCTCGTCGGCGACTTGAATGACGATACCTCGGCGCTCGACGGGAAGAAGTTCGACGTCGTCATCGACAACCCGACGACATATCCGGCGTGGGTGCGCAACGCGGCGAAATATCTGAAAGGCAACACGAAGCACTACATGTTCATCTCGACGACGTCGGTGTACAGCGACCAGAGCGTCATCGGCATCGACGAAAAGAGTCCGACCACTCCGATGCCTGCCGACCTCGATCCGTACACGCTCGTGCCAGCGCATGCGGGGCAGTATTACGGCGCACTGAAGACGCGCGCCGAGCAGGAAGTCGAGACGCACTATCCCGGGATCAACACGATCATTCGTCCGTGCCTGATCGTCGGTCCGCTCGATCGCACGGATCGGTTCACGTATTGGCCGGCGCGCATCGACAAGGGCGGGGAAGTGCTGGCGCCGGACAAGCCGGACGACCCCTGCCAGTTCATCGACTCGCGCGACCTCGCCGAGTTCATGATCCGCATGGCAGAGGCGCGCGAGTTCGGTCTGTACAACGCGATCGGACCGGAGAAGCCGATGACGATCGCCGAAATGCTCTATGGTGTGAAGGCGATCACGACGGCGGGCGCGCAGTTCACGTGGGTGCCGTGGGAGTTCCTGCAGACACAGAACGTGCGTCCGTGGCGCAACATGACGGTGTGGCAGCCGCCGTATGGCCGGACGGCCGGGTATCAGCGTCGCAATGCGTCGAAGGCGATCGCGAAGGGGCTGACGTTCCGCCCACTCGCCGTGACGGCGAAGGACACGCTCGACTGGCACAAGACGCGTCCGCAGAAGGAGCAGGACGCCACGCTGAATGGCGAAATCAATGGGCTGGCCATGGCCCGGGAGAAGGAAGTTCTCGCAGCGTGGAAGGCGAAGCAGAGCAGCTAGTTTCCGTTCAGTTCCGTTCGATCAGTCTGTGTCGGATTGAACGGAGCAAACGGAAACTGCGAAAGATCAACTAGAGGCAGTTCTAATTCGTTGTGTTGAACCACGGATGAGTGCAACAAGCACCGCCGACACAATCAGCGTGAGCGCACCAGCAACGCGCTCCTGACCCGTCGGCGCATAAACAGCCAGACGCAAACCATTCAGCGCCTGAAAGCCGAGCGCCGCGACGATCCACGACAGCGCACTCGATGTGCCCCATGCGCGCACACCAAGCGCCACGAGAGCGACACCAACCACGAGCCCCGCCAACCGGGCAGGATCGCTCTCGCCTGGCGGCGCGAGGTTCGCCACGAGCACCGCGATCAACGCCGCGATCGCCGCTCCGATGATCGCCCGCACCTTCCAGTTCGACGCAATTCCCCCCACCACGAGAATCGGAATCGCGACGAACGCCGCCATCATCAGCGCCGAGGAAGGAACGCCGGCCACGCCACCAAACATCGGGATCGCGAGGTCGAGCATCGTCATCGGTGTGCGCGGTATGCCAGTCGTCGGCACGAGGGAATCGAAGTGCGCGGCTGCATAGACGACCGCACCGATTCCGAGTCCACTCACCAGCACGTCGCTCTGCGGCGACGCCGACTCGGGCGCCATCGGCACTCCTACGCGACGCCGCAGCGCGCCCAGTGTCAACCACACACCAAGCACGAAGAGCGCGATCGGCACCACTGCGACGAATCCAAGCAACGTCGTCCCGACGAACCTGCTCCACGGCTCGGACGTATCGTACGAGAAGAGCTGCGTGGGCAGCGACTGCAGACGATCGAGCACCGCGAGAATTGCAACACCGCCAAGAAATCCAACCGTCTGCCCTCGGCTCAGCACTCCATCGTGCAGCACGATCGGACGCCGCCGCGTGACGACCAGCGCGCCGGTGATGATCCCGCCCACCAACAGCAGCCCGGCCAATCCGGCGATGAGCATCCTATTCGTCTGCTTCTCGCGATCGGAGCGAAGGAACGACTCGGGCAGCTCCACTGCGCGCCGCGCGACGAGTGGCTCATCGCCCGCGATCTGCACCCACGCTCTCCCCACCGCGCCGCTCGGTAGCTTCACGGAGGTGTCCGTGTACGTGATCGTCGCATCGACGCGTGCTG
>JAQBPV010000155.1 GCA_028287345.1 Gemmatimonadota bacterium
AACCGAGGAGCACCTCGAAGCCGAGTGCGGCCATGCGCGCCGCCGCGATGCTTCCTTCGCCGCCATGAAACGCGTTGTAGTACTCCGACACGCCGACGAGTGTCGCCGCGAGCGCGCCGAAGCTGAGCGACATCGCGATTCGCTGCGGCAGCGCCGTGGTCGGCACCCACATGCCCAGCGGATACCCGATGAGCGTGCCGAGCACGAGGCCGCCCGCGATCCACCGGTAGTCGATGATGTCGTGGTTGATCAGCGTGCCGCAGATCGCCACGAGCATGCCGATCGCGGCGTACTGCATGCCTCGCCGCGCCTTGTCCGGATGCGTCAGGCCGCGCAGGCCGAGGATGAAGAGGACCGACGCGATGAGGTACGTGGCCTGCGTGATGTACTCGCGCATCAGGGCTTCGGTACCACAGCCTTCGTGTGATCATCCCGGCGGAACATCTTCAGCATGCGGTCCGTGATGAGGAAGCCGCCGACGACGTTCGTCGTCGCGCACACTACGGCGATGAAGCCGAGAATCGTGGCGACGGTGCCGTGCTTGCCTCCGGCGGCGACCATCGAGCCCACGAGCGAGATGCCGGAGATGGCATTCGTCGCCGACATGAGTGGAGTGTGCAGCAGTGGCGGCACCTTCGTGATCACCATGAAACCGACGAATCCGGCGAGCACGAAGATGTAGAGTTCGAGAATCAGCATCGCACCTGGCTCAGGAAGTGGGGCGCGCGACGACCTGTCCGTCGCGCACGACGGTCATGGGTCCGGTAATCTCGTCGTCGGCATCGATCACGAGCTTCGCATCCTTCGACAGATGCGTTACGAGCGCCAGGATGTTCCTGCTGAACATCTGGCTGGCGTGGAAGGGAACTGTCGCGGGAAGATTCACGGGCCCTATGATCGATACGTGACCGGCCTGCACCGTCTCGCCGGCTTTCGTGAGCTCCGTGTTGCCGCCGGACTCCGCGGCGAGGTCCACGATCACAGCGCCCGGACGCATGGTCTTCACCATCTCGGCCGAGATCAGCTTCGGTGCGTCGCGTCCGGGGATTTGCGCCGTGGTCACGACGAGGTCCACTTCGGGCAGGTGCTTCGCGAGGGCGTCGCGCGTGCGTTGCGCCTCGTCCGCGCTCTGTGCCTTCGCGTAGCCACCTGATGTCTCCGCCCCCGCGACGACGAGCTCCGTGGCCACGAACGTGGCACCGAGCGAGAGTACCTGTTCGCGAGCGGCAGCCCTGACGTCGAACGCCGAGACGACACCGCCGAGCCGGCGCGCGGTGGCGATCGCTTGAAGGCCGGCGACGCCCGCGCCGATGATGAACACCTTCGCAGGCGACACGGTGCCGGCCGCCGTGGTGAGCATGGGCAGGAATTTCGGCAGCGCCCCTGCACCGATGAGCACCGCCTTGTAGCCGGCCACCGTGCTCTGCGACGACAGCACGTCCATCGACTGCGCGCGCGTGATGCGCGGCACGAGCTCGAGCGCGAGTGCGGTGATCTTTCGCGCCGCGAGCTTGTCGAGGACGTCGCGGTTGCGCGAGACGTTCATCAGCGAGAGCATGGCGACGCCCTCCGGCATCGCCGCGACCTCATCGGTAGATGGCGGCTGCACGCGGCACACGAGATTTGATTCGGTGTAGAGCTCCCCCGCGGGAACCACCTGTGCGCCGTGGTCGGCGTAGGCCGAATCGGGAAAGCCGGCGCGTTCCCCTGCGCCGGCCTGAATTCGAACCTCATGTCCGCCCTTCACCAATCGTCCAACACTGTCGGGGGTGAGGGCGACCCGGAGTTCACCGGGCGCAGCTTCGAGAGGAACAGCGAGTTTCATCCGGGGAAATTCGACGATGCGCAGTCAGCCCGCTAGGCCCGTCCTCCACGGAGCTCGCAGACGGTTGCCGTACGCGAGCGCAGCGAGCGCCCCGTAAGGCGCCAAAGGCGCCGCCCCCGTAAGGCCGCGAAGCGGCCGCCGCATTATTCTTGGATGACCGTTCACCGGAGTCAAAATAGCATGTCATCAGTTCGCACCGTCACCGCACTGACACTCGGTGCGCTGCTCCTCCACGCCGTACCGAGCGCGGCGCAGACCGCCGAGTTGCCCATCAAGTACACCGGGAAGCCGACGTCCCCCGAGATCAGCGCAAGCGACCTCATGACGCGGCTTTACATCTTCGCCGACGACTCGATGATGGGCCGCCAGGTTGGAACGAAGTACAACCTCATGGGCACCGCCTACATCGAGCGTGAAGTGCGCCGCATGGGACTCCAGCCCGCCGGCGACAACGGCGGCTACTTCCAGAATCTTCCGCTCTACTCCTACTCGTTCGACAGCACCTCCGCCGTGAGTGTCGGCGGCGAGAATCTCACCGTCGCCACCGACTACCTGCCGATCGCGCGCGACGAACGCCGCATCGCGCTCGACGGCGTGCCGGTCGTCTACTTCGGCAGCAGCACGGACAGCACCACCTGGATCTCCGGCGACGACGCGGCAGGCAAGATCGTCGTGCTGAACATCCCGATGGGCGTCCTTCCGCCGAATTCGCCGTCGCTGCGCTCACGCATCGCGCGCGCGGCCGCGGTCTTCGTCGTCTCGCTCGACCGCGTACCCGCGAACCAGAAGGCTGGCGCGCTACATACGCAGCAGCTGCAACGCGATGGGGCGCCCCCGGCATCCACGCCGTCGATCCTCATCACGCAGCGCGTTGCGAACCTCCTCTTCGGACCGCTCGAGAGCGCGAAGCCAGGCGCCGCCGGCAAGGCGATGAGCGGCACGATCATCCTGCGGAAGGAACAGGCGCCGGGCCGCAATGTCGTCGCCCTTTTGCCGGGCTCCGATCCGGTGCTCAAGAATCAGTACGTCGCCATCGGCGCACACAACGATCACATCGGGTTCAACAACCGGCCGGCAGATCACGACTCCATCCGCGCCTTCAACATGGTCGCGCGTCCGCAGGGCGCCGACAGCCCGCCGGTGCAGAGTCCCACGCCGGAACAGGTCGCACGCATCAAGACCATCACCGACAGCCTGCATGCGCTGCACGGCGTGCGTCGCGACTCCATCGCCAACGGCGCCGACGACGACGGCAGCGGCACGGTGAGCGTGCTCGAGATCGCGGAGGCGTTCGCGGCGCAGAAGACCAAACCGAAGCGCTCGATTCTCTTCGTCTGGCACGCCGGCGAAGAAGCAGGTCTCTGGGGCTCGGAATTCTTCACCGACCACCCCACGGTGCCGCGTGATTCCATCGTCGCGCAGCTCAACATGGACATGGTCGGCCGCGGAGCGCTCGCCGACATCACGGGCGAATCCAAGACCGGCGAGCTCCTGCATGGCGGACGCGGCTATCTCCAGCTCGTTGGCTCCCGCAGGCTTTCCACCGAGCTCGGTGACCTCATGGAAACCGTCAACACCGCTGGTAAGTACGGCTTCAACTTCGACTACGGCATGGATACCAACGGGCATCCGCAGAACATCTACTGCCGCAGCGATCACTACGAATACGCGCGCTACGGCATCCCGATCGTCTTCATGACCACCGGCGGACACTCCGACTACCACCAGGTGACCGACGAGCCGCAGTACATCGACTACGCGCACATGGCCGACATCGCGAAATACGTGAAAGATGCCGCTACTACCGTGGCGAACCTCGATCACCGAATCGTCGTCGACAAGCCGAAGCCTGATCCGAAGGGACGCTGCGTTCAGTGATCATGCTCGGACAGTCGGACGTTTGGTTCGTCCGACTGTCCGGCACCCGAAATCCCTGTCATATTCCGCTCATGAGATTCCCCGCGCTCGTTCTGACTTTCGGTCTCGCCGCCTGCGGCGGCATGGGGAAGGGCACTTCCGCTCCAACGCCTGCCGAAGCGGTGGCCGCTGCCACGATCACGACCGTCAACGCGACCGCGCCGACGACCTTCGTGCGATCCACGGCAGAGTCACAGGTCACGCGGTCGATCGACGTGCGCGACGGCATCACAAAGGTGCAGGCAATGCGCTCGCTCGTCGATGCGCTCTCACAGCGCTACACGGTGGAAGTCCAGGATCCGCGCGCCGGCTTCGCGATGACCGCATGGGAGGCGAGCCTCCTTCGCGATGGCGTGCCCGATCTCCGCTATCGCACCCGGCTCACCGCGCGCTTCCTCGGCGACGACTGGAAGAAGCTCCAACTCAGGCACGAAGCCAACTGGGCTCGCGGCGATGAGTGGGACGTAGGCTTCGACGTCGCGCAGCTCGACAGCGTGACGACGGCCCTGCGCAGCAGGATCGGCAAGAAGATCACGCCGTGATCCCTCGGGCGTCAGCGCAGCGCAACGATCTGCCAGCGATCACCAACGCGCGTGAGCCGAGCGTGCTGGTTCAGCGGGATGGCACCGGAGCTTTTGGAATCCTTGTAGTTGATCTTCAGCCTCAGCGAGAATTCCGCGTCGGCTGAGTCGCCGTAGATGCGCGTCGCCCCGTACCGAATGGACGTCTCGATGTTCTCGGCGCGCGCGAAGAAGTTCGTCTGCCAGCTCACCTGCTGCCCCACGGTCATCGCCGGGTAGGCAGTTCTGAGCGATGCGGTGTCGCCGCTCTCGATCGCCTTGGCGAACTTCACGAGCGGCGCGCGCACAGCGTTCATCTCCTGCATCGCAAGGCGGGCGACGCTGTCCTGCCGGTGCTGCGCAAGGAGCTTCGCGTTGCGCGCCACCGTGTCCACCAGGACGACTGGCAAGGAATTGGACTTCGCCGCCGTATCCGTGGGGACGACTGCCGCCACTGGCGGAAGACTCTCCGGCGGAACAGCGCGAGCCGAGTCGGCCGCGACGTTCTGCGCGAGCGCTTTCTTCTGCTCGACGCTGATCGGACTCGGAGCAACCTGAACGGCCCATGCAACGCCGATCGCCGCGAGAGCCACGCCGGCGATGATGTACGGCGCGCGGCGCGACACCTTGGCGGCAGGAATCTCCGTCATCTCCGTCGTCGCCTGCGTCACGCGCAGGAAGGCGACCGTGGGTGCGCTGCGGGGCGTGAGCTTGTCCAGCGTCAGCTTGGGGGGATGCGAACGCCGCAGGTGCGTACCCGCGAGCGCATCACGCAACTCGGCCGCCGAACCGTACCGGTCTTCCGGCGAACGCGCGAGCAGTCGTGCCACGATGCCAGCCACCGACTCCGGAATGCCCGGATCGAGGGAATGCACGTGTGGCACGTCCTCCGACAGCCGACGCTTGATCATCTGCTCGCGCGTCTTCGCGTCGAACGGCGGAGCGGCGGTGAGCATCATGTGGAACATGCAGCCCAGCGCGTAGAGATCCGCACGCGCATCGACCGGATCGCCGAGCAGCTGCTCGGGACTCATGAACTCCGGCGTGCCGATGACTTGTCCGGTCCGCGTGAGCCCTTCTTCCACGCCTTCGCGCATCGCCTTCGCGATGCCGAAGTCCACCACCTTGGCGACTTCCTTTCCGGCGCGCGTCCTCGTGATGAGGATGTTGTCCGGCTTGAGATCGCGATGGATGATGCCCAGCTCGTGCGCGGCGCCGAGTCCGTCGGCGATCTGTCTCGTGATCTCGATGGCGCGGTCGAGACCCAGGGGAGCCTCGCGTGCGAGCAGCCGCGAGAGCGGCTCGCCATCGACATACTCCATGACGAGGTAGATCAGCCCCTCGCTCTCTCCGTAGTCGAATACCGCGGCGACGTTCGGATGGATGATGCGCGCCGCGTTCGACGCTTCGCGCGCGAACCGCGCCGCCGACTCGGCATCGTTCACCAGGGCAGGGCTCATCACCTTGATGGCGCACTGCCGATTCATCTTCACGTGCTCGCCGAGGTACACGCGGCCCATGCCGCCTTCGCCGATGCGCTTGAGGATGTGGTAGCGGTCGGCCAACACGCGGCCGATGAGCGAATCCGACCCTTTGGGCCTGAGAGCGCTGCCGTCACTAGGGCAGAAGCGCGCCGCTGTCTCGTATTCGGTGCCGCACTGCGGACAGACCTTGAGCACCGCGATGGACTCGACGTCCGTCGGCGACGCCTGCCGCGCGAGCAGGCCCGAGCCCAGGCCACTCTCGGCCAGTGCGCGCGCCTCGGCCTCACGCATGGCCCGCTCCTCCTCGGAAGGAGCAGCGGGGTCCGTGGGTATCTTGGTCTCGTCTCGTGCGTCGGCTGCCATCGCCAGTAGAGTATTCCTCTGACCCATCGGGGCGTAACCCCGTGGAGCTAGGGAGTGCGCCGTGGTGCCATTAATCGCGGGAATTACGAGTTCGTCCTGTGCATAGAAGGACGACGAAGTGGCGAGAGAGTGACCACTTGGGGTCAATCGCCCGCCACTTTTCGTGGTTCCCGTTCTCAGAAATCGCGTTGTTACATTTGTCGTCCCGAGCGAAGTCGCGGGACCTGCTTTTCAGCTGCGCTTGTCGCGCTTGAGCTCCCGGCGGTCCTGACGCAGCTCGCGGTGGTCGCCACGAGCCTCTGTGCCGTCCTGACGGGTGTCGCGACGGTCGGCGCTGAGATCACGCTTGTCGCCATTCAGATCGCGGCCGTCCTGTCGCAGATCCTTGCGAGCGGCAAGTACCGCGGCCCTGTCGTGAGCCGTGCGCGCCGCCTTCAGCTCACGGGAATCCTGGCGGATGTCCTTGTGATCGCCGACCAACTCCCGACGATCGCTACGTAGCTCGCGCTTGTCGCCGACGATCTCGCGGTGGTCGCCGCGCAACTCGCGCGTGTCGCCCCGAATTTCGCGACGGTCTTGGCGAAGCTCGCGCCCCTTGGCGCCGTCGGACGTCTGGGCGGAGAGGGTGCTTGTCGCGGCGAACGCGATGGCGGTGCCGGCGACCAACGAGCGGATCTTGAACATGGTTGTCTCCAGTGAGGGTTCTCTGTCGAGTTCGATCAGAATCGACGCGGGGCCCTCGCGCCGTCACAGTGGAGACGTCGGCGCGCGCTGGTCGTTAAGCCATTGCGACTATTCAGCTTGGGTGTGATGCATGTCACAACGACTAGGGCACAGCAACTGCCTGACTTGAATCATTTTGAATCTGTTGGAATTAATCCGTAAGCAGGCGAGTGGCGCTTCACCACCTGGACTTGGCGACCTGAAAAGAAATTTGCGTCTCAGCGCCTCGAAATTGGGCGGCGCAGAGACGCAATTCTTTTTCAGGGCTTTCCGGGAATTCAGGGAAACGCTCGCGATGACGGCTACTGCTTCCTGGAGACCCGCGCAGCACTCCCTGAAATCCCGAATGAACCAAGAACACCAACAGCAACCGCATGACTTGAATCATGCGAATTGTGTGGAATTACTCCATCGAATGTCTGAGAGGTCTCGCGCCTGTCAGGCGCTCACGCCAGGAGGATGTGCGATCCCTGCACCATGACACGTTCTCGGCGCTGTGATGCAATTCGTCTTTGAATTCACATGATTCAAGCCAGGGCGTTGCTGTTTTTCTGGGGTCTCTGAGATTGCAGGGAAGCGCCGCAATCACGCCCAGTGCTTCCTCAAGAGGTCGCGCAGCATTCCCCGGAATTCCCGGATGAACCCCTTTTTCAATTCACGTGCTTCGAGCCAGGCAGTTGCTGTTTTATTGTCGTACTCAAATAGCGCTGCGGCGCACCACGATGTCCCGTGTGATCGTCAGCCGCATCGGACTCCCCTCGGGAAGGCACGCATCCGAGCTGTGCCCGCGCTGAGCCGCAACGGTTCCAGCCGCCGCACCCGCTGCCGCGCCGATCACGGTCGCCTTCGTGCTTCTGCCGAAAATCTTCCCCAGCACCGCGCCGGCCACCGCACCGCCGATGACCTTGTTCCGGTCGTTGCCCGATGAGGTGTTCACCGCCTGCATGGTGCCGAGGTTGGTGACGTCCCCGGCGGCGGCCTGCGGCTCGCCGTTCACGTCGATGGAGCGCACGCGATACTGGATGTGGCTCGACTCGATGGGATCGGCGCGGTCGATGGACGCCACTTCGAGCACGACGATGGAGCCGGCAGGAATGGACGCTCCATTGGTGCCGGTCGTTCCGCTGGTGACCGTCGCGGTGAACTTGTCGCCCACGAGGAGGCTGGCCGTGCAGACTTTCCCGTTCGTCGACATGCCCACTCGGCTGCCGCTGCCGATGACGCCAGCGGCGGGCGCTGGGGCAGGCGCGGGCGCTTCAGCGGGCGTTGTCGCCACGGGCTGAGGCGGAGTGGGCTCCGGCGTCCGCGCGACCTGCTGCGGCGGTTGTCGTGGCTTCGGCACGGGGCGCGGTGTGGGCGTATTCGCCCGCGGCGGCTGCGGCTTGGGAGTCGGCGCATTCGGTACGCGCTCGGCCGGCACGCTTCCGCCAATCGGGGCGTCGTTGAACACCGTTGGCGTCACGGCTTCCCGCTGCGCCATGGCCAGATCCTTGGCCAGCGAGGAGTCGGTAGCGACAGGCGCCTTCTCCCGGCATGCCGAGGCGAGGGCGACGACAGCAAGAAAGCCGATGGGGCGGAGCGATTGACGAGACAGTGTGAACATGGGGCTCCGAGGCATTCGTAGACGGACACGACATGATACACTGACCGGGACGCCAGGTTCGACCCTATGCTAGGAACTGACGCAAGGCGTCGATCCGCCAGACTCGACCAACCGAGGGGAACGGATTGCCCGGATCTAACTGACAAAAGCCGGATCTGCTCCGAGAAAGGGCTTGGCTTCGGCGTGCATAAGCCAGCCCCTCAGCATAAAAAATCAAGGCTTTCAGTTGTGGCAGAGACCGTCGACTCGGCGTGTAGGGATCGGCCCGAGGTCCGATCCGGCAGTTATCCGAAAGATCCGTTAAATCCGCTCTCGTCGGTTTTCGGTTCCGTAGTCTTGCTGGGCCATGAGGAACGCCCTAAGCGCTCGGCGCCATCGACGCCATCGACGCCATCCGAGGGAGCACAGCGGGAAAGAGATCCGTCTGCGGCAGCTCCGGGTCGATGCGCTGCCGTACCCGCGCGGCTATCTCTTCGATCGCCGACGGATCCGCGACGAGATCGTACCCGCGCACATCGAGGCTCAAGACTGGACACGCGCGAAAGTCCGCGATCCACCGCTCGTACCGCGAATGCAGCGTAGCCCAGTAGCTCTCCGCCGTATCCTTCTCCTTCGGACGCCCGCGCGTACGAATGCGCTCGACGATCGTCTCCAGCGGCGCGTGCAGGTAGACCATGAGCCGAGGCGGTCGCGCGGCCGGCGAGTGGAGAAGTTCGCCATAGAGCCGCCGATACAAGTCCCACTCGAGCGAAGGCATCAACCCCTCCTCGAAATGCCCTCGCGCAAAGATCTCCGCATCTTCGTACCAGGTGCGATCGAGGATCCAGCTGCCACCGGCTCCGCGCATGCGACGCATACTCTCGAACCGCGTGGCGAGAAAGTGGAGCTGCAATGGCAGTGCGTTCGCGCGCATCGCCTCTTCGCCGCCCGCGTAGAACTTCTCGAGCCAGGGATTCTCGTCGTCCACGCTCTCGAGCGCGTGCTGCAGCCCAAAACGTGTCGCGAGCGCTCGGGTGAGCGTGCTCTTCCCCGAGCCCACCATACCGGCAATTCCAATGAGCATCAGTGAAGATAGAACGTGCGGCGGTTACCCGATCGTGAGGGTATCCGTCGCGGCGTCGTACTGCGTCGTATAGGTCGGCAGGTTGGTGGATGAGCCGTCGGTACCCTGAGGCTGCCTGGTGACGTGACCGTCGCTGTCGAAGCGAGAGTTGTGACACGGGCATTCGAAGGTCGCGCCGGTGACGTCGATCTCGCAGCCCTGATGCGTGCACACAGTCGAGACGGCGGCGAAGGTGTTCGTGCCCGTCCGCTTCACGGCAATGAGACCGACGCTCTGTGGGATCTTCACCGGCTGTCCCACCACAGAGAGGCCCGGCAACGACGCGGTCTTCAGCGAGATCCTGCTGTTCGTCGGTATCAGCGCCGTCGGTCCGAAGTGGCCGTCACCACATCCAGCGGCCACCGCCGCCGCACCGGCGACCGCCAGCGTGCTCCGAGAGAGAAATTCGCGCCGGCTCAGACAGTCGTCACAGGGCATGTCACGCAGGAAAAAGGTTGAATGCCGATCAGGAAAGCGTCACGACAGCCTGCTGCCACGCCGACTTATCCATGTCTTCCTGGATCACCTTGTCGATGTCGACCACGATCTGGCCGCTCGCGAGCTTCACCGCGTAGCGATCCATGCTGCGCGTCGCCCGGCCCTCGATGAAGGTGCCGTCGGGGCGATAGCGGGACTTGTGCTTGGGGCACTGAAATCGATTGTCACCGCTTTCCCAGCGCAGCGCCGTGTTCTGGTGCGGGCAGGCGAGCGCAAAGGCGTACACCTGCGTTCCCACGCGGGACAGGATGACCTCGTTCTCCTTGTCGATCTGCACGCCGTCAGCAGCGGGAATCGGATAGATCTTCTCTTCGAGCGTCGACGCCAGCGCGGAAATCCAGCGCAGCGGCATCGCCCGGGCACCTGACGGAGCGAGACCGATGACCGCCATCGCCGCCGCGCTCGCACGAAGCGCGTCGAGCAGGAAGTCGCGCCGCCCACTTGCCGCGCACGCTCCACATCCATCCTTCGAATTGCTCATCTATGCGAACTCCTTGAGAACCACGCCGGCGAGCGTCGTCAACAGCCACAGTGTGGCGCTCATCCAGGCAATCGTGCGCAACCGGCCCCACAGCGCGTCGCTCTGCACGTCCGCCGCGAGCGCCTTCTCGGTGCGCGTCATCATCAATCCATTCACCAGCAACAGCGCCACGAGCCCGAGCTTGATCCAGAGAAAGATCGAGCCGACGAAGGTCTCCACGTCGCTGAGGAACATCAGGATGCCACTCACGAACGACAGCGTGAGGCCGAACAGCACCACGCGGTGGATGGACGCGAGCTCCCGCAGCTGGCGTTCGCGGTCCGCAGGTCCGCCGCGGGCGTACCGCAAGGTGTCCCGATCGGCCATGAAAGCCGCTCCCGCCGCGATTATCAGCGGAACCAGGTGAAGAAAGAGAACTGCGGCCGATACTGCCTTGTAGTCGCCGTAGATCTTTGCCCAGGGTTCGGCCAGCTTCGCCAGAGCCCCGGTCAGTCCACTCGCCTCCACGCGCGCCAGCATCATCGTGCTAATCCTCCCGTCCAAGTGTCGCCACGGCGACGCCGGTCAGCGCCGTCGCCATGGACCCGTATGCCCACGCTCGATGCTCGCGCCGTTTCTCCACGCTGTTCTCGGCCTGGTCGGAGAGCCTGACGCCAGCGTAGGTGAAGCCCGCGTCGGAGGCGAGCATCAGGAGCGCGTGCGCCGTGCGACGCGTCCGTCCCTGCGTGGCCGCGCGCGAGTCCCACAGGTTCCACAGACCCGTCACGGTGTTGAGGGTGAAGACGGTGGCCAATGCCGTCGCGCCTGCGCGATGCGTCGTCTTCGCCCAGTCGGGTGCGTTGTGCGGATCCTTGTAGATCTCGTTTCCGGCGACCGCCTGGGCCGCGAACAGAGGAAAGATCGCATACGCTCCGTATCGGTGGATGCGCAGACGGCGCTCATACCACTCGCTCACCTCGATCGCCCGGCGCCGGCGCGGAACGGTGTCCTGCACGCTGCGCACCGCACTCGCCAGCGACGTCTGCACCGGTCCGACGACGCTGTCGCGCGCCGTGGGAACGGTATCGATGGGCACAGCAAGAGCTATCAGCAACGCGAGCACGGCTGGAGCGGGCATTTGGCGTTCCGTCGGGAAATGATGCGTCAATCATGCACGTGAGCACACATCGATGAAAGACTCCGGGTCACAAGCATTCGCCACTCGGCGCCTAGGTTCGCGCGGCGCGAGCATTCGGCTTCGCCTGCTGGCCCTGGTGCTCGCCGCGGCGCTGCCGCAACTGGCCTTCAGCATCGTACAGGTGCGGCGCGCTGACCGCGAGGCGCGGGCCAATGCCGAGGCGGTTGCACTGCAACTTGCGCGTCGCATCGCCACGCGGGTCGACGATCACGTCAGCGTGGTGGACGCACTGCTCGTCGCACTGAGTCACACCCTCAGCACCGATCCCAACCGAGCCGCCTACAACGACTCCCTACTGGCGTCCACGAGCAGGGATCTCGACACGAGGCTTTTCGTCCTCTCCATATCCGATACGCTGGGACACGTCATCGGACTGTCGAACGCATCGAGCACGCGAAGGCGGTACGACGTCGCCGATCGCAAGTACTTTCGCGAGGCGATGTCCGCGCGCGGACTCGGCTTCGGGGAGCCGATGATGGGCCGCGTCACCGGCGCCGCCACGATCGGCATTGGACGCGCGGTGCTCGGCCCTGATGCACGGCCGCGCGCCGTCGTGACCGCCTCCACCACGCTCGCACGGATCGAACAGTTCCTCATGCCCGCCTCACTTCCGGAGAGCTCGGTCGTCACGTTGATCGACGAACGGGGAGTGGTGCTCGCACGCACCGAAGATGGAAGGAAATGGGTGGGCCGAAATGTCAGCGACACCCCCGGCGCGAAGATCAAACTCACCGAGCGTGAAGGCGTGCGCGAGGTGACGGGAGTCGACGGTGTCGAACGCCTGGCGGCATTCGCGACGTCGACCAAGGTGCCGTGGCATGTCTTCGTCGGACTGCGGAAAAGCACCGCACTCGCGAGCGCCCGCCAGCAGAGACGCGACGCGTTCATCCTCGGCCTGGCGTCACTCATCGTGTCGCTCGGCATCGCGTGGATCATCGCACAGCGGATCGCCAAGCCGGTTACCGCGCTCATCGCTGACGCAAATGCCTTTGCCGCGGGCGACCTCACGCACCGCTCGCGCGTCGAGGCCGACGGGGAGCCCGGACAGCTCGCGGAAACCTTCAACCACATGGCAGGCGCGCTGCAGCGACGCAGCGATGAGCTGAGCGAGAGCGAGCGTCGCTACCGTGTGTTGTTCCAGACCATGCCACTGCCGATGTGGCTGTACTCCGCGGACACGCTGCGCTTCACGGCAGTCAACAAGGCCGCGGTAGACCGCTATGGTTACACGAGCGAGGAGTTCCTCTCGATGTCGGTAATGGACATGCGTCCGGCCACCGATGTACCGCGACTGGCCAAGGTGATCAGCGAGATCAACGGCCAGCCCATCAAGGGACAGGTGTGGAAGCACCGCACCAAGTCGGGTGAGCTCATCGATGTCGAGATCACCTCTGACGGCATGGTCGTCGATGGCACGCCAGCCCGACTCGTCGTGGCCATCGACGTCACGGAGCGCAATCGGATTGAAGGTGCGCTGCGCGCGTCGCAGGAACAGCTGCGACAGGCCCAGAAGATGGAAGCGGTGGGCAGCCTGGCCGGCGGCATCGCGCACGACTTCAACAACCTCCTCACCGCGATGCTCGGCTACTGCGACCTGGCGCTGGAGTCTGCGAGCACGGGGTCGCCGGTGCACGACGACCTCCTCGAGATCAGGCGCGCCGCGCAACGCGCCGCCGAGCTCACGCATCAACTGCTGGCCTTCAGCCGGCGACAGATGCTCAAGCCCACGGTGTTCAGTCTCAACACTGCGGTGCAGGGAACCGTGAAGATTCTCCGCCGCCTGATCAGCGAGAACATCGTTCTG
Source organism: Gemmatimonadota bacterium (assembly GCA_028287345.1). Classification (GTDB taxonomy): domain Bacteria; phylum Gemmatimonadota; class Gemmatimonadetes; order Gemmatimonadales; family Gemmatimonadaceae; genus AG11. Next base: position 13,538 of record JAQBPV010000155.1, read on the forward strand.
GAGCTGTCGCTCGGGCCAACGCCATTGCTCGTGTGCGCCGATCCGGGACAGGTCGAGCAGGTCATCCTCAACCTTGCCGTCAACGCGCGCGACGCCATGTCGCGAGGCGGCAGGCTCATTCTCACCACCGACGAGCGGACATTCACCACCGTGCACAACGTGGCTGGCAGCGCACTGGCGCCAGGCCAATACGCCACGCTCAGTGTCACGGATACCGGAACCGGCATTTCGCCGGCGGTTCGCGAACGGCTGTTCGAACCGTTCTTCACGACGAAGGAGCGGGGGCATGGTACTGGCCTTGGTCTCGCCACCGTGTATGGCGTCATTCAACAGAGCGGAGGCGGAGTGGACGTTCATTCCCTCCCGGGCGAGGGCTCCACGTTCACCGTCTACTTTCCGCTCGCCAAAGAGCGGGAGGTCACGCCGGCGAATAGCCAGCCTCCGGAGGTCAGCGAGCGTGGCGAGGGCACCATTCTTCTTGCCGAGGACGACGACGCAGTCCGGGCGATTGCGTGTACGACGCTCGAGAGGGCCGGTTACCGCGTCCTCGCGGCATCCGATGGGCTGCGCGCGCTCGCGCTGCTCGACGAACATCCGGAGGAGATCGACCTCCTGCTCACGGACGTCATCATGCCCAACATGAACGGCCGCGAGCTCGCTCAACGGTTGTCGGCGCTACGCCCGAGCGTGCCGGTTCTGTTCGTCTCGGGCTACACCGACAACGTCCTCGCCGACCACGGAATCCCGCAGTCGGAAACCGCGCTTCTCGACAAGCCGTTCACGCCGGCGTCGCTCACCGCGGCCGTGGCCGCGATCCTGAGCTCCGAGAAAAAGGTTGGGGCCGGTGGATAACGAGGGCGACTGGATTCCGCTGTTCGAGGATCTACTGCGCGGTCTCGTGCACGCGATGAACAATCGCGTCACCGCGCTCAGCGCCTTTGCCGAGCTCGCGGCGGTGGACGACGGCGCGCTGGAGATCGACATGCTGCGCCACGAGATCCATCGGCTGCATGAGGTGAGCGCGCTCGTGAGCGTGCTCGCATCGCGGAGCGATGAGCTCGAGTCGCTTGAGCTCAGCGCCGTGCTCGAGCTGGCGCTCGAGATCCACAGTCATCATCCGCGCATGCGCTCGGTGCCCTGCACACTGGAGAAGGCCGGTGCGATTCTGCCGGTGCGCGTGCCCCGCTGGGCGATGCTGCGCCTCGCGCTGCTCATGATCGACGCAGCGAAGCGCGCTGGCATTGAATCACACGCCGCGGCCGTCGCCGTATGGCTGTCCGGGGATGAGGCAGCCGTTCGCCTGCATCTCGTCACCTCTGAGGCCATGGGCGTGGACGCCGCGGCACTGGCCACCCGCTGCGGCGGTGCGCTTTCGTACGCGAATCGCGAAGCCGTGCTCGAGCTACCCTCGCTGCTCGAGATACGTCGACGCGAGAAGCCGCGCACCTAGACGGAAAACGAAAAGGTCGTGGCACCAGTGGCGCCACGACCTTTTCGTCCTTCAGTCTGACAGCGAGTCGACCCCCCCGGGCCCCACTGCCTGACCTCCAGCGTATTCGACTACGCCGATGCTCGCATCGGGCGCATGATGCAACGGAGCTGCGAGAGTGCCTTGGAGCGAATCTGCGAGACGCGTGACTCGCTGATGCCTAGTACGTCCGCGATCTCGCGAGCGTTCAACTCTTCGAAGTAGTAGAGCGACAACACGGTGCGCTGCTGATCCTTGAGCTGGAGGATGGCTTCGCGCAGTGCGGCGACCGTCTCCTCCTGCTGCAGCCGCTCGTCGGCCGACTCGGCGGTGACGCGCAGGAACTCGATGGGCGACGGACCAGCTTCGTCGCGATCGCCTTCGCTGGTGCTGAGTGACACCTGGACGGTGCGCTCCATGTCCGCCTGCCAGCGCCACAGCGTCTCGACGTCGATGCCGAGCTGCTGCGCGACTTCACTGTCGCGGGGCGAGCGGCCGAGCGTGCGCATGAGCGTCTCGCGGGCCTGGGCGATGTCGCGCGTCTTCCGGCGTATGGAGCGGGGCACGTGATCCTGCCGGCGGAGCTCGTCGAGGATCGCGCCACGGATACGCGGCACTGCGTAGGTGCTGAAGGCCAATCCACGGCTCTCGTCGAACGACTCGAGCGCGGACATGAGGCCGAGGGTACCGATGTTGACCATCTCGTCCGGGTCAGCGTCAGCGGACATGCTGCGGCTCAACTGCTTGGCCACATAGTGGACGAGGCTGAGGTTGTCCTGCAGCAGGGCATCGCGAGCGACCACGTTTCCGGCAGCACAGGCCGCCCAACGAGATGGATAGTTCACTTCAGTACTCCGACGTCGGAGGGGTGGGAGCGCTCTGGTGATCGAGAGCGCGGAACGGTCGAGGAGTGGTGGAGCTGTCCAGTTCTGCGCCGGAGGTAAAGGCAGGCCAGAGGCCAGATTTTTGGCGCGAAAAAAGGCCCGACTTCGAGTGGAGTCGGGCCTGCATTTCGGTTCGATAAGCTGTGTAGTTACAACGCTTTAGCGTAGCAGTCTGTCGTAAACATCCGAATCTTGCCACGGACCAGCCCGACAGGAAAACACCCGGCAAAAATTGCCGCCCGGCAAATTATGCCGGGTAATTCACGTCAAGATTGCCGATCAGTCGGCCAGCGTCGACGGCTCCTCGCCGGGCCGATTCAGCTTGCTGCGGAGGGTCCGGATGCTCATGCCCAGCAGCTCCGCAGCACGGGTCCGATTGCCCGCCGACACATCGAGCGCACGGGCGATCAACTGCTGCTCGGCCTCGTCGACGTTGAGGGACGTGAGCACGACGGCACCGGGAGGGAGCTGCACCGGCGCGTCCTTTCCTTCCGCCAGCGTGTGGGACTTGGGGCGCGTCGGCCCCGTGACGTTGCGCGAGAGGCCGAACCGCACGCCGTCGAAGGCATGCACCTGGAGCACCCGCTCCGGCGACAGGATCACCGCGCGCTCCACCGCATGCTGCAGTTCGCGCACGTTGCCCGGCCAGTCGTACTCCTGAAGCATCGCCAGCGCCTCTGGAGCCACGCCCACGATGTCCTTGTTCATCTCTGCGGCGGTGCGAAGGGCGAATCGCTGCGCCAGAAGGGGAATGTCCTGTCGCCGGTCGCGCAGCGGAGGGATGGACACCGGCAACACGCTCAGGCGAAAGAACAGGTCCTGGCGAAAGTGACCTTCGGCCGAGAAGGTCGCGAGGTCGCGGTTGGTGGTGGCGATGATGCGGACGTCGACCTTGATCGGCTGGGATCCACCAACGCGCTCGAACTCCTGCTCCTGAAGCACGCGGAGGAGCTTGGCCTGCAGGTCCAGCCGCATCTCGCTCACTTCGTCCAGCAGCAGCGTGCCGTGGTGCGCACGCTCGAATGCTCCCTCCACGCGCTTGATGGCTCCGGTGAACGCTCCCTTCTCGTGGCCAAAGAGCGCACTCTCGATGAGGCCTTCCGGCAGCGCGGCGCAATTCAGCTTGATGAACGGCTTGTCGCGCCGGTCGCTGGCGTCGTGGATGGCGCGGGCGAATAACTCCTTGCCGGTGCCGGATTCTCCCTGGAGCAACACCGTGGCCCGCGTGGGAGCGGCGGTCGCCACGGTCTGCATGAGGCGGCGAATCTGCGGCGTCTCGCCGATGATCGCCCGCTCATTGCGGAACTCCATGACCTCCCGACGCAGGGCGGTGTTCTCCCGGCGGAGACGGACGACTTCGAGCGCCTGGGAAACCGCGAGCTCGAGCTGATCGGGACTCACCGGCTTGGTGATGTAGTCGATCGCCCCCGCTTTGATCGCCGCCACCGCGTGTTCGATGGTGGCGTAGCCCGTGAGCATGATCAGCGGGACGGTGCTGCCTTCCTCCTTCAGCAGCTCGAGGAACTCGAGGCCCGTCAACCCCGGCATGCGATAGTCGGAGATGATCAGGTCGATGTTCTGCTCGGCCAATGCCTGCAGCGCCTGCGGCACCGTCTGGGCACCGATCGCCGTGTGCCCGGCCCGTTCGAGCGTGTCCGCCAGAATGAGCCCTATCGCTGGTTCATCGTCCAGATACAGAATCGTGGCCATTCGGCGCTCATACACCTGGAACAGGACGCACAAAACTATACACCGGCGCAGGAATAACCCTGCGGTATTGGCGGTGTCCAGTCGCGACCGGCGATCTGTGACTTATCGCCCCGTGCCGTAACGTAGCCAGTGGTTCGAGACGACAATCCCCTCGGGCGCGATGACGGCACCGCTCAAGTCACGACGTGCGCATGCCGACAATGAGAGGGAGGAGGCGACTCATGACTGAGCTGTCACATGCAGACGGCTCTCTTTTCGAGGAGAGCAACATGACTGGGCGAACGATTCAATACACCGATGCGCCATCGCGCTCGATGTCCGCGGCATACGTACTCGAGCTTCGGCGGCTCATTCGAGAGGACGCGTATCGCTCCGAGGAAATCGCCGACGTCATCGCACGACGAATCTTCGCGTCCGGCGATTTGTAGGCCTGCGAAGAAAGAGGGAACTGCAACCCAGAACGCCGTGTTCGCCTCGAACACGGCGTCTTTGCGTGCATTGTGGATGACGCTGGTCTGGCGTCATTTTGCTGCAGATCCCTTTCATGCCAATGTCTCGGTCTTCCATCGGGAGTACGCCGGCAACGATCGCCGTCACCGGCGCCACCGGAATGATCGGTGGCGCCCTCGTCACGCGGCTGCGCGAGCGGGGGCACACAGTGCGCCGCCTCGTGCGCTCCTCGCGCGAGATGCAGCCGGGCGACGTGGCGTGGGATCCGATGGCCGCGTCGCTCGACAAGCGGGTACTCGCGGGCTGTGACGCGATCGTCCATCTCGCCGGCGCGCCAATCGCTCAGCGATGGACGTCCGACCGGAAGCGCGATATTCGCGAGAGCCGTGTACGTGGGACGTCACTGGTTGCGAATGGCGTCGCTGCCATGGACGTCAAGCCAGGAGTCGTCCTGAGTGGATCAGCTGTCGGCTACTACGGCGATCGCGGCGACGAGTCGCTCGACGAGCAGAGCACATCAGGCAGCGACTTCCTCTCGCGCGTCGCGCGTGAGTGGGAGGGCGCGGCCGCGCCCATTGCAAACGCGGGAGTCCGCCTCGTCCTTCTGCGCACGGGCATCGTGCTTTCGGCGCACGGTGGAGCGCTGGCGAAGATGCTTCCGCCATTCAAGCTCGGACTGGGCGGTCCGATCGGAAATGGACGCCAGTGGATGAGCTGGATCTCGCTCGAGGATCACCTGCGCGCGATGGAGCACGCTCTCTTTTCAGACGCACTGCACGGACCCGTCAATCTCGTGGCGCCGAACCCTTCGACGAACGCCGAGTTCACGGCTACGCTGGGCAGAGTTCTTTCGCGTCCTGCGGTGGTTCCAGTGCCGCGTATCGCATTGCAGCTGGTGTTCGGTGAAATGGCCAACGCGACGATCCTCGCGAGCCAGCGGGCCTTACCTCGCGCGTTGGTCGATTCGAAGTTCGTCTTCGCGCATCCGATGCTGGAGGCGGCGCTTCGCGCATCGGTTTGACGGGCTGGCCGGCAACGCTGGCCTGAACCGAAACAATTCGGACCGTCGTCGCGTCGTGGGGATGTACAAGTGACGCGCCGAGTCGCGCCGGAGATATACAACCAATGGGTGCCATCATCGTGGAAGGGGTGCTGTTCGTCGCGCTGCTCGCGACGGGAGGCGCCCTTCTTTATTGGCTGCTACTCACCTTCACACCAGCGGGCGTCCGACTCCGTCAGACGCAGAACAGGAAGCGAATCGATCGCAAGGCCGAGCTGGTGTGCTCGATACACGGCCTGCGCACAGAAGACCAACTGGTACGCCTGGCGAACGGAGAGCTGGTGTGCCCCGACTGCTACAAGGAGACGTTCCATGACTAGCACGACGTCAGACCGCATCGATTCGATGAGATTCGATTCGGCAACGGAGACCAGGCAGAAGTTGAAACGCGTCGTCATCGGCGCCGTCGCGCTGCTCGCGATACTGCTTCTGCTTCCTTCGACGTTCACATACGTGAATCCGGGCTATGTGGGAATCGTGATCCATCGCGGCGGCGGCGGCGTCGATGCCGTTCCGCTCGGGCCCGGGGTGCACGCGCGCGTCCCGTTCCTCACGGGCATCGAGGAGTATCCGATCTTCCTGAAGACGCTCGTCCTCGCAAAGAGCTCGAATGAAGGCTCGGCGCAGAACGACGAGATCAACGTCAACAGCGTGGAGGGTCAGCCACTCGCACTCGACGTGTCGCTCTCGTTCCAGCTGGACCAGTCGCACATGCCGAAGCTGTACACGATGTTTCGCACGGACATCAACCAGATCACGCATGGCTTCGTGAAGCAGACGATTCGTCAAGCGCTGCAGGAGGTCGTCGGCACTGAACCGGTGGCCGATGTGATCGGTCCGAAGAAGGCCGAGGTCACCAATCGCGTGAACGCGCTCATCGCGAAGCATCTGCAACCGCTTGGCTTCGACGTGAAGCAATTCACGATCAATGAGCTGCGCGCGCCCCCGCAGGTCATGGAGGCGATCAACCAGAAGAACGTGATGCAGCAGCAGGCACTCACGGCACAGAACGAGCTGCAGAAGAATACGTTCAACGCGCAGGGCGATTCGATCAAGGCGGCCGGCCGCGCGAAGGCGATCACCGCCGAAGCGGAAGCCCAGGCGCGCGCGAATACGCTGCTCGCACAGAGCATCACGCCGACGTTGGTGCAGTACGAGATCACGAAGAAGTGGGACGGCAAGTTGCCGCAGTTCAGCGGCGCCGTGACGCCGATGATTCAACTACCGTCGGCCAAGCCATAGGGTCGTGGCAGGCCACTCTGGCGCTCGGGGCAAAACCATCGTGACTTGAATCATGCGAATTGAACTTGAATTCGATCTCTGCAGGGTTAGTGGTGGTCGCATCCCCACGACTCGTCGCGTGACGCGAACAACCACTGCTCGCCGCAGCGATCAAATTCCAACAAATTCGCATGATTCAAGTCAGGCTTTTGCTGTTGCACTGAAGGGTTGGCTCAGTGCGACAGAGCGTTGTAGAGCTGGCAGGCCAACGCAGCCACACCGGCACCGGCAGCCCACCCGCCAATGACATCCGAACCCCAGTGCCACCCGAGCGCCACGCGGCTGGCGCCGGTGACGATTGCCACTACCAGCGCGAGCGCTATAGCCAAAGGCAACGGCAACAGACCTTCACGCACCAGGATGTAGGCGCTCGTCGCGATCACCGACGTCGCATTCGTCGTGTGACCACTCGGAAACGCCGCCTCCGTCTTGTCGCGCTTTAGCGCTCCATCGGGCCGATGACGATGATAGACGAACTTCACCAGATGATGCACGACTATCCCGCCGAGTGACGCCGACGCGAGCGGAAGAAGAATGCGCATCGCTGGTCCGCCGCGCGTGGCAAGCACGATCGCGGCCGTCGCGGCCGCGATGACCGGATGCACGAGTCGCTCGCCGGGAAGCGTTCCGATGCTCGCCACGGCGTGAACACGGTCGCGATGCGTGATCATCCACGTCTCGAGACCGTCGTCGAGCTCCTGCACGCGCCGAAACCGTGTGGCAGCGGCGAGCACGACGAGACTCGTCAACGCGACCAATGCGACGGTGAACAACAAGTCGTCAGCGAGCCGTGGAAGGAAGGCAGCGGTGGATCACCTCGATCACCTGCTCCCTGCTCAACGGCTTGTCGAGCACCGCGGCCGCACCCATGAGCACACTGCGCGACTCGCTGCCGACGACGCTCGCGATCACCACCGGCGTGTTCTTGAGCAGGTCGTCGGTCTGCAGGATGCGGAACACATCGAAGCCGCTGATCTTCGGAAGCCGCAGGTCGAGAAAGATCATGGCGGGAAGGAGCTCGCGCGCCATGCGCAGCGCTTCGACGCCACTCGCCGCCTGCACCACACGACAGCCGGCCTCCTCGATGAGCTGGCCGAGCAACAGGCGTGCATCGGGATCGTCGTCGACGACGAGGATGGTCGGCAACGCGCTGTCGCCACGCGAGCGCTGCGCGTCGGCCGGATCTTCGATCGCCGCCATTCCGAGTGGCGTGGTGCGCCGAGTCGAGCGCGGAGGTTCGCCGAGCCGGATGACCATCGTCGTGCCCTGTCCTTCGACGCTGGTCACCGAGAGCTGATGCCCCATCAGGTCGCACAGCGATCGCGAAATGGCGAGGCCGAGACCCGTTCCGCCGAACCGGCGAGCGGTCATCGACTCCGCCTGCTCGAACACGTTGAAGATGGCGTCGAGCCGATCCTGAGGAATGCCGATGCCCGTATCGCGCACGGCGAGCGTGCTCGGTACACCGTCGTCGCCCACCTCGATGCTCACGACGACCTCGCCCGACTCGGTGAACTTGAGCGAGTTGCCGATGAGGTTGATCAACACCTGCTTCATGCGCGCCGCGTCCGTCTCCATCGAGCGCATCTCGTCGGGAATCTCGGCGCGCAGCTGCACTCGGCCGTCGCTGACCTGTCCTTCCAGCTCCGCGATCGTCTCGCGGATGAGCGTGTCGAGCATCACGGTGGATAACTCGAGCGTCATCCGGCCCGCTTCGATCTTCGACAGATCGAGGATGTCGTTGATCAGCCCCAGCAGGTGGAGGCCGTTCGTCGCGATACGGTTCGCATACGAGATCTCCTCGTCCGACATCGAGCGCGACCTGTTCTTGCGCAGCACATTGGCGAAGCCGATGATCGAGTTGAGCGGCGTGCGCAGCTCATGGCTCATGCGCGCGAGAAAGTCGCTCTTCGCGCGGCTGGCCGCCTCCGCCGCATCGCGTGCGACGATGAGCTCGAGCTCAGCGCGCTTTCGCGCTGTGATGTCGCGGAAGTTCACGACTGCGCCCGACAGGTGGCCGTGCTCGCGAATCGGCGACGCCGCGTACTCCACCTGCACGGGACTGCCATCCTTTCGCCACAACACTTCGTCCGCCACCTGACACGGCACGCCCTGCGTGGCCGCGCGCTGAATGGGACACTCCTCGACGGGATAGGGCGTGCCGTCCTTTCGCGAGTGGTGTGTCAACTCGTGCATCGGCTTGCCGATCAGATACGCCTGCTCGAAGCCGAGCATCTCGGAGCCGCGACGATTCACGAAGGTGATGATGCCGCGGGCGTCGAGGCCGTAGATGCCTTCGCCCGATGCATCGAGGAGCTGGCGAATGTTCGTCGAGAGCCGCTGGCGCTCCTCATTCGTAGCGCGTCGATCGGTGACGTCGCGCAGGGTGCCCATCGTGCCGGACATCTGCCCGTTGTCGTCGCGCACCGAATGCGTGTTCACCTCGACCCAGCGGTAGCCACCGGCGCGGTGAAAGTAGCGTACCTCGGCCACCGTGCTCTCGACGTCGCCGTCCAACAGCGGCTTGAATGCATCCAGCAACGCGCCGCGGTCCGAAGGATGGACGTACGACAGGTAGTGTGTGCCGAGGCTCGAGTCGACGGGATTGCCGGTGAGCGTCGTCCAGGCGGGATTGAGGAAGGTCCAGAGCCCCGAGACGTCGGTGCGAAAGAAGACGTCGCGAAGTTGCTCGATGACCGAACGATACTTCTGCTCGCTCAGCGCCAGCGCCTGCACGGCGGCTTCGCGTTCGGTGACGTCGTGCACGAGCACCATTCGCGCGGCGTGTCCGTCGAACTCGAGCGGATACGAGCTGACCTCCACCTGCAGTATGCGGCCCGCCTTCGTCCGGTGCACCGAATGAGCGTTGTGTCGCTGGCGCGCCGCGACGTCGACGAGCATCGACTCGAGCTCCGGCAGTGCCGACGGAGGCCTGATGTCGCGAACGGTCATCGAGAGGAACTCGTCGCGCGACCATCCATAGCTCCGCACCGCCGCCTCATTCACTTCGAGAAAGCGCAGCGAACCTAGATCGTACACCCAGGCGGGCTGAGGCGAGAGGGCGAACAGCGGACGATAGCGTTCGTCGGCCGATCCGGTTGGCCCTGGCGGCTCGCTTCTGCTTAGAGAGATGTCCCGGTCCATCATCGAAGGGCGGCGGTACGACTCCTGACTATCTTGCAGGAGCGCTGCGTCGCGCGCGAGTAGCGATTCCAGGATTCCCGTTCCGAGACTGATCACAATGCCGGTCGTTCCTTTCGAGACGCTCCCCGATTCATCACGCGTGTGGGTGTTCGGCAGTGACACGCTGTTGACCGAAGAAGGTACCAAACTTCTTCTCACTGGTGTTGACGCCCATCTCGACGACTGGAAAGCGCACGGCGAGCCGCTCACGGTGGGACGCGAGTGGCGCGACGGCCGATTTCTCGTCGTCGCCGTGGATCAGAGCACCGCGGGAGCCTCGGGTTGCTCGATTGATGGACTGTTTCGCGTGCTGCAGCAACTCGAGCGAGATTCGGGCGCCAACCTGGTCGGCGGCGGACGCGTCTTCTACCGCGACAATCACGGAGTGGTGCAGTCCGTATCGCGCGATGAGGTGGCAGCGCTGGCGAAGAGCGGCACGATCACGAGCGACACCGTCGTGTTCGATACCACGCTCACCGACCTCGGCACTTGGCGCGCCTGCTTCGAGCGGCGCGCAAAGGAAAGCTGGGTCAACGAACTGCTGCCCGTGTAGGCAGACATCATTTCGGCGACTTCCATGACTCGAATCATGCGAATTTGTTGGAATTTGCTCCACGAATGGTCGAGAGTCGCGTCACCAATCAGAAGCGCAGCAAGAAAAGGAATCGCGCAGAGATGCGATTCTATTTCAATTCACATGATTCAAGTCAGGCTGTTGCTGTTTTTCCAAACGGCTACGCCAGCCACCGGCCGAGATGCTCTGCGACGAATTCGTCATCGCTGAGCTCCGGGTATGCGTGGCACACGCGATCTATCTCCTCACGCTGTCCGACTGACAGCGTTTCGGCGGGATCGAGACACCAGATGCCTTCGATCAGCCCCTGACGGCGGAGAATTTCGTGGATGCCGGGAATGCAGCCGGCGAATGCGTGTGCCGCGTCGAAGATGGCGCCATTCGCATCCGTGAGCGCGGCGTTCTCGCGCAACCAGTTCGCGTCGGGCGTCGCTGAATGTGCGCGATCGAGCAGCTGTACCGCGGCGCGCGTCCACACCGCCCATTGGCCGAGTAGTCCGCCGACGATTCGCCGAGTGCCAGCACCAGTGGGAAAGGGCGTGAGCAAGTCGGCGATGATGCAGTCGTCGTTCCCGGTGTAGAGGGCGATGTCGTCACGCCCCGCATCGCCGACGGCGCGCACGACGTCAAGCGTCTGATATCGGTTGAACGGCGCGATCTTTATCGCCCATGCATTGTCGATCTCGGCGAATCGCCGCCAGAAGCCGTAGCTCAACACTCGACCGCCCACCGCCGGCTGCAGATAGAAGCCGAAGAGCGGCATCACATCGGCCACGGCTCGGCAGTGCGCAATGAGCTCATCCTCGGTGGCCGAGGGCAGAGCGCCCAGTCCGAGCAGTGCGACATCATACCCGATCGAGGCCGCAAGCTCCGCTTCGGTGACGGCCTGTCGCGTTTCGCCGATGACGCCGGCGACGAGGGCGAACGGTGTGGTGCCTTCTGCTCGACACGACCGCACCGTCTCCGCCGCCAGCTCCAACACGGGACGGTAGAGCCCATGTCGCGGATGACGAATCGCGAACTGCGTGGTATGTACGCCGACAGCAATTCCTCCCGCGCCGGCATCCACGTAATAGCGGGTGAGCGCGCGCTGATGACGTTCGTCGAGCGTGCGATTCACGGTGAGCGCGAGCGGGTGCGCCGGAATCACCTGGCCGGCAATCAGGTGTGCGTGGACCGCCGCCCGCGTGTCAGAACTGGCCATCTCGCCGCTCGAAGTTTGTCGGCTTGCCGAGAAGCCGTCCGCCATTCTTCACCCAGTCCGCGACCCAGTCGAGCAGAGTGTCGAGTGGCAGCAGGGGTTCACGCGAGAGCTCGTGCATGCGCGAGGAGTTGCTGAGCAGTGAGTCGGCAGCAGCCTCACCGGTGAAGATCGGCGTCTTGCCCAGCCGCGTGGCCAGCGCCTTCGCGAGATCTTCGACGCACGGCACGTCTCGGCCCGCGACGTTCACGATGTACGGCTCCGGTGACGTCGCGTGCGCGAGCGCCGCCAGCGCGAGAGCGTTCGCATCGCCTTGCCAGATGACGTTGACACAGCTCATGCGGAGGTCGATCGATTCGCCGTTGGCGATGCGGACCGCGAGATCGGTGAGCACGCCGTAGCGGAGGTCGTGCGCGTAGTTGAGTCGCACGATTGCTACCGGTGTGCCGAGTCGCGCAGAGGCGTCCGTAAAGAGTCGTTCCCGTGCGAGGCACGAGAATGCGTACTCGCCGATGGGCGCGGGCACATCGTGCTCGCGAGAGCCGCCACTCTCCGGTGTCGTGAGTGCGTACACGTTGCCGGTGCTGAACACCACCGTGCGCGCGCCGGCATATCGCTCGGCGACATGCGCTGGGACGCCGGCATTCATCGCCCAGGTGGTGGCCGGGCTCCCCATGGTTCCGAACTTCTGTCCTGCCATGAACACCACATTCGGCGCATCGGGCAGCGCCGCGCGCGATTCAGCGTCGAGCAGGTCTACACGAACGGTCTCGACGCCGTAGCTCTCGAGCGACTCGGCGGCACTTCGATCGGACCATCGCGACACGGCGACGACGCGCCGTTCGGGATTCGCACGCTTGGCCATGCGCGCGAGGGTCGGGCCCATCTTGCCGCCAGCGCCGAGGATGACGAGGTCGCCAGCTATGTTCGCGAGGGCAGAACCGAGGGAAGGAGATGGCCGAGAGAGTCGCTCCTCCAACTCCGCTTCGTCGCGCGGGGGATGAGTGTCGGCCGTCACCCGGCGCGCGCGCCTTCTTCGGCGAGCTCGCGCTGAAGCTCACGCCGCGCTGCGTCGATTACCTCGCGCGTCCGATCGCGCAGTGCGGCGACGTCGGCCTTGGTGAGTCCCGTCGTGGGAATCGGCGCGAGTACGCGGGCCTTGGCGCGTGCACGCCGGAAGGCGAAGCTGCCCGCCGCCATGCAATTGCGCGTGCCTGCGACGGCGATAGGTAGAATGGGTGCGCCCGCCTCGATGGCCAGCTTGAACGCACCATCCTTGAAGGGCAGCAGCTCCTCGGTCTTCGACCGCGTGCCTTCGGGAAAGATCATGACGCTGGTGCGCTTGCTCAGCCGGTCGCGACATCCCGCGAGTGCGCTGACGACGCTCTCCTTCTTTCCGCGCAGGATGGGAATGTCGCCAGCCATGCGCATCATCCAGCCCATCACGGGAATCTTGAAGATGGTGTCCTTCGACAGCCACTTCATCTCCCACGGGAAGTGCGAGATGAGGAAGATGTCGGCGTACGACTCGTGATTCGACACTGCCACGTATGGCAGCCGCGGATTATCCGGCCCTTCGCCATCCGTCTCGAAGTGCCAGAGTGGATTGAGCGTCACCGTTGCGACGGCGAGCTGCCGGAATGCGCGGCCGGCGTGATAGCGTCCTCGGTCGAAGGGCGCCGTGAAGATCCACACGACCGTCACGTAGATGAAGCCGAGCAGAACGACGAGGATGGTGGTCACCCATGCAACGGCGCTTCGTAGTCGATGCATCCGAGCTGTTGAAGAAGTGATCAGGCGCGAATGAAGTCTGGTCGCCATTCGCGAATGGCGCGCTTCACGGCGTCGGAGGTCGTGAGCTCCCCACGCAGGCATCGCTCCACGAGCTCGGGGAGCTCGGCGTCTCCGGCAAAGCGAAGGCCGATGAGATGGCGAAGGTGCAGCTCGGGAATCCGGCTGCGCAATTCGGGCGCGAGGGTCGTTGCCAGACGGAGCCGCATCTCGAGAGCGATGAGGCGATTCTGCACGTGCAGGGTGGAGGCGCGGCTGGCGAGCAGTGCCGCGACGAGGCCGATCGAGAGCACGACGAGCCACGCGTTGAAGGGCGTCGGACGCCGAATGGCGTGCGACACCGCGACCACGATATTGGCGAGGAAGATCGGAAGTGCGACGTAGTGGTAGAGCGGGAAGTAGCGCTTGTGGTTGGCGTACGTCTGCACGCGTTGAGCAGGGGTCATGAGCGTCCTGAGGTGGCGATGGCACGCTGCGCGTGGCGCTTGATGCGCGCGAGCATGGCGTTCAGCCCCACCTCGCGGCCCGCGAGACCGATTCCCTCCATCATCTGGCGAACGAAGTCGTTGGGTATCGCAAGCGCTGTCTCGGGAGGATGCCCGTTGATCGCCGAGAAGAGGATGGCGAGAAACGCAGCGATGGTCGGCGACTGCCGGGCGTTGAGATCGACGTAGAAGTACAGATTTCCGTCGCGCATCTCCGGGAACAAATCGACACGCGTCTGGCATTCAGGCACGGTGAACTCGGCCCGGTCGAGCGCCTGGAACCGCTCGGGGAGAGGCTCCAGTTGCTTTGCATAGTGGAGCAGTGTCTGCATCTTTTCTTCACGCCCGAGGGCGCGAAACGTGCGCAGCACTCGCGCCACGGACGGCGGGAGCGGCGACTCGGCCGGTTCCGTCATTGCTGGAGATAAAGCGTATTGGTCACGACGCGTCAAGCGCGCGGTGGCGCTGG
>JAQBPV010000161.1 GCA_028287345.1 Gemmatimonadota bacterium
TTGAAGACGGTCGTCGTCGGAGGAAAGATGCTCATGCGACTCAATTTAACGGCGCATCGCAGCCTACGGACAGCGGTATGCGCTAGGCTGGGTGCAGCAGATGTTCGACGGCGCTCAGCAACACCTCGGTACTGAACGGCTTGGCGAGAAACTGCGTCCTGCCGCCGGCGTTCCACGTCTCCAGCGGTGCGCTACCCACGTCGGGCGGGTATCCCGACATCGCGATGACGGGAAGGTCGGGCCTGATGGCGTGAAGGGCGGCCATGAGCTCGCGGCCGCCAAGCTCCGGCATGCGCAGGTCGGTGATGAGAAGGTCGATTGCCGCCTTGTGCTCGTGCCACACGAGGAGTGCATCGGCGCCGTGACGCGCCTCGAGCACCGTGTATCCAGTGCGCTCGAGCATGCGGCGAACGGAGCGACGGACGGCCACTTCGTCTTCCACCAGGAGGATCCGACCCGAGGCGCGCGGGTGTTCGACCGGTATCACGGGCTGGTGCTCGCCCGAGTCCTCATTCCTGAGGAACGGGAACAGGACCTCGAACGTGGTGCCCTCGTGGGAGACGCTGCGCACCTTCACGTGCCCTCCGGCCTGCATGGCGATGCCGTGCACAGTCGCGAGGCCCAGTCCCGTCCCGTGGCCTTCCGCCTTGGTCGTGAAGAACGGCTCGAAGACGTGCTTCATCACCTCAGGATCGATGCCCGCGCCGGTATCCGTGACTCGGATGACCGCGTATTCACCAGGGCGCGTGGCCTGGCTGGCGGTCAAGGGCTCGAGCGAAAGCCGGCGGACGTCGTGCTCGGTGAGCGCAACGACGTCCGTCTCGATGCCGAGTACGCCCCCTTTCGTCATGGCGTCGCGGGCGTTCACGGCGAGGTTGATGATCACCTGCTCGAGTTGGCCTGGATCGGCGCGTACGGCGAGTCGCTTTCCCTGCAGCATGACGGCGAGCTCGATATCCTCGCCGATCAAGCGGCGGAGCATGGGCTCGATGCCGCGCACGACCATGTTGAGGTCGAGCACTCGCGCGAGGACGACCTGCTTCCGGCTGAACATGAGCAGCTGCCGGGTGAGTGCGGAGGCGCGATCGGTCGCCTCGAGCACCTCGTCCACGTCCACGCGGCGGTCGTCCGACTCGGGCAGCGATTCGCGAAGGAAGTCGGCGCAGCTGCGGATGACCGTGAGGATGTTGTTGAAGTCGTGCGCGACTCCCCCCGCCAGCCGCCCCACGGCTTCCATTTTCTGGGACTGCAACAGCTGCACTTCCAGCGCGCGACGCTCGGTCACGTCGCGCAGCACGACCGTCGTGAAGTGTCCGGCGTCGCCTCCGACCTGCGAGATCGTCGCCTCAGCGGGGAATGCGGTGCCGTCGGCACGGCGACCCACCACTGGTTCAGGGACGCGCACGGCGCCGAGGTGCGGGGCGAGAATCCCACCGTCGTCGACAACGGGGCCGGCCGGCTGGACGAACCGATGCAACGGTTCGCCGACCGCGTCGTACACGCGTACACCGAAGATGCGCTCCGCCGCGGCGTTGAAGAGGTTGATGCGCCCGTCGCCATCGACCGAGATGATCGCATCCATCGCCGAACCGACGACACCAGCAAGGCGCGACTCGCTGCCGGCGAGTTCAGCGTTCGTCTTCGCCAGCTCGGCGCTGAGCGACTCGCTTTCGACCGCCCGCCGTTCGGCCTCGCTGCGCGCGCGCTCGAGGTCGATGAAGGCGCGGGCCGCTTCGAACGCGGGCCACAGCCTTGCGCCCACGCGACGGACGAAAGCGATCTCGCGTGAGGTCCACTCGCGTGGCACGTCCGACGCGACACTCAGCGCCGCGATCCACTTGCCACCGCGCATGAGGGGAACGCTCATCGTGGCGCGGGTTTCGTGCGCGGCGAACACCGAGTCGAAGAACGGTGCGGTTCGCGGGTCGTGCATCGTGTCGAACACGATGAATGCCTCGCCGCGCACTTGTCCGGCGACGTCCGTGCTGATGTCGGCCAACCGATACTTGCGCAGCACCGGTGCGCGCTCGTTCGGGCGCTGCTCCGCCCTGTGCACCACGTGCGCATCGTGCAGCAGCGCCGTCGCTTCATCCGCGTCGACCTCGATGAGCCGGGCGTGAGACAGGGCGAGGTAGTCGACCATCTGACGGAGCACCTTCTGCACCATCCGGTCAGGGTCGGACTCGCTCTGGATGGCCGTGCTCACGTCGAGCAACAGGCGCTGCTCCGCAGCCGTCACGTGCTTGTCGTGAATGTCGGTGTGCATGCCCACCCACTCGAGCACGTCCTGACCGGACACGTCGCGAATCGGAACGGCGCGACCGAGAAACCACCGGTAGCTACCGTCCGCGAGGCGGATGCGATGTTCGATCTCGTATGGCGTCTTCGTCGCCAGTGCGTGTTGCCACGCGGCCGTGGTACGCTCGCGGTCGTCCGGATGCACGGCGCTCTCTCGAGCCGTCGCGCCCGTGGGCTGGATGCGTGAGCCTGTGAGATTCTCCCACGAGTCGGATGCCTCCGACACGATGCCGTGAATATCGCTGCGCCAGACGGCCTGTGCACTCGCATCCACGAGCGCGCGAAAGCGCACCTCGCTCTTCTGCAGCTGGTCGACCGTGGCCTCGAGCTCCTCCGCCAGTGCCTGCGCCTCTTCGGTCTGCTGCTCGAGCTCCACCGCCTGGTCCTGTAGCAGCTCATTGGACGCGGCCAGTGCACCCACATGCACTTGCAGCTGCGCCGCTGACTCCTCCGCCGCTGCGCGAGCGTTCTCCGATGTCTCGATCAGCGACATGCTGTAGAGCACGGAGCTGACGCGATCTCCGAGCGCTGCAGCAAGCGCCACGTCGGGTGCGGTGAAGCGGCGCTCGGAGTTCGCGAAACAGAACGACATCGTCCCAAGTACTTCGCCGAACAGCAGCAGTGGGACGATCACGAACGCGGTAGGGTTGATCTGCTCGAGCTCCCGCAGGTGATCGGGGGAAGTGGCCAGGTCGGCAAGGACGTTCGCCGACACCGACGTGACGACGACGGGTTCGCGCGTCGCGATGGCGCGACGGATCGGCGATCGCCTGTTCGCCAGCGAGACCGGATATCGCGCGCGATACTCGCGCAGCACCCGCTCCATCTCCGGCTTCACGTGCGCGAGCCCCAGCTGCATCGCGTTCCCGTCGGGGCCGACGATGTCGATGATCGCGTAGTCGCCCAGCCGAGGCAGCGCCATCCTGGCCAGCTCGTAGAGCGCTTCCTCCCGATTGGTCCCATGACCGAGCAGGCGACTGGCGCGCTCGATGTACGTCATCGACTGCTGCGCGGCGCGCCTGCGCTCTTCCATGCGGACGTGGTGATGCGCGTGACCGATGAGGCTCGCCGAGGCGATCAGTAGATCGCACTCCTCCTCCGAGAGCGTGTCGCGCTCCGCCAGCCCGAGCACGAGCGTGCCGGTCGCACCGTCGCCGTGCTGGAAGGGAACCATCACCAGCGTCTTCACGCCGAGCTCCGCGTCCACGGCGTCGGCGATGACGCGTATTTGTTTTCCTTCCGCTGTGTCGCCAGGCGCGCGAATGTTCGCGACGAGTCGGTCGAATGCCCGCTCGTCCCACGCCCTCGCGTTCTCGGTGTGGCGGTAGACACCGTCATCCTTCACGACGATGACGAACGCTGCGTCGACTGCTGACGTCAGCTCACTCGCCGCAATGCGGCTGACCGCCGAGGCGTCCGGCGCCAGGAAGAGCGCATCGGCCATTTCCGTGATGCTGCCAATCGCCGATCGCGGCCGACGCGATCGAATCGCGTCGACCGGCCCGGCGAGCGCCTTCGCTGGCGCCTGGGAGTCTTCGAACGGCATCAATCAGTTTGGAAGAACAGTGGGGTCCTCGAGCCACCGCCAGATCAGCCAATGGTGCTGGCGAGGTAGGACAGGCGGCACGAGTGGCTGCCACCACGGTTCACTAGTAGCGGCCGCGGACCGGCAAAACTTGAGTGCTCGGCCACCCGCTAAGGGTATGTACTGAGGCGCTCCTACGAGGTCTTAATTGCGACCGTCCCAAGCGAGTGGAAGCACGACACTGAAGGTCGAGCCCACGCCCTGCTTGCTGTTGACCTGAATGTGCCCACCAAGCAGGGTGACGAGACGCCGTGAGATGTAAAGCCCGAGACCCGTGCCGCCATGGCGTCTCGTTAGACCGGCATCCACCTGCGCGAATGGCCGGAACAGGCGCGTCAACTCTTCTTCGGCAATGCCGATCCCGGTGTCCGTGACATCGATGCGGATGTCGGATGCTGTCTTGCTCACGACGACACGTACGCCGCCCGTATCCGTGAACTTGAGCGCATTCCCCAGCAGGTTCACGAGAATCTGGCGCGACTTGTCGATGTCGCTCGTGATGCGTATTGGCGACTTCGGCAGCACCACGTCGAGTGAGAGCTTCTTCTGGTCGGCCATCGGTTGCACGACGGCGATGGACGCGCGCACCAGGTCCGCAACGAGGAACTCGCTCGGGCGTACCAGCTCCCTCCCTTCCTCGAGATTCGTGAACGACAGAATCTCCTCGATCATCGCCGAGAGGTGCATCGTCACGGAGCGCATGCGCTCGAGGATGTCGAGCTGCGGATCGCTCACTGGTCCGATCACCTGGTCGCACAGCAACTCGTTGTAACCAGCGAGCGCCGTGAGTGGCGTGCGCAGCTCGTGGCTCATGGTCGCCAAGAAGCGACCCTTCGCGCGGTCCGCGCTCTGCGCCTGCATGAGCAGCATCGACTTGTGCACCGCGAGCGCGGCGTGATCGGCGAGCATGCGCAGCCGATCGATCTCGCGCGCGCGGAACGGCTTCGCGCCGACGCCGCGGGCCACCGCAAGCACGCCGAGCGTTTCGCCGTGCGCGTGCAGAGGCGCGAGAATCACGGGACCCAGCGCTAGCTGCGGCACCGCGCGCATGAGCGGGCGACCAGAATCGCGAAACTGGCTCTCACTCACAATCACCTGCTCGGTGATTGCCTTTTCGAGCAATGATCCATCGAGGTCGAAGCAGCGCCCTTGTGCCGGAAGAAGATCGCCCGCCGCTGCCACGACTTCACCCTGATGATCGACGACGCGCAGCACAGCCGCTCCGCTCGCACCGCACTGATTCGTCGCGATGTCGCAGAGAGTGCGGAGCACCTCGGCCATGTCGGTGACTTCGGCGAGCCGACGAGCGGTGTCGTGCAGCGCGACGCGCTCGTCGTCCGCATCGGCATGTGCCTCGAGTACCAGGCCGTCGCCGGCGACGCGCACACAACAGCTCACGCGGCGGGGCGCGCTGTCTCGTCCGCCGAGGAGGTTCAGGTGCAGCGTGCGCGCCTCGCCGTCGGCCAGTGCGGCACGCAGCTCGTCCTGCACGAATGCGACATTTTCGTGCAGCAATGACGCGAACGACGTTCCCGGGCCGACTGCCAGCTCGAGCCAGCGCGCCCACCGCGCATTCGCGTACTCGATGCGCAGGTCGCGCGAGAGTATGAGTACGCCGGCCTCGAGGGCGTCCAACAGGTGTGCCGCGTCACGCTCGATGGGCTGCACCGGCACGGAGAGCCCGCGAGTTGGTGTCTCGCGGCCAACCGCATTCATGGATCCGCTAGGACTCGCGACCACTTGCGGTCATCCGGTGATTCAGTGCAGAGCGGCTTCGTGCCGCGACGCGCCGACGAGCGCGCCCTGCGGTACTTCGACTCCGCGCGGACGGCGTGCGGCTTCGAGTAGCGCGAGCACGTTCGCTCGGTCGAGCGTTGGCAGATAGATCACGCCCGCGAGTCCGCACAGGTCGGCGGGAATGCTCTCCTCCGGACGCCGCGTGAGGCTCACCGCGAGCACCGGAATACCCGCGAGTACCCTCTCGCGCGACCATGCATCGAGCACGGCGGGGCTGAGCAAATCACTTTCTGCGATGACGAGATGTGGTTCGAACGTGGCGGCAACGGATAGCGCGGTGGCAATGCCGACCACCGGCTCGCAGTCGGAACCGAGCTCGCTGAAGAATCGGCAGAGGTGCTCACTCAGGAACTGATGTCGGCCGATACAGAGCAATCGCATGGTTCAATATACCCTGCCGAGGCAGCGTCGTTCACGAGTGACCATGGTCACCAACTCAACCGAGCTGTTCCAGCGCGTCATGAAGCGCTTCTGCATTTCGCGGGTCGTGCCTCGCGATCACGCGCCATCGCACGCATGACGAGGGCGCTGATTGCCAGAGGTATATCGCCATGCAGCGCGCGCAGCGCAACAGGGGTCTCATTCCAAGGTACGCGACCCGATCTGTCGCGAACAATCAATTCAAGTCGATTCTTCGACCTGTGCGCACTCGCTCGAGTCAGCGCAGCGTTCCTGCACCAGGCTTGCGCGATATCGTCGTCCCTGCGGGCGCCTCAGTGTCCGTCTCTTCGAGGTCGCCAACCGGTGCCTTCGGAGCGTTCATCCCATCGAGCTCGATGGCGCGCGTGTTTCGCAGCGGATGACTGTCGGCGGTCGGGGGCAGGGTGAGGCGGAAGGTACTTCCCTCTCCGACAACTGATTCGATTTCCAGCTCTCCCTGCAGCATCTCGGCGAGGCGGCGCGAGATCGGCAGCCCCAGTCCCGTACCCTCGGTGAGCTGCGTCTTCCCCAGCTGCACGAACTCGTCGAAGATCTTGTCGCGATCCTGCGGTGCGATTCCTTCCCCCTGATCGATCACCTCGAGCACGAGGCCACCATCCTCGCGCGGCATGGAGCGCACGCGAATCGGCCTGCCCCGCCCGAACTTGATGGCATTGGACAGAAGGTTGAGCAGGATCTGCCTGAGGCGGCGTGGATCGCTCACGACCTTCACCGTCTCGCCCGTGTGCTCGATGGAGAGGGAGGAGCCATACTGGTCCGCGAGCGGACGCACGGTCACGAACAGGTCATCGATGAGCGCGGGGAATGTCACGGGCTGCAGTCGCAGGTCGATCTTGCCGGCCTCGATCTTCGACAGGTCGAGCACGTCGTTCACCAGCTCGAGCAGGTGCTTCGCCGCCTTGTGCGTGCGCGTGATGCCTTCGGTCTGCTTCTCGTTGAGCGGGCCGTAGATGTTCTCGAGCAACAGCGTGCTGTAGCCGAGTACGGCGTTGATCGGCGTGCGCAGCTCGTGGCTCATCGACGCATAGAAGCGGCTGCGCGCCGCCATCGCGCGCTCGAGCTCCGACTGCCGTTCCGCCAACTCGTCGTTCAGCGCCTTCAGCTCCGTCATCGCCTTCGCGAGTGACTCCGCCTGTGCCTTGACCTCCAGCTCCACACGCTTGCGCTCCGAGATGTCGCGCACGATCAGCGTGTACGTCCGCTTGCCGCGCGAGTCGAGACAGCTTGCCGTGAGCTCGACAGGGAATTCCTCGCCATTCGGGCGCAGCGCAATGAACGACAATACCTGCTCCACCTCTCTCGGCCTGTCGTCCGCCTCCTCGGTCTTTCGGTCGGCGCGCGCGCAGACGTCGTCGAGCATTTCCTGGTGGATGGGCTCCGGGAAGTACGCGCGGACGTTGCTGGCGATCGCCACCTCGGCCGACGTACCGAACATGCGTTCCGCGCTCGTGTTGAACAGCGTGATACGCCCATCGGCGTCGAAGGCGATGATCGCGTCCATCGCCGACCCGACGATCTCGGAGAAGCGCGCCTCCGATTCGTAGATCTCATTCGTGTGCCTCAGCTCGAGCTCGCGCCGCTGCCCTTCGGCAAGCAGCTGTTGCTGTGCCGCGAGCTGGCGCTGCTTCTGGTACAAGTCGACGAAGACGTTGACCTTCGAGCGGAGAATGTCCGGCTGGAACGGCTTCGCCATGTAGTCCACGGCGCCCACCGAGTATCCCTCGAAGACGTACTCCTCATCCTTGCTGATGGCCGTGAGGAAGATGATCGGGATGTACTTCGTGCGCTCGCGCGACTTGATGAGCCGTGCCGTTTCGAAGCCGTTGATCCCCGGCATCTGCACGTCGAGGAGGATCATTGCGACGTTGTGCGAGAGCAGCTTGCGCAGCGCCTCGTCGCCCGAGCCGGCACGCACGATCGTCTGGCCCAGCGGTTCGAGGATGGCCTCGAGCGCCAGCAGGTTTTCCGGCCGGTCGTCGACGATGAGGATCTCGACCGGCGCCTGCGCTTCTTCCATCCCGGCGATCGGTGCGCTGACCGGGTTGGACGGCGTAGCCCGCTCGGGCCTCGCTTCGGTGCTCATTGGTCGTCACGCTCCGGACTGCCGGCGGGGAGCTGTGCGACGAACTTCACCAGATCCGGCAACGACATGATCCGCGCGCGGGGCACCGCTTTGACCGCAGCGTTCGGCATGAGCGCGCTTTCCGCAGTGGTCGGATCCTGCACGAGCGCCATGCCGCCTCGGTCCGAGATGCGCCGGAGCCCTTCGCTGCCGTCCGCGTTCGCGCCCGTCAACACGATTCCTACCGTGCGATGGCCATAGCTCTCCGCCGCCGATTGGAAAGTCACGTCGATGGACGGACGGCTGAATCGCACTGGCGCCTCTGTGCTGAGCGAAAAATGTCCGGGCTCCACGAGGGTATGATAGTCCGGAGGCGCAACGTAAATCCGGCCATGCTCCAGGGGCATCTTGTCTTCTACTTCACAAACTTCGAGCGGCGTTCGCTCCTGCAGCAGCGTGCGCAGCAGGTGATCGGAGTCCTTGTGTCGGTGTTGCACCAACGTCACCGCCATCCCGAACGTCGGCGGAAGGCCACCGACCAGGGTGCGCAGCGCCGCCAGACCGCCCCACGACGTTCCCACCACCACCAGATCGTATCCGACTGCGCCGCCGTTCGCCATCACAGCACTTTCCGATACAACTTCTCAGTCGGACTCAACTTCTCGTAGCACGGCTCGTACTGCGAGAATTTCAGCGACTCCTTGCTGCCGAGTGCCAGCACGCCGAACGTCACCAGCGAATCATAGAAGAGAGTGTGCACGCGGTTCTGCAGCGTCTTGTCGAAGTAGATGAGCACGTTGCGGCAGAAGATCACGTGGAACTCGCTGAACGACCGGTCGGTGACCAGGTTGTGCTGCGAGAACACGATGTTCCGCGTCAGCGAGGGCGAGAAGAGCGCCCCGTCGTACTTGGCCGTGTAGTACTCCGAGAACGAGCGCGTTCCCCCGGCCTTGATGTAGTTGTCCGTGTATTCCTGCATCCGCTCCAGCGGGAAGATTCCCTGCTTGGCGCGCTGAAGCACGACGTCGTTGATGTCGGTTGCGTACAGCCGAGCCCGATCGTACAACCCCTCTTCTTCGAGGAGGATGGCCATCGAGAACACCTCTTCACCCGTCGAACACCCCGCGTGCCAGATCCGGATGAAGGGATAGGTACGCAACAGCGGGATGACCCGCGCCCGAAACTCCTTGTAAAAGGTCGGGTCGCGAAACATCGCCGTGACGTTGACGGACAGGTCGAGCAGCAACCGTTCCATCGCGTCCGGGTCGTGAAGGATGCGCGCTTGAAGCTCAGAGATCGTCCGCAGCCCCTCGCCCTCGACCCGCTTCCACAACCGACGGCGGATCGAGGCGAACGCGTATGAGCGGAAGTCGAACCCGTAATGCTTGTATACGCCTTCCAGGAGCAGCTCGATCTCGAGGTGCTCCAGGTCCGCGTTGTACGCGTACGGAGGTCCGGGGAGGGGCTCCCCCCCGGTCACCGGTACAGCCATACACGCATGAGACTCAGCAATTGCTCCGTATCCACCGGCTTCGTGATGTAGTCCGACGCGCCAGCAGCGATCGTCTTCTCACGGTCGCCTTTCATCGCCTTCGCCGTCAGCGCGATGATCGGAATCGACTTGAGCGCCGGAATCTCGCGGATGGCGCGCGTCGTCTCGTACCCGTCCATCTCCGGCATCATGATGTCCATGAGCACCAGATCGAAGTCCTGTCGATCGCGCAGCAGGTTGATCGCATCCTTTCCATTCTCGGCGAACGAGACCTGCATGCCGTGGTCCTCGAGCATGCTCGTCAGCGAGAAGATGTTGCGCACGTCGTCGTCCACCACGAGCACGCGCTTGCCGGTGAACACGGCGTCTGTGTTGTGCAGCCGCTCCAGCATGCGACGCTTCTGCTCAGGCAGCTTCGCCTCCACGCGATGCAGGAACAACGCGGTCTCGTCCAACAACCGCTCCGGCGACTTCACGTCCTTCACGATGATCGTCTCCGCGAACTTGCGGAGCTTGGTATCCTCGGCCGGTGAGAGATCCTTGCCGGTGTAGATGATGATCGGCAGGTCCCACATCGTCGGATTGGCCTTCACGGTCTCGAGCAGCTCGAAGCCGTTCATGTCCTTGAGGCCGAGGTCGAGGACCATGCAGTCGAAGCGGCCGCCGGACAGCTCGCGCAGGGCATCCTCCGCCGACGCGACCGCCGTGATCTCGACGTCTTCGTGCTGAATCAGCTCGATCATGCTCTGCCGCTGCGTCTCGTCGTCCTCCACAACGAGCAGACGCTTCACCGACGTGTCGATGAAGTCGCTGATCTTCGCGAACGATTCGTCGAGCGCTTCCTTCGTCACCGGCTTCTCGAGATACGCCAGCGCACCCGACTTGAGACCCTGCTGCCGCTCGCGAATGCCGGTAATGATGTGCACCGGGATGTGGCGCGTCTCCGGGTGATGCTTGAGACGGTCGAGCACAGCCCAGCCGTCCATGCCCGGCATGTCGATGTCGAGCGTGATGGCGTCGGGCTCGAAGGCATGTGCGAGCTTGAGCCCCGCATCGCCGTCGAGGGCGCACAGTCCCTTGAAGCCCTTCTCGCGCGCCATCTCGAGCAGGATCTTGTTGAAGTTGACGTCGTTCTCGATGATGAGCAACACGCGGTCACCCGCCTCGATCGACCCGCGATCATCGTCGAACGAATCGGGCTTCGGCAGCGAGTCGCGCGACATCATCACGTCGTCTTCCAGCGATGCCTGACGAGTTGGCGCGACTGCAGTGCCGCCGCTGGAGGGCTGCCACCCGCTCGGCTCCGACGTCAGTCGCTGTCGGGACGCCGGCATGGACTGTCGCGGCGTATTCCGCTGAGCCGAGCGCGACGTGCCGGAATCCGGACTCCACGTATCGCCGCGATCACGCCGCCGCGGCGACGATTCTTCCTCATACCTCGGCGCATCAGGCTCCACGTACTTGCTCGGCAGGAAGAGCGTGAACGTGCTCCCGACGCCGGGCGCGCTGTCGACGCGAATCTCGCCGCCAAGTAGCCGCGCGATCTCACGGCTGATGGTGAGGCCGAGGCCCGTGCCGCCGAACTTGCGGCTCGTCGTGCCGTCCGCCTGCTGGAACGACTCGAAGATGAGCTGCTGCTTGTCCTTGGCGATGCCGATGCCCGTGTCGGCCACAGCGAATGCGATCACCGTATCCGCCTGGTCGAGGATGCGGCTCGCGAACCGCTTGCCCTTCTCCGCCTTGCGAATGGTGAGGGTCACACTTCCCCGCTCCGTGAACTTGAGCGCGTTGGAGAGCAGGTTCTTGAGCACCTGCTGGAGACGCTGGCCGTCGGTGTGGATCGTCGGCGGAACGTCGCCCTGTGTGTCGACCGTGAGACCGAGCCCCTTCTGCTGGGCCACCGGATCGAAGGTGCGCCGCGTAAACGCCTCGATGTCGCGCATCGGGACTTCCATGGCGTTCACCTCCATCTTGCCCGCCTCCACCTTCGACAGATCGAGAATGTCGTTGATGAGGTTGAGCAGGTCCGTTCCCGACGAGTAGATCGTCTGCGAGAACTCCACCTGCTTCGGCGTGAGCGTGCCCTCCTTGTTGTCGGAGAGCAGCTTGGCAAGGATGAGCAGCGAGTTGAGCGGCGTGCGCAGCTCGTGGCTCATGTTCGCGAGGAACTCGCTCTTGTACTTGCCGCTGATGGCGAGCTGCTCGGCCTTCTC
>JAQBPV010000205.1 GCA_028287345.1 Gemmatimonadota bacterium
CTCATCGACGTGACCTCGCTGTCGCTCAACGTGAAGCGATGGACCTTCGTCAGCCGATCGATGATCGCCTTGAGGTTCGCGCGATAGAGCGCGCTGTCGGGCTTCGTGTTGGCGAGCGCGTCGAACAGCTGCATCACAGTAGACGCGGTGTCGACTCCCGCCAACGGCGCTCGCGCGAACAACTTCGCGAGGAATTCGGCGCGGGTGTTACTCGTCTCCATCAGCGACTTGTACATCAAGTGCTGCACGGCGTTCTGGTGTCGAATGTCGACGATGAACGCGATGCTTGGGCGCACGGCGAGGATGTACGTGAAGTTCTGGTCGGGCGCGACGCCCATGTACACGCCGCCCGGCTTGACGGTGCGTTGGAGCTCGGGGATGACGTACTGCAGCGACGTCTCGTTCGACACGAAGTTCTCCGAGCGAAACACGCCCCACGGCTCGGAGTAGTCGGTCATCAGCCGCCAGAAGGTGCTGTCGGCGAGGCGGTCGGGAATCTGCGCGCTCGCCGTCGGGCTGACGGTCATCGCGAGCACGAGCGTCGCGGTGGCGCGGGCGAGAGTCCTGCGAAGAATCGTCGTCATCATGGTCACGTCGGCTAGGTGACGTGGGCGAGCCGCATGCCGCCCGTTCTACCCTTTCCATAAGATGTGTTCCCGACCGCGTGTCCGCACTTCCCGGACGCCGAAGGGCTGGTCGCGGCGATAGATTTCGGCACTTGCCTCTGGAGAGACGCCCGTGACCGCGACCGAAACCAAGACCTCCGCGCCGCACGCCGCCGACGCGCCACACCTCGCGAACCCGGACCTGTACCCGTCCTTCACGAAGGGCGTCTTCCTCGGCGAAATCCGCGAGGACCTGGTCTTTCCCTTCCCTGCCCTGCGCGACGAAGACGCCGAGTCGCTGCGGATGATCCTCGACACGTTCCGCGATTGGGCGGCGGAGAACGTCGACTCGAGCAAGCTCGATCACGACGCCAAATTTCCCGAGCACGTCCTGAAGGGCATGGGCGAGCTGGGGATGATGGGTGTGAACATTCCGGAGGAGTACGGCGGCTTCGGTGCGGGCGCGCAGGTGTTCTCGCGCGTGTTCGGCCAGGTCGGTGAGACGAACGCATCGCTCGCGGTTCTGTTTGGTGCGCACCAGTCCATCGGATGTAAAGGTATTACCCTCTTCGGAAGTGACGACCAGAAGCAGCGGTGGCTTCCGGGCTGCGCGAGTGGCGAAACCATCGCGGCCTTCTGTCTCACGGAGCCGGGCTCGGGCTCCGATGCGCAGGCGATGACGACGATGGCAATTCCGAGCGCGGACGGATCGTCGTACACGTTGACGGGCACGAAGATCTGGATCTCGAACGCCGGCTACGCTGGATTGTTCACGGTGTTCGCCAAGGTGCCGGTGAAGCAGGCCGACGGCACGACGAAGCAGCGCGTCACCGCCTTCATCGTCAACGCCAAGGCCAAGGGCATCTCGCTCGGCAAGCCGGAAGAGAAGATGGGCATCAAGGCGAGCGACACACGCACGGTGACCTTCGACAACGTCATTGTGCCGACAGCCGACCGACTCGGCGAAGTGGGACAGGGCTTCAAATTCGCGCTCGAGATCCTCAACTCGGGACGTCTGGGTCTCGCTGCCGGTTCCTCGCGCGGCGCGCGGCGCATCATGCACGAGGCGCTCGTGTACGCGAAGCAGCGCGAGCAGTTCGGCCGGTCGATCGGCTCCTTCGAGATGATCCAGCAGAAAATCGCCGTCAACGCCGCCGAGACATACGCGGCCGACTCGGCGTGGATGCTCACGGCGGGCATGGTCGATCGCGGCGGCATCGACTACTCGCTCGAGACGGCAGCGTGCAAGGTGTTCGCGAGCGAACTGGCCTTCCGCGCATCGAATGACGCGCTGCAGATCGCCGGCGGCATCGGCTACTCGAAGGAGTACCCGTACGAGCAGTCGGTGCGCGACTCGCGAATCAACCTGATCTTCGAGGGGACGAACGAGATCCTTCGCGCGCTCATCGCACTCTCGGCGTTGCAGCAGCCCGGCGAACGCCTCAAGGCGCTCGGCAAGGCGTTCAAGGATCCGCTCCACTCGCTCGGCGCGATTGGGTCATACGTCGCCGGACGCGCGAAGCGGCAGATCACGAAGCCGTCATTTTCGAAGGTGCACGCGGCCCTCGAGGACGAAGCGAGTCTCGTGGCCGGCGAGATTCACGATCTCGCATTGGCGGTCGAAGGTGTGCTGCTCAAGTTCGGCAAGGACATCATCGAGAAGCAGTTCATCCAGCTGCGTCTCGCGAACGCGGCGATCGACATCTTCCTGGCGGTCGCGGTGCTCTCGCGGACGACGTGGGAGATCGAGCGGGCCGGAAGTGTCGAAGCGGCGACGCCGGAGCTCGACTGTGCGCGGGTGTTCATTCCCGCAGCGATGCGTCGTGCGCGGCGGAACATCCGTGCGCTGCGGATCAATCAGGACAAGCGGCTGAAGGACATCGCGGAGCGCGCGGTTGAGAGCGGGCAGCTGGCGCCGGAGACTCCGACGGATAGGTAGGTGGTTGGACTGGCATTGTTGCGGCGCACACTGGCGGCAAACTGCATAACTGCCTGACGCGGATTACTGACACGGATAACTGCCGGATTTTCACGGATAGGACTTTCTGTACGATCTGTGTAAGCGATCACGGTCGTGGCCTCGCGAATGGTCGAGACCTTGACTGGCACTAACTGTTCTGGGACGCGGACACAAACGGACAAAAAACGGACTGAAACGGAAACTGCATGAGCTCGAAATTTAGAGTCTCAAAGCAGTTTTCGTTTCAGTCCGTTCAGTTTCCGTTTTTGTCCGCGTATGAAGCGGTTGATGCCAGAATTGGCGCGCCGCTATTCAATAGAGCGAGACAACGATCAGACTACAGCGACGCCACCCACTCCGCCGCCGAACGACGCTTTCCGACGAAGAATTCTCCAAAGTCCGCATAGTTGGCGGATACCTCGTCGAACCGCATATCGGTCACGATCTTCTTGAACTGGAGCGGGTCCGTGGCAAACAACGTCACGCCCCACTCCCATGCATCGAAGCCGATCGCACCCGAGATCACCTGAACGATGCGGCCCGCATAGCCTCGGCCCGTCATGCCATGCGTCATCATGAGGCGGCTGCGCTCCTCGAGCGACAGTGCATACCAGTTCTGTCCCACGGCGCGGCGCTTCGACATCGGATAGAAGCACACGTACGGCATGTCGTCCGGCTGCGTCGGGAAGAGCCGGCGCTGCACGTGCGAACTGGCGCGCTCCTTCTCGACACGCGCGGACATCGCCGTGCGATAGGCTTCGTCGCCGACTGAGCCGCCGCGCGCGACAGCCTCCTTCGCGAGGTCCGCGCTGGCGTGATATAGGCCGGCTTCGGTGACGCTGAGAAAGGTGTACTCGGTGCGAAGGGCGTCGAACAGCGCGAGCTTCTTCACGGCGTCCTGCGCGACGCCGATGTCGTCGAGCGTGGGACGGAAGTGAATGAGCATGACGTCCGCGCGCGAGCCGATCAGGGGCACTACGGCGCTCCATCCGCCTTCACTTGGCGTCGCGAGTGCGGTGAGCTCACGTTCGGCCGCTTGTTTCGCGTGGCCGAGGTCGAGGACGTGCAGCGCTTGTCTGTCCCACGAGAGAACGTGGTGGAAGACATACCAGCCTTCCGTCGTCTCCGGGGGATGGGCGCGAGGTTCTTCTGTCATCCGTCAAATATCGCTAGCGGCGGCCGCAAGTGCGATCAATGAAGACGCACTTGGGACGATGACAATGGATATTGTCTCCCACGCCATACGCGCGGACGCTGCAACGTCGACATCAGGATACGAATCGCAGCCAGCGGATCAGCCAGTGGCGACAGCCAGAACGCCACACCGCGGCGATCGTACAAGGGCGCCAACGCGCGCTGCAGCATCACGCGCACGGCGAGCAGCGCGGCACTCGTCGCCAACAGAGGTAAAGAACCGGCACCGAGCAACATCATCGCCAACAACACGGGCGCCGGCGTCCCCTGGACGACCAACAGAAATGCTACGTCCGCCCACTGTCGCCGCGGCGACGACGCATCCTTGAGATCGAGCGAACGCCCCCATTCGCGCCACGCTTCGCGCGCCGACGTGTACGAGCGCACGTCGTACAGGCGCGAGCCGTCGAGGAAGCCTACGTGCAGTCCCGCGCGGGCGAGATGGCGCGCGAGGGTGACGTCGTCGCAAAAGGAGCCGCGCGCACTCGTGTAGCCGCCCGCAGCAAGTAGCGTCGACCGACGCGCGAGAAAGCACTGTCCATTTGCCATCACTCGCTCGTCGTTCGCATCGGTTCCCGCCGCCCCAAAGCGATAGATGAGAGTCACGAGCAACGCCGGCTGCAGCCACCGCTCCGCCGCGGTCGACATCACGAAACGTGGCGCGAATGACACGGCGTCGAATCCTTGTTCCTCGGCCGCTGCGAGCACGCCGTCGGCCATACCGGGCTTCGGCTCGGTGTCGGCGTCGATGCCGAGTATCCAGTCGGCGGTGGCGTGATGGAGTCCGTGCTGGAGCGCCCACACCTTGCCGACCCATCCCGCCGGAAGCGGGTCGTCCTGCAACAGGCGGATGCGATCGTCGTGGCGCATGGCGTCCTGCACGAGTTGCACGGTGCCGTCGGTGCTGCCGCTGTCGACGACGAGAATCTCGCGGACGACTGGCCCCTGCCTCATGAGTCCACGCAAGCAGGGCGCGATGCGATGAGCTTCATCGAGCGTCGCGACGACGATGCTCAGCGCACCTGGACTTCCAGTGTGAGGACGGGGCGCGACTGGTGGAAGGCGATGGCGGCCCGGCCACAGGCGCGCGAGCAACAACGCCAATGCGGCGGCCTGAATGACGGCAAGCAGGAGGAGCACGGCGGAAGATGCCCGAACGCGCCGCGAGCGGCCAGTCGCCTAGTCGTCGATCTTGATGACGTCCATCGCCGATGAGATGCGGCGCGCCACCTTCGCCTGGGCGCAATAGTGCTCCAGGCAGTCGACACCGCAGTGCAGCCAGTCAGCCGGTATCGGCGTGAGGCGGCGCTTCTCGCTCGGCGCCTCGAAGCATAGCCACCCGCCATCGAGTCCCTGCGTGAGCACGGAACGATGACCAGTGAGAATGCGGCGGTCGCTGCGAGAACGGCGGTCGCTATGAGGAGGCTGCGCGACAACGGAGCGGCGGTCGCTGATGCGACGGTCGCCCAGACGCGGGACGACGTCCCACGTCTGCCACTCCGTTCCACGCGAGTCCTTGAAGATTCGGTAACCCATCAGGTGCTCCAAGCTGTTGAGCTGGCGCATTACTCAGCCGAGTTCGCTCAGTGTGGCCGCCGTTCATAAATGCAGAGCGGGTGCCACAATCGGCTGCCGAGCCTGCAGGAAATTCAGCAAATATTCAGGTGCCAACCCAGCATTCGCTGTGCTTCATACTAGTACCCCGAACGGCGCTTAGCGACATGGCGCCGAGCAGCGGACTGTGCGGTACGCATCCTGCTATGCGGACGCCAGGCATCTCACTCGAGGAATTTTATCGTGCGTCACTTCGCGTCGCTCCTGCTTGCTCTTGCACTCATCGGCCAGACGGCTGCCGGCCAGAGTGCCGACACGAGCTCCGGGAGCAAGACTTTCTTCAACAAGCGGGACCTGGTCATCGGCGGAGCAGCCCTCGTGGGGACGGGCGCGCTGAGCGCCTTCGACGGGAAGATCGCGCGACGCTCGCAGCGCGGCCGCACCTTCGAGCTCGATGGCAGCGACAAGGACGGCCTGTCGAGGTGGTCGCGACGCGTGAGCAAGGTGAACGAAACGACGCT
The DNA here is from genome assembly GCA_028287345.1 of Gemmatimonadota bacterium. Taxonomy (GTDB): domain Bacteria; phylum Gemmatimonadota; class Gemmatimonadetes; order Gemmatimonadales; family Gemmatimonadaceae; genus AG11. The sequence continues at coordinate 5,835 of JAQBPV010000205.1, forward strand.
CACCGCGGCGGGCATCGTCGCCTACGGCGCTGGACGTCTGTTCAACTCGAAGACCGTGACGGACATCGCGCTGCACTCGACCGAATCAGTCGTCCTCGCGAGCCTCGCCAGCCAAATCATTCGCGGGCCACTTGGCCGCACGCGTCCGTACGTCTCGCACGACAGCGATCAATACAAGTTCAAGCCATTTCGCGGATTCTTCGGCGACTCGAGCTTCGACTATCGCGCCTTCCCATCGATACACACGTCGTCGAGCATGGCCATCGCGACGGTGCTCACGATGGAGCTGCACCGCCGGAACTCCGATGCCACGCCGTTCGTTGCGCCGATCCTCTTTGCGGCGGGAATGCTGCCGGGCCTCGCACGCATTCGGCTCGACCAGCACTGGGCAAGCGACGTGGCGTCGGGGGCGATCATGGGCGTGTGGGCGGGCTACAAGGTGGTCTCGTATAGCCACGCGCATCCGAACAATCGATTCGACCGGATGCTGCTCGGCGCGTCGATCATGCCCGACCTGCACGGTGGGTTGGCCATCGGGTTCAATCCGACGTTCTAACAGAGGGCCGCTCGCTTCGCTCGCTTATGGGGCGAATGGCGCGTCAGCGCCAATCGCTATAGCGCGAAAGGATACGTCTCCGGAAGCTCGGCCTCTCCCGCATGCCAGAGCGGCGTGTTCTCCAGCGGTTCCAGCGCGCGTGTCTCGTCGAGATGAATTACCAAATCGAACTGCGACGACACCGACGCCTCGAAGTAGTGGCTCTGCCGCTCCGTCTCCGGACGATAGATGACGCCGATCGCGCGCTCGAGCAGCGGTGAACTCAGCGAACGCGCAACAGCGGACTCGCGCAAATCGATGAGGAAGCTCGGCAGTTCAGCGCGGTGGAACAGCTCTTCGATGCTCCCGCGCAATCCAGGACGCACCACACGACGCTCGGCGACCGCATCCCAGTCGCGCGCGGCGGTGACGGTTCCCGAGTATGTCGTGAAACCGATGAGACACGTGTCGCCACCATACTTCTTGCGCACGAGCTGTCCGACGTTGATCTCGCCGCTGTGACCCATCTGCGTGGCGCGCGCATCGCCCAGGTGTGAGTTGTGCGCCCACACGCAGATGCGCGCGTCACCATCGCGCTCGAGGTGATCGATCACGGCGTCGAGCGTCTCGACCATGTGCGTATCGCGAAGATTCCACGACGATGCCCGGCCGCGGAACATCGAGCGATAGTAGCGCTCCGCGTTGGCGACGAGCCGGGCATTCTGCTCCGCACTGAAGAACTCGTCCTCCTGCCCCGTGCGGCCGGTGTAGTCGTCCGCGCACTTTCGCAGCTCGTAGAGCTGACGGATGACGTCGTCTTCACATGACTCGATGAGCTCGCGCGTGGCTGCGTAGCCGTATTGCTGTGGATCGCCGGTGCTCTCGAAGCACGAGTAGCGTTCACGCGCACGCTCGGCCGCCGGCGGATCGACGCGCTCGAGGTAGCGCAGGACGGCGTCGATGGAGGCGTGCAGGCTGTAGAGGTCGAGGCCGTAGAAGCCAGCGCGTTTCGCGCCGGGCAGTGGCGCGTTGTGCGCGCGCAGCCAATCGACGAACTCGCGCACCACCGTGTTGCGCCACATCCATTGCGGAAAGCGACGAAAGCCGGAGAGGGCGTCGTCAGCTGTTTCGTCGTCGCCCCTTCCGGTGACGAAGCGATGCACTCGACGGCTATCTGGCCAGTCGCCCTCGATGGCGACAGCGCGAAAACCTTTCGTCTCGATCAGCCGCCGAGTGATGTCGGCACGCAGCGAATAGAAGTCGTGGGTGCCGTGGGACGCTTCGCCGAGGAGAACGATGCGAGCATCGCCGATGCGGTCGACGATGGTGGATACGTCGTCGCCGTCCCCAAGAGGAATCGCGGCGTCGCGAACTGCGTCGAGCTGAGTTGCGGGTATCGTGCGTGCCATGAATCCGGAGGATGGCGTCGCAGTGATTTGCGCATCACGCGTTCCAAAAGGCGCGCGAAATCCGGGATTCCCGCGTCTAAGGCGCCACTTCGTGAAAAGTGACGGTCGTCTCCCGATCGAGCGCCCACCGGAGCCCCCACGCGTCCTCGAAGAGGATAAGCGGATGTCCCTTTGCATCGTAAAGCAGCATGCGTCCGCGATCGCGCGAGATGCGCTCGATCTCGTCCCTCGCCCCGACGACCCACCGCGGATACCGGGCCGAGATCTTCTCGAGACGGCACGGCGCACCGTACTCGTGCTC
>JAQBPV010000263.1 GCA_028287345.1 Gemmatimonadota bacterium
CGTCGAGTTGATACTCGGCCTTTCGCGGCAGCAGCGCCGCAACTCCACTCGTCCACGCCTCGAACACGACGTCCGACTGCGCCATCGTGTCGATGAAGCGCGGTACGAGCATCGGATCGCTTTCACGGCTCGCAAGATCCGGCACGCAAGTCGTCGCGTAGCGGACGTCGCACTCACGCAACCACTCGAAGAACTCCCCGGCGTAGTCGCCACTCGGATAGCAGAACTGCACCAGCGGATTCTCCGAGCCGCGCAGCTCGCGGATGAGTCGCGCGTTGTCGCGAATCTCGCGCACGAACAGCGCATGGTCGCGCGGCGTACGGTGGCGGTGCGTGTGGAGCTGCACGTCCACGAGGTCGGCGGGCAGCGCGCGCACCGTGTCGGGTGTCATGATCTGCAGCGTTCCGCGCTCGACGATCGCGTCGTAATCCACGCTGAGCATCGCGGCCAGGCGCGCCACGAGGTCGTTCTTCTCCTCGGCAGTCATCTGCTCGCGCGTGGCGTATTCGTGTAGAGCATTTCGTGCGTGCTTCCTCTCAGCCTCGCTCTTCACCGTCAGCGGAATCGTCGAGGCACACAATGCAGCTACGTCGGCGGTGCTGTTCCGGCCCTTCCACAGCACATACGAAAGAATCGTATCGAACACCGGCTGGCGCGACACACAGTAGAACGTCGTGAGATACAGCGTCGCCGGCGCATTGAACTCGCGCAGCACCGGCAACGCTCGGCGCTCGAAGTCAATTGCGCCATCGTCGAACGTCAGCGCAACACTGCGCGGCGGCAGCGTGCCTTCGTACAACCGGCGCGTTGCCTCGGTCAGCGGAAGGATCGTGTAGCCGCCGTCGCGCAACGACTCGAGCCGCTCGCGAAGCTTGGCTTGCGTGACGTACAGCGTCGGCGACCATTCGTGCTCGTCGTCCATCGACACGCCGTGGTAGCACAGCACGAGCAGGCGTCGCCGCCGCCACGCACTATCGCGAACGACAGCAAAGACGCCCGCCGACTTCGCGATCTTGAGCACCACTTCCTTCAGGCGCACAGGTGTTCGATCAGGGTGAGGAACTGCTACTGACGCGGCCGGAACAGCTCGACGAGATCGAGCATCTGCGACCACTGGAACGCCACAGCATACCCATTGTCGTGCGGAGCGTTGGGGTTCGCGTTCGGCGCCCAATGATCGGCACGCACGCTCAGCTTGAGCAAGGTAGTCGCCGTCGCACGAAAGCCGCCGCCGACCTCCACGTCCTGAAGCACCACACGGTTGGCAATCCAGATCGGCGAAGTCTCCGTCACCGGCCGGATGAAGGGATAGTCGTTTCGCTCGTACCGCCCCGCGAGGAAGAAGCGCGGGGTGAATGTGTACTTCGGTTCGAGATAGTAGAGCAATCCCTTGATCGCCGTCGGACGGCCCGGCACATCGTACACGCTGTGCGCCAGCTCCGCGTGCCCTTCGAAGTACCCTCGGCTCAACTGAAGATCGGCCGCGACGATACGCTGCTTGTACGCCTTCCACTCCTGCGCTCGCAATTGCGCTGGTGTGAACGCGTCGTTGAGGTATGGCCCCTGTGTCGCTGACATGCCGAAGCGCATGCCGGCGAACGGCGTGATGCCCGCGCCGATTGCCGGACGTGGGGCGTCGCTCGGAATCGGAACGTAACCTTCGCGAAACAGCGGCAGCGACAACACTCCCGCCCGATAGTCGAAGATGCCGAGCGTGCCATCCACCCTCGCACCCTTTGGATACGTCGTCGAATACCCGTCCGGTGCGTCCACGAGTGGATTGCGATACGACAGCTGTCGCGCCGAAAACGTCCCGACGATCTGTCGAATACCACCTGCCTCCAGGGTGAGCGCGTCGGACGGTGAAAAGCGAATGCCATACTGCTTCCACTGCGCGAGGCTGCCAGCATCACGACGCGCCTGTCCTGTCTCACCGAGGGCTTCGACGAAGAGCACCAGGTTGCGCACCGGCTCGTACGCCGCCCAGATGTCGGCGCGCGCAATCACCGCCGGATGACCGCTGCCGCGCGCCAGAAGCGTCGACGCCGAGTCGGTCTTCCACAGCTCGAAGTCCGTGACGCCCTGCACGAGGAACCCACCCTGTGCGCTCGCGACGGATGCCGGCGCGACACACAGTGCGAGCGCCACCGAGGCGTGGCACATGCGACGCACGATCACGGACCACTCAGCCACGAACCGTATGGAATGGCGCGCGCCGCGCGTCGAGCGCGGTTCGAACCGTCCGCGCGACCTCGTGCGCGCTGAACGGCTTCCGCAACAGCGTGACATCATCGTCGAGCTCGAGCTGCATCGTCTCGTCATCGACGTATCCGGTCATGTAGATGACGCTCGGTGCGGGATACTTGGCGAGATACCGCTCCACGAGCTGCGGCCCACTGAGCTGCGGCATCAACACGTCGGTGAGCAGCACGTCGATGCGCGAATTGCTCCGCGCGAGCGACAGCGCCTCCACGCCGCTCTTCGCCGCCAGCACCGTGTACCCGCACGCGTCGAGCGTCCGGCGCACGAAGTCGAGTATCGCCTCCTCGTCATCCACCACGAGCACCGTCTCGATTCCCTGTGGCAACTCGGCATCCTCGATGTCCACCGGCATCGGCGCGTTCTCCGCAACACGCGGAAAGACGATGCTGAACGTGGTGCCGCCTCCAGGGACACTGTCCACCTCGATCGATCCATTCGACTGCGTGACGATACCGTACACCGTCGAGAGACCGAGCCCCGTGCCCTTGCCCACTTCCTTCGTCGTGTAGAACGGCTCGAAGATCCGGTCGCGCACTTCGGCCGGCATGCCGATGCCGTTGTCGCGAACCTGCAGCAGCACTCCCTCCGCACCGAATGTCTCCTTGTGTGCGGTACGAATCGTGAGCTTGCCCCCATTGGGCATCGCATCTCGTGCGTTCACGACGAGGTTGAGCAACACCTGCTCGAGCTGTCCCGGATCTGCCTTGATACGTGCCGAATCGCCCACGTGCTCGACAAAGAGATCGATCGACGGTCCGAGCAACCGGCGCATCATGCCCTCCATGTTGAACACGATGGTCTCGAGATCGACGACGCGGGGCTGCATCACCTGCTTCCTGCTGAACGCCAGCAGCTGATGCGTAAGGCCCGCCGCGCTGTGAGCGGCATCCGACACCTGCTTCAGGTCCGCCGCCACCGCGTGGCCCTTGCCGAGCGTGCTCATGGCCATCTGCGTGAAGCCGGAAATGACGGTGAGCATGTTGTTGAAGTCGTGCGCGATACCGCCGGCGAGCGTGCCGATGGCCTCGAGCTTCTGCGATTGCCGAAGGCGCGCCTCACTCTCGCGCAGTGCCTGCTCGACACGCTCGCGTTCGCGAATCTCGTCCGTCAACACTTCATTCGCGGCCGCCAGCTCCGAGCCTCGCCGCTCCAACTCGTCGCGCTTTCCACCGAGTGCCGTCATCAACTGATTGAACGACACATTGAGCGCGCGAATCTCCTGCGACGCATCCTCCGCATCGAACGCCTCGTCCATCCGCTCGCGTTCCGCGCCGGTGCGCATGAAACCGATGAACCTGCGCAGTGGCCGCAACATGGATCGAGAGAGCAGCCACGCACCGACCGCAGCGACGACGACCGCAAGCGCACCGTAGAGAATGAAGTCCGACCGCAGCGAGTTGGTGAGAACGCGCACCGTCGTCGTCAGCGGCTGGAGGATCGTGATCTTCACCGGCGTGCCGCGCTGCGTCGTTCCCAGCGGAACCACCGCAGCGAGATACTCCTCGTCGCCGAGCTTGAGTGCCTGGCCCGTCTGGCCAGGGTCGACCGACGCGATGCGCGCCTGCTCCAGCGGCAGCGTGCTGTTGATGATCCGCGAGCCAGCCGAGATCACCACGGCGCCATTGAAATCGCGCTTGAGCGACGTCACGACGCTCGTGTCCATACGCTCGCCAAGGACGATCGTGCCGATCGTATAGCCATCCACGATCAGCGGCGCGACACCCACACCATAGATCGCATTCCCGACCTCGAGCGCCGAGAGATACGGCTCCTCGGCATCCACGACGAGACTCGCGTCGAGCGCATTGCGAACGGCTGGCAGCGCCGAGAGATCAGTCCCGTTCAACGGCGTCGACGCACCCATCGCATAGCTCGCGAACACTCGGCCGCGATCGTCCGTCACGAGCAGGGCGCCGGCATTGAGGCTCTCTCCGAGCCGCGCCAATTCTCGCTCGACGGTGCGCGTGAGGTCGGCGCGTACCGTGTCGCTCGACTGCTGCTCGAGCCGATAGGTCGAGATGGCGGACTTCAGTGTCGGACTTTCGCCGAGCAGCGTTGCCGTGAGCACGTGCTGTCGGCGCTTGTCACGCTGTAGCGCGATGAGCGTCCGACCGTTGCGCTCCAACTCATCCGCGAACACGGCCGACGTACTCTGGCGGACCGTGACGCTGAGCGCCACGAACGTGATCGCGGTGACCAGCGCAGCAATCAGTGCGCTGAACACCGCGAGCCGAACGCTCAGCCCCGTTCGCCGGAAGGTTCGCCAGATTCCGCGGTCTGACGATGCCGCGATTGCCGCGGCGTCGTCAGCGGCTGGCATCGTCGGCTTGCGCGATCGGAATGTTGAAGTCGAGCCGAGTGGCCTCGTTTGCGGTCACGCGCACCGTGCGCGTGACCGGCTTGATGCGCTCGTGCCACCCGACCACCGTGTACTCACCTGGCGGCACGCCCTCGATGACGTAGCGGCCCGCATCATTCGGCACGGTGAAGTACGGGTTGTCGAGCACCAGCACGATGGCGCTCATGTCAGAGTGGATGTGACAGAACACCTGCACCGTGCCGGTCTTGTCGAACAGGTCGCTCTTCGACGACCCCTTGGGGAATCGCCCGAGATCGAAGGTCTTCGCGCTCGAGAGCGAGAATACGTTGTGGAAGACATCGTCGTTGTTCGGAAAGTCGACGGTGGCGCCGCGATACACCGGCAGCACGTGGGGCACGAACTGCTCGTCGCGCTGGGACATCGTTCCGCGCACCGGCGTGGTTCCGTCGGGCATGGGCGCGCGCAGCACGTAGAGCACGACGTTCTGCATCTCGTCCACCTCTCGGCCCGGCGGCCGAGCGCCGGGTCCGGGATCCGAGTAGATGCGGAAGCGTGGGCGTCGAGAGGTAAGTGATGTCGACAGCAGCACCTGTCCTTCGATCCGACCCGTCGCGGAGGCGGCGGCCACTGTAGGTACGTCCGGTGCGGTCATCGCCGGCGGTATCGCGGCGATGAATGTCACGGGAACAACGAAGAGCGCGTGTCTGATGCTGCGACGCAGGATTCCACCCCATCAAATGAGTAGTACCCCTAACGACGATTGCCCTATTGCAAGGGCACTGCCGTATTTCGGAGGCCGATCACCGCAGCGGCGGCGCGGACGACGGAGGGCGACGATGCCTGGTCGCCTGTTC
>JAQBPV010000361.1 GCA_028287345.1 Gemmatimonadota bacterium
AAACGCGAACGACCCCTGCGTCGGCGGGGTATATTCGTTCATGGCCGTTCCCGACGCGATTCTCGACAAGATCCCTCATTTGCCCGAGTCGCCCGGCGTCTACCTCTGGCGAGACGCCGAGGGGAAGGTGCTGTACGTCGGCAAGGCGAAGCGGCTGCGGTCGCGCGTGCGGAGCTACGTCGCCGCCGACCACGTCGAGAGCGTCAAGACGCGCCACCTGATGCTCCAGGCGCGCTCGCTCGACACCATCGTCGTCCCGAGCGAGGCGCACGCGCTGATCCTCGAGGCGAACCTCATCAAGGAGTACAAGCCGCGCTTCAACATCGCACTGCGCGACGACAAGTCGTATCCGTACATCAAGGTGACCGTGCAGGAGCCCTTCCCGCGCGTGTGGGTGACGCGCCGGTTGCAGAACGATGGCGCGCGCTACTTCGGACCGTACACCGACGTTGGCGCGATGCGTCGCTCACTCGACGTGGCGAAGCGCCTCTTCACGGTTCGCTCGTGCAACTACGACATGCCTGCGCAGATGCCAGAGCGTCCATGTCTCGACTACCACATCGGACGCTGCAAGGCGCCATGCATCCTGGCGCAGACTCAGGCCGAGTACGCCTCGATGATCGACGAAGTGCTCACCTTTCTCTCGGGAAAGCCGGAAGAGGTGGTGCGCACGCTCAAGCAGAAGATGGCATTCGCCGCCGAGTCGCTCGACTTCGAACGTGCCGCCAACTTGCGCGACGTCCTCACGCATCTCGAGACGATGGAGGAGCCCGCGCTCGTGATGGAAGTGGAGGGCGGGGACCGCGACGTGGTCGGCTATGCTCGTGATGGCGACGATGCGGTCATCGCGCTGATGCGCATCCGCGGCGGCAAGCTCCTCGCCCGCGACCACCAGTTCGTGGCGAACACGGAGGGCGAATCGGACGCGGACGTTCTCGAGACGTACATCGCCGGCCCGTATCGCCTGCTCGAAGAGCGCGCGCAGGAGCTGCTGCTGCCGTTCGACGTGTGTGAGCGCGAAGTCGTCGAACAGTCGCTCGAGCGCACCAAGATTCACGTACCGCAGCGCGGTCCGCGACGAGAGCTCATCGAGCACGCGCAGTCCAACGCACGGCATCTGCTCGAGGAGGCGCGCCTCACTGGCGACGAGCCCACCGAGGAGCGCGCGGGCGATCCTGTGTACGAGTTGCAGCGACAGCTCGGACTGCAGAGGGTGCCGCGGTCGTTCGTGTGCTTCGACATCTCGCACGCACAGGGCACCGACACCGTCGCGTCGTGCGTGTGGTTCCAGAACGGCCGCCCCTATCGCGCCGAGTATCGCAAGTTCAAGGTGAAGACCGTCGAAGGCATCGACGACTTTGCGTCGATGAACGAAGTCGTGGGCCGATACTTCCAGCGTCGTCTCGACGACGAGCGGCCGCTGCCCGACCTCGTGCTCATCGACGGAGGCAAGGGGCAGCTCAACGCTGCGGCCGACAAGCTCAAGGAGCTCGGACTGGGTGCCATGCCGATCGTCAGTCTGGCGAAGCGCGATGAGGAAATCTTCCTGCTCGGCAAGAGTGAGCCGCTGCGTCTGCCGCGTCGCTCGCCGGCGCTGCGCATGCTCCAACAGGCGCGCGACGAGGCACATCGCTTCGCGATCACGTTTCAGCGCAAGCGCCGCAGCGTACGTACCATCACCTCGGAGCTGCTGCGCATTCCCGGCATCGGCGACAACAAGCGCCGGCTGTTGCTCACGACTTTCGGGAGCGTGCAAGCCATTCGCGACGCCACTCCAGAACAGATCGCCGCAGTGCCCGGTTTTTCGCTCAAGAGCGCAGCACGGATTCAGGACGCGCTGCGTGCCAGCGACGCACTGGCTCCCAGCGCGCCCGAAGCACTTGGACCCGCCGTACCCAACACATTGGCGATCATCGAGACCGACGTGCCGGTCTCCGATTTACCCGCCGAGCCTGATCCCTCCACGCAGTCCGCACTCACCCACGACACCACCATCTCGTGAGCTCCTGGCACCTCGACTGCTCGGCCTGCGACTACACGCAGGCCGGTGATACGCTTGCCTCCGTCTGCCCGACATGCGGACAGCCGCTTCTCGTGCACTACGACTCGGCGTGGCCCGATCGCGATGCGATTCTGCCACGCTGGGACATGTGGCGCTACGCTCCGGTGCTGCCGCTGCTCGAGGGCGAGGTTCCGGTGTCGCTGGGCGAGGGTGCGACCCCGATGCACGAACTGCCGAAGCTCGCGCGCGAGCTCGGAATCGGCCGTCTCTGGGTGAAGGACGAAGGGCTCAATCCAACGGCGTCGTTCAAGGCGCGCGGCATGAGCGCCGCCGTCACGCGTGCGAAGGCGCTTGGCGTTCCCGGTTTGGTGGTGCCGACGGCGGGCAATGCTGGCGCTGCACTCACGGCCTATGCGGCTGCGGCTGGTATCCCTGTGCGCGTCTACGCACCTCGCTCCACGCCGTCGCCCATCCTGGCAACCATCGAAGCGCTCGGCGCAGATCTACAACTCGTCGACGGCCACATCGGCGACGCGGGCAAGCAGTCGCGCGCCTTCGCCGCGGAGCACGGGTACTTCGACATCTCGACGCTGCGCGAGCCGTATCGCATCGAAGGCAAGAAGACGATGGGCATCGAGCTCGCCGAGCAGCTGGATTGGACGCTGCCCACGCACGTCATCTATCCAACCGGCGGCGGCACGGGGCTCATCGGAATGTGGAAGGTGTTCGCCGAGATGCGCGCTGGTGGATGGATCGGAAAGGATGTCGAGTTCCCGCATATGATCGTTGCGCAGGCGACCGGCTGCGCGCCGATGGTGCGCGCCTTCGAGGCGAAGGCGGATCGTGCGACTCCATGGGAGAATCCCGAAACGCACGCAAGTGGGCTGCGCGTTCCCGGCCCGTTGGGCGATCGCCTGATTCTTCGTGCGCTGTACGAAAGCAATGGCGACGCCGCGGCCGTCGACGAGGACACGATTCGCACGCAGACACTGCGCCTGAGTCGAGCGTCCGGTGTGGACGCCGCACCTGAAGGCGGCTGCGCACTGGGCGTACTCGAGAAGCTCGTGCGCGAGAAGCGCATTCCCGCTGACGCCGAGGTGCTCGTATTCAATACGGGAAGCGGCGCGAGCTATCGCTTTTGACATGCTAGCTTAGTTCCGATGCGCATTGCCATTCTCGACCCATTCAGCGGCATCGCCGGCGACATGACGCTTGGCGCGCTTCTCGCCGTCGGCCTCGAGCCCGAGTGGTTGCGCGCGCTGCCGGCCAAGCTCGGGCTCTCCGACGTCACCGTGGAGATCAACAGAGTCAAGCGAGCGGATCTCGCGTGCTTCAAGGTGGACTTCGGCATTCCGCCGCAGCCCCATGGGCGGCACATCCACGCCATCCAGAAGCTCGTCGCAAACTCCGGAGCGCCAGAGCGTGTTCGCACGTTGGCTGACGCGGCGTTCCTGGCCATCGCGACGGCAGAGGCGGAGATTCACGGGACCACACCGGAGAAAGTGCATCTCCACGAAGTCGGTGCGGTCGACGCGATTCTCGACGTGGTCGGTGCGATCTGGGGCCTCGAGATTCTCGGCGTCTCCGAAGTGCGATGTGGAGTGCTGCGCACGGGCGACGGAACCGTCCGCGCCGCGCACGGCCTGCTACCGGTTCCCGCGCCTGCCACACTCAAGCTTCTCGAGGGACACAAGGTGAGCCCGGGCCCCGAGGGCGCGGGCGAGCTCGTGACGCCCACGGGAGCAGCGCTCGTGCGCGTGTTGTCCGCTGGCCCACCACCCTCTGTCTACACTCCGGTGCGCAGCGGCTTCGGCGCAGGCACGAAGGAATTCGTCGGCCGAGCGAATGCGCTACGGATCATTCTCGCCGACGTGGACGACGCCGTGTCGCGCGAGGGAAGGGAAGAGCTCGCGCTGCTCGCCTGCGATGTCGATGACATGTCGCCCGAGTATCTGGCCGCGGTTGCCGATCGCGCGCGCGCGGACGGTGCACTCGACGTGGTGCTGCTGCCGACGATGATGAAGAAGGGTCGCGCAGGCACTCGGTTTGAACTGTTGTGCAAGCCGGTCGACGCGGATCGCTTCGAGCGGCTGCTGCTGACGGAGACGACATCCATCGGCGTTCGCCGCAGCAATGTGAGCCGCGTGGCACTGCCGCGCCGCGCCGCGACTGTCGACGTGCTCGGCCATTCCGTTGGCGTGAAGATCGTGGACCTTCCTGACGGAGGAACGCGCGCCAAACCTGAGTTCGACGACGTACAACGAGCCGCACTGGCGACCGGACGCCGGCCAGCAGATATTTACCAGCTTGCACTCGGCGCGGCGGAACGGCTCCAACCCGCACGGGGTAGCTAGGCGACCCGGTTTCCACGCCCGGATTCTGCTCGTAATTTCCAAGGAGAGTACTGATGGCTCTGCTCGCTACGAAGTACCTCGCCGCCGGCGCAATGCTCCTCACTGCTTCCGTGCTCGGTGCGCAGGCCGCACCCGCGAAGCCAGCATGCGACGTGGGCGAGACGGCCAAGGGCAACGCCGCCCGGGCGACACTCAGCGTCAACCTCGCGCGTGATGCCGCTTCGCCGGCCGTCGCGTCGACGAACCTCAAGAACGCGGTCAAGCTCGTCGATCATGTCGACAAGGGCGATGATCCCGTCACCAATGCGTACGTGCTGGGCACGGCGCTCAGCCTCTGGGGCAATCAGCCCGGTATCGGCCTTTCGCCGAAGCGCGGCGCACTCGGATTCAGCACCAATCCCGAGGGCACGCTCGATCTGCCCACGACGCTCGACTCGCTGTTCAAGATCGTCGAGGTCGCGCGACCGAATTGCTCCGACTACACGGCCTACTGGCGCGCCGGCCAGAAGTTCTATCTCGACGTCGTCAACGGCGCCATCAACTCGCTCAACGCCGACAAGCTCGATTCCGCCGAGTACTATGCCGGACAGGCGAACAAGCTGTACGCTGGCTCGCCCTACGGTGACATGGTCATCGGCAGCGTCGCGTCGAAGAAGGGCAACACCGCGCGCGCGATCGAGTACTGGAGCAAGGCGGCTGATGTGGCCGGCAAGGACACCACGTATCGCGACGTTCGCCGCCAGATGCTGGCGAACATCGGCAATTCGTACATGGATGCCGCGACCGCGGCAAATGGCGCCGAGAAAGCGACCGCCGCTCGTAAGGCAGCTGAAGTCTACGAGCAGCTCATCGCGATGCCGGGCTCGCGTGGCCAGTACCTCACGGCTGGCCGCCAGCAATTGCAGACCGCGTATCTGATGGCGGGCGACACAGCCGCCGCAGCGAAGACGTGGGCGCCATTGCTTGCCAACCCGAGCGCCTTCGACGCTCAGGACCTGCTGAATTCCGCAGTGACTGCCGCTCGCTCGAATCGCACGGACGACGCGGGCAAGCTCTTCGAAGCCACGCTGGCGCAGAACCCGAACAGCCGCGACGCGCTGTACAACGTGGCCGTCACTTACCTGACTCTCGAGCAGAACGAAAAGGTCGGTCCCATCGTGACACGTCTCGTCGCCGTGGATCCGGGCAATCCGGAGAACTACAATCTCGCCGCACGCGCGTATCTGTCGCTGGCGAAGGCCGCTGAAAAGGCGAAGAAGAACCCGCTCGCGGCTGCCTTGAACGACACGACGCTCACCTGGTACAACACGGGCAACAAGCTGCCCATCGAGGTTACGTTCACCGAGTTTTCGCCAAGCGAGAAGCAGGTCGTCAT
>JAQBPV010000374.1 GCA_028287345.1 Gemmatimonadota bacterium
GCGATCACGCGATTCGACGGCGCGGGGACTGCGCTGCACTTCGTCCCCTTCGGGCTGACCGCGCCGGAAATGGCTGCGGTGTTGGGATCGCTTGGCTGTCGTGACGCGATGCTGCTCGATGGCGGCATCAGTGCTCGTCTTCGCGTCCGGGATGCGAAGGGAGATGCTCACGACTGGGAAGGCCTGCGCTCCGTGCCGCTGGGGTTGATAGCGCTGCCGCGTTGACACCTTGGGTGGCGTGAGGAAGCCTCGCCAGCTTCTTGCTCATGACCGCTCCATGAATTTTGCCAGCATCGGTTTCCTGATCCTCGGCGCAATCATCGGATTGCTTGCGCTCATCAGCGTTCTCAGTGCGTTGAAGGGCACCCCAGTTCGCGGCGTGAAAGCATTTCCGGATGGTGAAGTGCCCGCCGTACACGATCGTGCTTTTCGCGACACGATGGAGCTGTTGAGTCACGCGCCACTCGCGCACGCGCATGAGGTGGAGATCTTCATCAACGGCGACCAGACCTATCCCAGGCTTTGGGAGGATCTGAAGTCGGCACGTGAGACGATCACCATTCAGTTGTACTACTGCGAGCCGGGCCGAATGGCGGAAACGTTCCGTGACATCCTGCTCGACCGCGCGCGCGCCGGCGTACGCATCCACTTTCTCTACGATGCATTCGGCACGGCGCTCAAGAAAGACTACTTCGAGCCGCTGAAGCAGGCTGGAATCGAGTGCTGTCCTTTCCGGCCGCTCAAGCTGTGGCAGGCCAACACCATTCAGCATCGTTCGCATGCACGTGTGATCTGCGTCGACGGCAAGGTCGGATACACTGGTGGCTTTGGGCTTGCCGACAAGTGGTATGGCAACGGTCGCGACAAGGATCAGTGGCGCGACTCCAATGTTCGCTTTACCGGACCGGCTGTGCGGCAGCTGCAAGCCGCCTTCGTATCCTGCTGGGGCGAGGCTGCCGGAGAGCTGTTGGTTGGCCCGGCAATGCTTCCCGCCCCGTACAAGCATTCGGAGGACGGGATTCTGGCGGGAATGCTGCACGCACGCCCGTCAGTCGGCAGTACCGATGCGGAGCGGTTTTACGTGCTGTCGACCGAATGCTCACGCAGCCGGTTCTATCTCACGAATTCCTATTTCGTCCCCGACAGGGACTTCAAGGGAATGCTCTGCAAGGCGGCGAAACGGGGCGTGGACGTGCGCATCCTGACGGCGGGCCCGGCGAGTGACATCAAGTCGACGCTCTATGCCGGCCGCGCGCAGTACCTGGAGTTGCTCGAAGCGGGTGTTCGCATCTACGAGTATCGCACCACGATGATGCACGCCAAGACATTCGTCGTGGACGGTCTCTGGGGAACGGTGGGAAGCATGAACGCGGACAATCGCTCGATGTCGTTCAACGAAGAGACGATGTTCATCACGCTCGACGAGGGACTCGGCGCGACGCTCGAGCGGCAGTTCATGGAGGATCTCCAGTACGCCGACGAGATCGATCTGGCCGTGTTCAGGAAGCGCGGCATCTTCAATCGCTGCAAGGAGCAGGGAGCGCATCTGGTCCGGCGCGTGCTTTGAGCCGTCGGCCCCTTTCGCGTGATGACGTTTGGCACCAAGATCCTTGAACCTCCATGCGCCGCATCACTTCCCTCGCTCTTCTGCTGTTCGTCGCGTGCGCGCGCGCCCCGCGTGCGCCGGTCGATGCGTCCGCGCCCAACGACGCTCCCCGGGCGATCGCCGTCTATCGCACGGTGGCCGAGTCGATCTATGTGAGCACGACCAAACGTGTGGTGGCGGTGGCGACCACATCGTTGGACAGCGCATGCTCGGCGGTCACCTGCGCGGACCTCGCGGCACGTTGGGGCGTGGAGACGCTGTGGTGGGCGCGTGGCGATTCATCGGAAGCACGCGATGCACGCGCGGATCTGCTGAAGCGCGCTGCGCCGCCGTTCGACGTGCGCGCTGTCGCGATGGGTCAAGCGATGCTGCTCGGCGCAGATGCGGGCGACGTTCCCACCGAGGGCGCGTCGGTGGACGAATGGATTCGCTTCCGCGCTGCGCACGCCGACGCGGCGGGTGCGGTGCGGATGTCGCCAGTTGGATTCAGCAAGTCGGGCCTCACGGCGGTGACGTTCGTCGACTGGCGCTGTGGGCCATCGTGCGGCCACACGGTGGGCGTCGCGCTGACTGCTACGAGCGATACGAGTTGGGCGATCGCGGAGATGCTTCTGGTTTCGTCGCGGAACAAATAGAGGAGCCGGGACGCTGCCCCATTAGTTCCTAGCTGCCCCCGCGGCCCTCGAGTCGATCGTGACTTCGCTGAACCTCACGGTGTAGCCCGCTGCGGCTGACAGCAACTCAATATTTCGCCAAATAGTTGTCGAGCTCCCACTGCGAAACCTGCGAAATGTACTCCCTCCACTCCTGCCGCTTCGCGGCAAGGAAGTGCTGCGCAATGTGATCGCCGAGCGCCGCCGTGATGACGTCGTTCTTCTCGAGCTCATCGCACGCTTCGTTTAGATCGTGTGGCAGATCATCGATCCGGAGCCGACGCTTCTCGCGATGGCTCATCTCCCAGATGTTCTCGTTCACCGGCTCGCGATAGTCCGCACTCGTGCGTACGCCGTCGAGCCCCGCGGCGAGCATCACCGCCAGCGCGAGATATGGATTCGCCGCGGGATCCGGCACACGATGCTCCACACGCGTGCCCAACCCGCGTCGCTCGGGAATGCGCAGCATCGGTGACCGGTTGCGCATACTCCACGCAACGTTGACCGGCGCTTCGTAACCAGGCACCAGCCGCTTGTACGAATTCACCAGTGGATTCGTGATCGCGCACGATCCGCGCGCATGGCGTAGCAGCCCGCCGATGTAGTGCAGCGCCGTCTTGCTCAGTTGCCAGTCGGCGTCCTTGTCGTAAAACGCATTGACCTTTCCCTTGAACAGCGATTGGTGCGTGTGCATCCCGCTGCCGTTCTGCCCGAAGATCGGCTTGGGCATGAACGACGCGGCAAGACCGAACCGCTGCGCCACCACCTTCACCACGAACCGGAACGTCGCGATGTTGTCCGCCGTGGTAAGCGCATCCGCGTAGCGGAAATCGATCTCGTGTTGGCCGTGCGCGACTTCGTGATGCGCGGCCTCGACCTCGAAGCCCATCAGCTCCAGATCCTGAACGATCGCGCGTCGCGCCTCTTCGCCCAGGTCCACCGGTGCGAGATCGAAGTACGCGCCGACGTCGTGCGTCTGCGTCGTCGTCTCCCCATTCGGACCACGCTTGAACATGAAGAACTCGGCTTCCATGCCCGCGTTCATCGTGTAGCCCATCTCCGCCGCTTCGGCGAGCACGCGCTTGAGCGCACCACGTGGATCACCACCGAAGGGCGAGCCATCGGCGAGGTTGACGTCGCAGATCAGCCGGCCGATGCGATGCTCCGCGTCTCCCCACGGAAATACACGGAAGGTCGACAGGTCGGGCGCGAGGAGCATGTCGCTCTCCTCGATGCGCACGAACCCCTCGATGCTCGAGCCGTCGAACATGATGTCGCCGGCCAGCGCCTTCTCGAACTGCGACGCCGGAAGCTCGACATTCTTGTTGACACCGAGGATGTCGGTGAATTGCAGGCGCAGAAAGCGGACGTTGAGCTTTGTCGCCAGCTCGAGCACGTCCTTCGCCGTTGCGCCCTTCAGGTCCGGTAGTAGTGCACGCGGTTCAGTCACGGCGAAAAGATAGTCCGCGAATCGGAGGGACGGACAGTCGGCAGGCCACGCGATTACTTTCCGCCCATGACCACGCCGTCCAACCCCACCGCCGCGTCGACTGCCGACTCGACGGTGAAGCCATGCCCATCGTGCGGCAATCCGGCGTCCGGCCGCTTCTGCTCGAGCTGTGGCACCGCGCTCGCCGGCGCCACGTGCGCCACCTGCTCCTCTGCCCTCACTCCCGGCGCCCGCTTCTGTCACCGCTGCGGCACGCCGGCCGGCTCCACGTCTGCACCCTCGCGCGGTTTCGCTGCGGTGCTGCCGTGGACCGTCGCCGCCATCGCGCTCGTCTCCGTCATCGCACTCGTCGTCGGCCAGCGCTTTGGCGCCAGGCCCACCGCCGTGCAGACCGAGGGTGAAGCACCTTCGGCCAATGCGCCATTTGCTGGTGGCGGCTCCGCGATGCCGCGCGCGCCCGACATCAGCTCGATGACGCCCGAGCAGCAGGCCGAGCGCCTCTACGACCGCATCATGCGGGAATACGAGGCCGGCCAGCTCGATAACGTGAAGACCTTCATGCCAATGGCCGTCGCCGCCTTCGAGCGCCTGTCGCCGCTCAACCTCGACCAGCGCTACGACCTGGGCCGCATCGCTGAAGTGGGCGGCGACCTCCCGCTCGCTCGCGCCCAGGCTGACACCATCCTGCGCACTCGGCCCACCCATCTCCTCGGGCTGATCCTCGCCGCCAAGGCGGCGCGCATGGAGAAGAACGAGGCACGCGCGAAGACGTTCGACGCGAAGCTCATCGCCGCCGATTCTGCGGAGCGTAAAGCAGCGTTGCCGGAATACCTGCTCCACAAGCTCGACATCGACGCCTCAGTTGCCGCGGCGCGCTCAACTCCGAAATGACAGAGATGACGACGATTCACGTAGCTCACAGCCCCGATTCCGACGACGCGTTCATGTTCTACGCGCTCGCTGCGGGGAAGATCGATACGGAAGGCCTCACCTACGTCCACGAGCTGCAGGACATCGAGAGCCTCAACCAGCGCGCCATGCGCGGTGAGCTCGAGGTCACCGCCGTCTCGATCCACGCCTATGCCTACCTGAGCGACAGGTACGCGCTACTGCCGCACGGTGCGTCGATGGGCGATCAGTATGGCCCACGTCTCGTCTCGCGGACGCCAGGCACCCGTGCCGACGTAAAGGGCAAGCGCATCGCAACGCCCGGTCCCCTGACGAGCGCGTACCTCCAGCTTCGCATGTACGAGCCCGACTTCGAGGCCGTGAATACCCCCTTCGACGAGATCATGGGTGCGGTCGAGCGCGGCGAGGTGGACATGGGACTCCTCATTCACGAAGGGCAGCTCACCTATCAGGACCATGGCCTCCATCTCGTGGCCGACATGGGCGTCTGGTGGTTCGAGGAGACCGGGCTCCCGCTTCCGCTTGGCGGCAACGTGGTTCGAAAGGATTTGGGCGCTGACCTGACGAGCAAGATTTCGCGCCACCTACGCGCCAGCATCAAGTATGGCTTGGATCATCGGGCGGCGGCGCTCGATCACTCGATGCAGTACGCCCGCGACTTGGATCGCAGCCAAGCCGACGAGTTTGTCGGCATGTACGTCAACGATTGGACGCTCGACTACGGCGAGCGCGGCCGCAAAGCGGTGCGCCTCTTCCTCGAGCGCGGCGTGAAGGAAGGCCTCATCACCACACCGGTGCAGGTCGAGTTCGTGGACTGACGGCCGCCGGGGCACAACTCATGAATTCACCAAGAGGGCCGATACTCGATCGTGTCCCTTCGTGTTTCCGCGAAGTCCACATCGCCCGATTCGCCTGCCGTGCAACGATCCGTGCCGCGTTCTACCGCCGCTTTCCGCGTCGCGGGATCTCCCGCATCCGCGAAGCCTCGCATTCTCATCGTCGATGATGAGGATTCGATTCGCGACGCCATCTCGCGCTACCTCCGCGCGCGCGGCTTCGACACGAAGACGGAAGACTCAGCCGCCTCGGCGCTCGCGCGCCTGAGCCAGGAGCACTTCGACGTCATGCTGTGCGACATCCGCATGCCGCTGATGTCCGGCCTCGACGCGCTGCCGCATGCGTTCCGTCTCGACGGCGATCTCGCGGTCATCATGCTCACCGGGGTGAACGACGCCGGCACGGCGACGGAAGCGCTGTCGCAGGGCGCGATGGACTATCTCGTGAAACCGGTGGAGCTCGCGGAGCTCGAGCGTGCAGTCGAGCGCGCGGCGCATCGCCGCAACCTCGAGATCGAGCGCCGCAATGTGGAGTGGGTCATCCGCGAGGAAGTCGCGCTGCGCACGGAAGAGCTGGAGCAGGAAAAGCGCTCGCTGCGCACGCTCACCGTGAGCATCGCGCAGACACTGATCAACGCGATGGAGGCGAAGGACGTCTACCTGCGCGGACACTCGCAGCGTGTCGCCGAGTTGGCGGCGTCGGTCGCGGATGCGATGGGCCTCGATGCCGATACCGTCGAGAACGTGCGCCTCGCTGGCCGCCTGCATGACGTGGGCAAGATCGGTGTGCGGGAAGATATCCTGAACAAACCGGGCGCGTTGACTCCCGAGGAGTTTGCCCACGTGAAGGATCACGTGCGCATCGGAATGGACATCCTCGCGCCACTCTCGCACATGCCCGTGGCGCTCGAATTCGTGCACGAGCATCACGAGCACTACGACGGCAGCGGCTATCCGCGCGGACTCGTGGGCGAACAGATCACCATCGGCGGGCGCATTCTCGCCGCATGCGATGCATTCGACGCCATCACCTCACGGCGTGCGTTCCGCGAGGCGAAGGAAGCAAATGAGACGATCGCGTATCTCGAGGGGTACGTGGGCCGCCTGCTCGATCCCGACGTGTTCGGGGCGCTCAAGCGCGTAGTGCTGCGTCGAAAGACGCTCACGTTCATCGACGACGTGCACGGCGTCGCATAGCGCCAGCGTGCCGTACGGCGCCAACTAACGGGGACTGCCGGGTGTCTCATCAGTCGTTCATCCGGCAACGTTCAGCCCGTAGCAGGCGTATATTCCTCGATGCTTTTTCCCCGCCAACTTTCACGGCGCCTGGCGCGTGCGTGCACACTTGCTGTGCTTGTCATTCGACCCGCAGCCGTTGTCGCCCAGTCAAACACCACCAATCGCTCGAGTGACACGCTTCGCCTGTCGCTCGGCGATGCCGTATCCATCGCCATGCGTCAGAGCGATGAAATCGGCATTGCCGCAGCGCAGGTCGATGTCGCCGATGCGCTTTACGGCACTGCGCGCGCCAACGCGATGCCGCAGCTCCGCTTTACGAGCTCGTATTTGCATGTGTACGAGAGTGCGCGAGGCCAGGCCGTTGGATCGGTGTTCAACCAGCCGAACACCTACACGGCGAACCTCAATCTCACGCAGCCGCTCTTTCAAGGCGGACGGCTCATTTCGGCGACGCGGTCCGCCGATCGCTCACGAGAAGCAGCGCGGTTCGATGAGCGCGAGCAGCGCGCGCAGCTCACCCTGCAGGTCGAGCGCGCGTACATCAACGTGCTTTACAGCAGCCGCATCACCGAGCTGCAGGATCGCAACCTCGCCCTCGCGTCCACTCGCGTCGCGCAGGTTGAACAGTTCGAGCGCGCCGGTCGCGCGGCGCGCTACGACGTGCTCCGCTCGCGTGTCGAGCGCGCGAACATCGAGCCGCTCGCCATTCAGGCGCGCAACGACCGCGAGCTCGCGCTCGTGGAGCTCAAGCGCGTGCTGAACGTTTCGGTCGATCAACCAGTCGCACTCGTGACGCACATCGATTCTGCAGCAACGGCAGCATTGCTTGCCTCGGTGGGCGACACGAGTGGCGTACCCGATCGCGCATCGGTGCGCTCAGCGGAACTCAATCTCGATGCGCGAAAGCTTGGCGTCTCGGTCGCGCGAGCAGATTTCTATCCGACGCTCTCGGTCTTCTTCAATTCCGGCTATCAGGCGTTCCCGCCCATTGGAATGGGATTCCCCACGTCCACCGGTGCACTCACAACGGACGCATGTGCGCCCGGCGGCGTTGCAGGACGCACCTGCCAGAACGGTGGTTGGTTCTCCGACCGGCAGCTGGGACTCAACATCGCCGTTCCCCTGTTCGACGGCTTTCGCGTGAAGTCGAATCTCGATCTCGCGCAGGCACAGGCTCGTCTCGCCGACCTTCAGTTGCGGCAGGAGCGCGAACAGGTGTCCGTGGACGTCGCACGCGCCCGTGCTGAGCTCCGCCGGGCGAGTGCGGTGTTCGCTGCTCGACGACAGAATTCGCAGGAGGCCGACGAGGCGTTTCGTCTCGCTACGCTGCGCTTTTCACGCGGCTTGAGCACGCAGCTCGAGGTGTCCGACGCGCAGCTCGCGCTGCTCACCGCGGAGAGCACTGAAGCCCGTGCGACGTACGATCTCTTTCTCGCTGCAGCGGACCTGGCGCGCGCGCTCGGCCGTCCCATCCCGATTCCGTCGTCGGCCGGTTCGCCTGCGACTCCGAGATAGTCAATGCCAGTGAATCCCACCTCACGTTTGACACGCATCCTCGCGATCATCGCCATGGCGGCAATTGCCAGCGCATGTTCGAGGGACGCCAAGGGCTCGCCCGCCGATGCGGCGCCCGGCAAGACCACACCGCCCAGCGACACCAAGTCGGCGGCTGGCGGCGCTGCGGGTGCGAACCGTCCGTCGCCCTCCATCACGCTCGCGGCAACCGACGTCGCGACCATCGCGCCCTCGACCATCGAAGCAGGCGTTGCCCTCACGGGCGATCTTCGGCCCATCGAGACCATCGGCGTCCGCGCTCGCATCGAGGGTGACCTGACCGACGTCTACGTCCGCGAAGGACAGCAGGTGGCGGCCGGCCAACTGCTCGCTCGCTTCGAGGCCGACGAGCAGGAGAGCAGCCAGAAGAGTGCTGAAGCTGATCGCGCCGCGGCGCGCACCGACCTGGCCAATGCACAGTGGACTGCCGAGCAGGACGCGGCTTTGTTCAAGGCTGGTGCAATTGCCGAGCGGGATTACAAAAACGCCGAGCAGGCCGTTGCTACGTCGCGTGCCCGGCTCGCTGCGGCCGAGGCGCGCCTTCGCTCCATGGGCAACCAGGCGCGCGACACGCGCGTCGTCGCGCCAGTGGCTGGCACCATCGACAAGCGCATGGTCGAAGGATCCGCGCACGTGGCAAAGGGCGCTCCGCTTTTCACCATCGTGCGGAACGGAACGCTGGAGCTCGCGGCCGCTGTGCCCGCGCGTCAGGCCGGCGAAGTGCGCATCGGACACATCGTGCACTTCGTGGCGGACGGCAAACGATTCGACGGACGAGTCGCGCGCCTGAGTCCCACGGTCGATCCGTCGACGCGCGCGATAACGGTGTACGTGGAAATTCCCAATCCGGGCGGGATTCTCCGCGGCGGTACGTTCGCCACCGGACGTGTCGTCAGCCGTACGCTGACCAACGTGCTGACCGTTCCGACAGCCGGCCTCCGGCAGTCGCAGGAAGATGGAAAACCGTTCGTCTATCGCCTCGACGGAAAGACGATCAACATCGCGATGGTGCAGCTCGGCGCAATCGACGAGCGGCTCGGCATCGCGCAGGTGACGGACGGGTTGCAGGCGGGCGACCGCGTCATCATCGGCAACGTGGGCACGCTCGGCCGCGGCATGCAGGCGACGATCGCCGGTGAGGAAAGAGGCGGCAAGAAGCAGTAGTTCCGCATAGGCACTACGGCATTTCAACAAAGAAGGACACGCTCATGTTCCTCTCGGACATCTCGATCAAGCGGCCGGTGTTCGCCACCATGATGATGGTGGCGCTCGTCGTGCTCGGGATCGTCAGCTATCAGCGGCTGGCGATCGACGAATACCCTGACATCACGTATCCCATCGTCATCGCGCAGACGTCGTATCCCGGTGCTTCGCCGGAAGTGATGATGCGCGACGTGTCGAAGCCGATCGAAGAGGCGCTCAACACGGTACAGGGGATCAAGGAGATCGGGTCGACGTCGCTCGAAGGCGTGTCGATCGTGCGTCTCCAGTTCAACCTCGGTGTGGACGTCGCCGCAGCGCAGCAGGACGTGCAGGCCAAGGTGGCCCGCATCCGCCGCTCGCTGCCGCAGGACATCCAGGATCCGATCATCCAGCATTTCGATCCGAACGACTCGCCGATCATGTCGATCGCGCTGCAGTCCACGGAGCGCCCCATCCGCGAGATCACCGATCTCGCCAACGACGTCGTGCAGACACGCATCGAGGCCATCCCCGGCGTCGGTGGCGTGAACATCGTCGGCGGCAATGCGCGGCAGATTCGCGTGCAGGTCGATCCGGATGCCATGCGCGCCTACGGTCTGTCGCCGGCGCAGCTGACGGCGGCGCTTCAGGCGGAAAACCAGGAAGTACCGGCTGGACGCATCGAGCGCGGTGCCACGGAGCGTCTCGTGCGCGTCACGGGCCGCATCGTCAACCCGAGCGCATTCGCCGACATCCCCGTGACGGTCCGCAACGGCACGCCCATTCGCATTAGCGACGTTGCGACGGTCGTCGACGGCGCCGAGAACCGGCGCACTGCGGCGGAGATCAATCATACGCCGGCCGTGTCGCTGGAAGTGCTGAAGATCTCAGGCTCCAACACCGTCGAAGTTGCGGATGCCGTGCGCGCCGCGGTGCTCGAGCTCGAGAAGCAGCTGCCGACGGACATTCAGCTGACGTTCGTCCGCGACGACTCCAAGCGCATTCGCGAGTCACTGCAGGACGTCGAGGTCACCATCGTGCTCGGAGCGATCCTCACGATCATGATCATCTACCTCTTCCTCAACTCGTGGCGGTCCACGGTCATCACCGGGCTCACACTCCCTGTGTCGATGATCAGCGCGTTCTTCACGATGTGGGTGTTCAACTTCACAGTGAACACCATGACGCTGCTCGCCTTGTCGCTGGCGATCGGCCTCCTCATCGATGACGCCATCGTTGTTCGAGAGAACATCGTACGCCATCTCGAGATGGGGAAAGACCACGATTCCGCTGCGCGCGAAGGCACGAGCGAGATCGGACTCGCCGTCATGGCGACGAGCTTCGCCGTCATCGCGGTGTTCATTCCCGTCGCCTTCATGGGCGGCATCATCGGCAAGATCTTCTTCCAGTTCGGCGTCACCGTAGCGTTCGCGGTGCTCGTGTCGCTGTTCGTCAGCTTCACGCTCGACCCCATGCTCTCCAGCAAGTGGGCCGATCCAGAAGTCGAGCACTCGGCCAATGACGGCGGCGAGCACCAGAAGGAGCAGCGCAGGAAGGCGAACTTCATTCGCCGTGGCGCCTTTGCGTTCAACGACTGGTTCGAGCGCGTCGCCGACCACTATCCAAGTTGGCTCAGCTGGGCACTCGGCCACCGCATCCTCGTGTTGGCGACCGCCGGGGCGACCATCGTGGTCAGCTTCATGATCATTCCGAAGCTCGGCTTCACGTGGATGCCCGACGTCAACGGCGACGAGTTCAACGTGCAATTCCGTACGCCGCCGGGCTCGCGCCTCGAGTACACGCTCGACAAGGGCCGTGAGATCGCGACGTTTCTCCAGAAGCAGAAGGAGACCGACTTCACATACCTCTCTGTGGGCGGCGGATTCCGCGGAACGCCGAACCAGGGGCAGATCTTCGTGAAGCTGCACCACGGTCACGAGCGCTCCCTGGCCGAGATCCAGAACGACCTGCGCGGCAAGCTTCGGCAGATTCCCGGCGTGCGACCGTCCATCACCGGCCAGTCGTCGATCTTCAGCCGCGGCCAGCAGCCCATCCAGGTGAACGTGCAGGGCCCCGAGGCGTCGCGGCTCAAGATTGCCGCCGAGCGTACGCTGCAGGCCGTTCGTTCGGTGCCTGGTGTGGCCGAGCCGAACTCCAGCGAAGATGGGGACATCCCGCAGCTCGACGTACATGTGGACCGTCAGGAAGCTTGGCGTGCCGGGCTTGGTGTGGGTGCGGTGGCCGCGACACTACAGCCGCTCTTCTCCGGCAAGCGTGCGACTACGTGGGAGGATCCGCAGGGCTTCTCGCACGACGTCGTCGTGGCTTTCCCCGACTCGCTGCGCAGTTCGGCGGCGGACGTTTCGCAGCTGCCGGTGGCCAGTACGTACATCAACGCCGGAAGCGGATCGCCGAGCATGGTGCCGCTCTCGCAGGTGGCAGATGTGCGTGCCGGTGTGGGCCCGCAACAGATCGAGCGTCGACAGTTGGAGCAGCAGGTGACGATCAGGGCCGGCGTGTTGCCCGGCTACGCGATGGGCGACGTGGCGAACGACGTGAAGCTTGCGATCGACAAGATCGGCCTGCCGCCGGGATACCACGTCGTCTTCACGGGCGACGTGCAGAATCTCGAGGAGACGAAGGGCTTCGTCCTGAGCGCGCTGGCATTGGCCGTCGTGTTCATCTACCTCATCCTGGCGTCGCTGTTCGGGTCGTTCCTGCAGCCACTGGCGATCATGCTCGCGCTGCCGCTCAGCTTCATCGGCGTGGTGCTCGCGCTGCTGATCACGCGCGGCAACATCAACGTCATGACGATGATCGGGATCATCATGCTCATGGGGCTGGTGACCAAGAACGGCATTCTGCTCGTCGACTTCACCAACCATCTGCGCAGCGAAGGACAGGACCGGCGTGATTCGCTGCTGTCGGCGGGGCGCATTCGCCTGCGGCCGATCATCATGACCACTGTGGCCATGATCTTCGGCATGTTGCCGTTGGCGCTGGCGCTCGGCGCCGGTGCCGAGGCGCGTGCGCCGATGGCGCGCGCGGTGATTGGCGGCCTGATCACGTCGACGGTGCTTACCCTGTTCGTGGTGCCGGTGATGTACACTTTCCTCGACGACGTCGGCGCGTGGGTGAGCGCGCGGCTCACGTCGGCATCGGATCACGATGCGCGTGGCGCAGTGCCGGAACCCGCCATCGGCGATTGATTTCGCCGGTCGTCACGCGGGTAAATGACGCGAGGCGCGCGGACCCCGCTTGACGGATTCCGCGCGCGGCCTTACAAGGGTGAATGTGTTGTACAGCGTTGGCGCGACCGGAGGGCACACGACGTGCACCCGGGGCCGCGACAATCAGTCGACACTCAGTTTGCGACTGTCCTATCTCCAGAGGAGGCGGTGATGCCGCGCGGTGACGAGTTGAATGAGGAGCTCCGGTTCTCTGATCGCGACGATGACGTCGATGATCTGGGCTACGGCGGCGGGGGTGGGGGGTCGTCGTCATATGACGATGATGACGAAGAGGATGGCGGCTGGACGACCCACAAGGACGATAGCGACGACCTGTGGGACAGCACCGATGACTCCGATGATGAGGACGAGGAGGGTCTGGCGACCCCTGTGGTGGAGGGGGACGACGACGACGAGGAGAGTCCGCTCGTCGTGGCGCGCGCGCCCAAGTCGGGCGGCAGCGGTCGGCCGATCTCGCCACCATCGGGTGGCTCGAGCGGCGGTGGTGGTGCCGCGTCGAAAGCGCCGGTGACGGCGTCCAAGCATCCGGCCAGCAAGGATCCGGGGAACAAGGGCTCGGTCAATCGCGGCTCGGCGTTCGAGGGTGGTTCATCCGCGGGCAAGGCCGCGCCAAAGTCCAATGGCGGCGCCAAGGCGGCCTCCAAGCCAGTGGCTAAAGCACCCGCAAAGGCTCCTGCCAAGGCGCCCGCCAAGGCACCGGCGAAGGCGGCCTCCAAGGCTCCGGCCAAGAAGGTGCCAGCCAAGAAGGCACCGGTGAAGAAGGCGCCAGCCAAGAAGGCACCGGTGAAGAAGGCCGCTGCCAAGAAGGCCCCGGCGAAGAAGGCGCCAGCCAGGAAGGCGCCGGCCAAGAAAGGCGCGGCAAAGAAGGCTCCGGCAAAGAAGGCACCCGCCAAGAAAGGCTCGGCAAAGAAGGCGGCCAAGAAGGGTCGCCGGTAGCAACTGGTTCCTTCGGGAGCGCGACGGGGTGTGGCCAACGCGGCCACACCCCGTCGTGCGTTGCTTCCTTCCTTCGCGGACCGCCCGTAATATCCGGCCATGCAACCGCTCGAGCGCCGCGTGCTCGACGCCCTCCCGATCACCGTCTATTCGGTGGATCTCGAAGGACGTCTCACCTTCCTCAACAGGTCGTGGTCGCGCTTCGCGCAATCCAACGGAGGGCCGCAGCTGTGCGATGAGAACGCCGTGCTCGGCTCGTTGTTGTGGGACTCCATCGGCGATCCCACGGTGCGCGCACAGGTCGAAGCCGCGATGACGACGCTCAGCGAAGGGCGCGCGATGTCGTTGAGCTGGGAGTTTCCATGCAGCTCGCCAACGGAAGAGCGAATCTTCCTCATGCAGCTGAGCGCGATGACGGAGGGGAACACCGTCACGGGCTACGTCTTCTCCACCGTGGACATCACGCCGAGCCATCGCTCGCGTGAGGTGCTCATCGATACGGGAATGGCGCTCGCGCGAACAGTGAGTGTCGACCGCGTGTTCCAGGAGGTCTCGCAGCAACTCCGTCGTACGATGGACTGCGACGCCGTTGCCATCGCGCTCGCCGAAGACACCACGTCGCCACCTCGCCTCGTCCATCAGTCGGGCTATTCCGAGAGCGACGCCGAGCATCTCGAGCAGAGGCTCGCGCCCGCGTGGCACGAGGCAATCGAAAAGCGCCACGTCGTATTGCGCGAGACCGGCGACGGCATCGAGATCACCGCACCCACGACGAGCAATGACGGTGTCGTCGGCGCCGTAACGCTCGCCGCATCGGAGATTCCGGCGCATCGCCTCGAGGAGACGACGCGCGTGCTCGTCACCATCGCCGCCGAAATGGCCGCCGCCATCGAGCGCGCTCGGCTCGTGCAGCGGCTCGGCCACAAGCGGCGGCTCGAGGCCATCGGTGAAGTGTCCGCCGGCGTCGCGCACGAGCTGCGCAATCCACTGTTCGGCATTTCATCCGCCGCACAACTGCTGCGCTTTCGCGTGAAGGATGATCCCGTCGTCGAGAAGAACGTCGGCCGAATCCTGCGCGAAGTCGAGCGGCTCAACAGCATGGTGACGTCGCTGCTCGAGTACGGGCGGCCGAGCCCCATTCGTCTCGAGCACGGCGACCCCGATGCCATATGGGACGAGGTGATCGAGAATCATCGTGGACGGCTGGAGAGTCGTGCGCTGTTGCTCAACCGAACGCGCGGCGAATACAAGGCGCAGTGCGCGATCGACGCGCCGCAGTTGGCGCAGGTGCTCCTCAACGTGCTCGTCAACGCGACGGACGCTGCTCCGGAGGGCAGCGATCTCACGCTCGAGAGCACCGTGCTGCCCACCGGTGCATGGCGCTGCCGGCTGCATAACGGCGGACCCGCCATTCCACCCGACATGCTGCCCCGGGTGTTCGAGATTTTCTTCTCCACCAAGCCGGGTGGCACCGGCATCGGGCTCGCGCTCTGCCAGCGAATCATCGAGGAGCATCACGGAACGATCTCCATCGAGAGCGCGCCGGAGCTCGGAACGTCGACGACGATCGTCTTGCCGCCAGCGTGAGACGGCACCCGATGGACAACTCGTGATCTCCGTGCTCGTCGTCGATGACGACCGCACCGTGCGCGAAACGCTCGCCGATTTCTTCGACACACTGGGCTATGCCGCACGCACCGCCGCTACGGCGAGCGAGGGACGTCAGGCGGCCGCAGAGCACGCGCCGGACGTCGTGCTCGTGGACCTTCGCCTGCCCGATGCGAGTGGACTCACCCTCCTCGAAGCGCTGCGGGCCGACGACCCGGAGCTCGGCGTCATCATGCTCACCGGACACTCGGACGTCCCCACCGCCGTGCGAGCCATGCAGGCCGGTGCACTCGACTTTCTCGAGAAGCCGGTCGACTTAGAGGCGCTCGACGCATCGGTGAGACGCGCGGTGGAGCTGGTGCGCCTGCGTCGAGAGGTCTCGGTGCTGCGTGCACAGCGACCCTCCGGCGCGCTTCGCACCGACGACACCGACAGTGCGGGGCCATCGCTCGAACGGCTCATCGATCTCGGGCTACGGCCGGCAACAAGGTGCACGCAGCCAAGCTGCTCGGCATCGCCCGGTCGACGTTGCTGGAAAAGTTGAAGCGTCTGGAGATGACCTGACCTGATTCCGGACATGTGCCGGTGACGTGCTGACTTGAATCCGGACAGTAGTCGGTCGCCAATTCGGTGGGAGTTTCTCGTAAGTCGCTTTCGCTCAGCGGCTTAGCGCAATCGGACGACGTGGCCCGTTTATACCCTAGCAGATGGGCATGAACAACCACGATTCGCCCCATGTCCGGATCGTCGAGGACGAGCAGTCCATCCGCGACGTGCTTACCGAGCTGTTCGACGTCGAGGGTACGCGGCTTCAGTCCGCCGCCACGCTCGCCGAAGCCAAGACGATGCTCGCCACGTCGTCGTTCGAC
>JAQBPV010000390.1 GCA_028287345.1 Gemmatimonadota bacterium
TGTCCGATCCATTCGCTACACTGGTGTGGGTTCGGGCTCGCGCGGGAAGCGAAGGCGCGCTTCCACTTCGTCGCGCGCAGCGATCAGCCGCTCGACTTCCGCCGACACCTCGACCGCCAAGCCGATAAGCGTGGTGAG
This sequence comes from Gemmatimonadota bacterium, assembly GCA_028287345.1. Classification (GTDB taxonomy): domain Bacteria; phylum Gemmatimonadota; class Gemmatimonadetes; order Gemmatimonadales; family Gemmatimonadaceae; genus AG11. The sequence goes on from JAQBPV010000390.1 coordinate 139, forward strand.
GCCTTCCACCGTCGCGGAACCGGCATGCAACCGCAGAAGATTCAGTCGAATCGTTTCGAGCGCGCCAACGGCGTCGCCGAGCTTGTCGTGCACGAGGTCGCGCTCTTCGCGAAGCGACTCATAGTCGTCCGACGGGTCGGCGATACTCGAGCGGCTGAGCGCCTCGTGCAGCTCGTCGTACCGCGCACGAAGTGCCTGTGCGTCACGCTGCAGCCGATGCAGCAACGACGGCAGGTCGCCGATCGCCTGTCGCGACTCCTTGGGCAGGCTCTCGAAGAGCTGCTCCGCCGCCATGCCGAGCGACAGCTCGGTGGCGCGATGCGTCATAGCGGTGCTCATGGGCTGGCTACCGCGCAGCTTGCGCGCGAGCGCGAATGCGAGCGTACCGATTCGTCCATTCCACACCGACGACCAGAACTCCGTGTCGACATCTCGGCGCAGCTGCAGCACGCCGAGGTACGACGTGCCCGAGAGCAGCGCGATCACTGCTGCCGTACCGGTAATCGGAATGGCCACCTGGGCGGCGTCCGTCCATCGGACGAACAGAGTGCTCAGGGCAATGAGTGGCACCGCAACGGCCGTGAACGACGCCGTCACGCGGGCCACGCGCGAGAGGAACCATTCGATGGACGAGCGCCCGATGCTGCGACCAACGGCACGCTCTTCACGGGAGTTCTCGATCTCGGCGCGAAATGCCGGACCGAGGTCGGCGTGTGCGAAGCCGAGCTTCAAGAGCTGTCGCGCCGATTGGATGGCGAATGCGAGTGGCGCGAGCGTCACGCCGACGGCAAGCGTGGCCCAGCCTGGAGCCGCACCCGCCAGTGCACCAACGACCGTGGCGCCAGTGAGCAGCGCGCCTGCCGTGAGCAGCGTGCCGCCCCCGTCCATGCGGCCGTTGCGCCGCACGAACGCGCGCAGTGCAGCTGGCAGCTCTCGACGCTGATCCATCGCTACACCGAGCTGCTCGGCGAGCGCGTTGGCATCGGCCGGACGACGTGACGGTTCCTTCGCGAGGCAGCGGTCGATCAGCAGCGCGAGCTTCCGTGGCACGGACACGCCGAGCGACGCGAGCGGAGGCGGCGCTTCCGTCACCTGCTTGGCGAGAATCTCCGTGGCGCTGCGTCCCTCGAAGGGGAAGCGGCCAGAGAAGGCATAGAAAGCCGTTGCACCGAGCCCGTACAGATCCGAGCGAGCGTCGATGTCGCCGCCGAGTGCCTGCTCGGGACTCATGAACTCTGGCGTGCCGCTCACACCGGCGCCGGCGGCCTCGCCCTCGGCGGCCGCAATGCCGAAGTCGGCGACGAGCGCGCGTCCCGTGGATGATTCGAGGAGGATGTTATCGGGCTTCACGTCGCGATGCACGAGCCCCTGCGAGTGTGCGTACGCGAGCGCCCACGCGACCTCACGCAACACGCGGGCACCCTCGGACGCGGACACAGGCCCGCGACTCCGCACCCGCTGCGCGAGGGTTTCTCCATCCACGAATGCCATCACGTAAAAGACGAAGCCGTCGACTTCGTCGACCGTGTGGATCGGGATGATGTGTGGATGCGAGAGCTTGGCAGCGAGTCGCGCTTCGCGAAGGAAGCGGTCACGCAGCGTGGGAAGACCCGCCTTCTCCGGTGGCAGCAACTTGATGGCGACGAGGCGGTCGAGGTGCACTTCGCGCGCGAGATAGACGACGCCCATGCCTCCTCGCCCGAGCTCGCGATCGATGGAGTAGCGTCCGGCGAGCGCGAACTGAAACGCGAGAAACAACGAGTCTGGTGTGTCGACTGACCGCAACATGCTAGTTCCCCTCGAAGACTGGGGTCCGCTTCTCGACGAACGCGCGATACGCTCGCTCGAAGTCCTCCCCCATCATGCACTCGGCCTGACGCGCCGCCTCGAAGTCGATCGCGCTGTCGACGTCCATCGACCACTCTTCGTGGAGACAGCGCTTGGTCACGGCGTGCGATGCGGACGGACCATGTGCCAGCGCGGTGGCGATCTCCATTGCATCGTTGAGCAGTGCTTCGGGCGTGCAGACTCGATTGTAGAAGCCCCAGCGCTCCGCCTCCTTGCCATCCATCGATCGGCCGAGGAAGAGCAACTCACTCGCGCGGCCCTGTCCGATGATGCGCGGCAGGATCGCGCACGCGCCCATGTCAGCGCCGGAGAGTCCGACACGAACGAAGAGAAATGCGACCTTGCTGCGCGCCGTGCCGACTCGCAGGTCACTCGCCATGGCGAGGATGGCGCCCGCGCCGACGCAGATGCCGTCCACGGCAGCGACGATCGGTTGCGGACACGCGCGCATCGACTTCACGAGGTCGCCCGTCATCTGCGTGAAAGCGTGCAGTCCGGCGACGTCCCCCTTGTTCTTCAATTCAACGAGCGGGCCGATGATGTCGTGGACATCGCCGCCGCTGCAGAAGTTCTCGCCGGCGCCGGTGAGCACGACCGCGCGCACGTCGCGCACGCGCTGGAGCTCGAGGAACGTCTCGGTGAGCTCGCGGTACGACTCGAGCGTCAGCGGATTCTTGCGCTCGGGCCTGCTCAGCGTGATGACGGCGACGCGATCCTCCATGCGCCACTCGAAGTGCTTCGGCTTGATGTGCGCCGCGGTGTGCAATTCGGTCACGAGTCGTTCTCCCGGCTGAGCGAAAGCTTGACGGACGCGCGCAGCTTGCCGAGCAACGCATAGAGTTGCGTCCGATCGTCGACGGACAGCTCGGCGAACATGTCGTCGATCCACTGTTCGTGCCGGGGTGCCATCGCATTCAAGGCGCGGCGCCCTGCGGCGCTGAGTCGAACGATCTGCGAGCGGCGGTCGGTCGTCGACGCTGCGCGGTTCACCAGCCCTTCCTCGACCAGACGTTCGATGAGACCAGTGAGGTTGCCATTCGTCACCATGAGCCGTCGCGACAGCTCGCTCATGGTGAGTCCCTGCACGTCGTCGCGCGCCGCGGCGTCGAGTTGGGCCAGCACGTCGAAGCGCGGAAGCGTGATGCCGAATTCGTCGCGGAGCCGACTGCGCACCGTTCCTTCGACGGTATTGCTGCAGGCCAGGAGGCGCAGCCAGACGCGCAGCGATTCGTGCTGATCCGGCGTCGTTCGCGCGCGACGTGCGGCATTCGTGCGAGTCGTGCTCATGTCACTTCTCCTCCAGCAACGGGCAGCGCGACGCCGGTGATCGCCGCCGACTCCGGCGCGCAGAGCCACGCGACGGCGGCTGCGACTTCGCCTGGTGTCGTCATCACTCCACGTGGGATGATGGCGACCAGCATGGCGCGTGCCTCTTCCGGCGTCTTGCCGAGTGCGTTGACGATGTTGTCCACTGCGGTGTCCGTGAGATCAGTATCGGTATATCCGGGGCAAACTGCATTTACCGTCACTCCCGCCTTTGCCGTTTCGAGGGCAAGCGCGCGCGTGAAGCCGATGACGCCATGCTTCGCCGCGCAGTAGGCGGTCATCGTCTTGTAGCCGCGCAGTCCGGCGGTGGACGCAATGTTCACGATGCGGCCGTTCTTTGCGGCGAGCATCGCTGGCATCGCGCGCGCGGTGCAGAGATACGTGCCGGTGAGGTTCACGCCGATCATCAGATCCCACATGGCGCGCGACGTCGCGGCGAACTTGGCGCTCTTGGCCGTTCCCGCATTGTTGATGAGTATTCTCGCCGCGCCCAACCCAGACTCTGCACGCTCAAAGGCGCGATCCACGCTCGCTTCATCGGCGACGTCGCACTCTACGACTTGAACGGGGCCGCCGAGCTCCTGGAGCGTTGCAGCGTGCTCGCGGAGGTCACCAATCGAACGGGCCATGAGAGTGATGCTCGCGCCTCTAGCGGCGAGCGCCGTGGCAACCGCCGCGCCAATACCGCGGCTGCCGCCAGTGATGATGGCGTGTTGGCCTTCGAGATTGCGGTCGATCGGCATCTAACGTGGAGAGTGTTGAATGTGATGAAAGTCCGTCCGAACTGCGGCACTGCAAGAGCCAACCGATGGGAACGGATTCCACGGATCTGACGGATAACTGCCGGGTCGAGCGGAACAGCCCTACTAATTTTTTCGGTGTTCTGGTTGATCCGGCAGTTATCGGTGCAATCCGTCGAATCCGCTCCCTGCAGTTTCTTTTATGGTTTTCGCTTTTCCAACTCTCGTTCCAGTTGAACCTTGCCGAGGTAGTATTGCCTCGGCCACTGCTTGGCTCTGTAGCCGAGTGTCGCGGCTGCATGTAGCACCCAATGTGGGTCCGCCAAATGCGGTCGCCCAATAGCGACGAGGTCGGCCCTGCCCGCGGCGATGATGCTGTTTACCTGATCGGCCTCGGTCACATTCCCCACAGCGATCGTCGGAATGCGAGCCTCGTTGCGGATGCGATCGCTGTATGGTGTCTGATATAGACGACCGAACACCGGCTGCGCCTCAGTCGTCGTCTGGCCGGTCGAGA
>JAQBPV010000450.1 GCA_028287345.1 Gemmatimonadota bacterium
AAGCAATGCGATTGGAAGAACGCTCATCACTCTCGGACAAAGGTTCGCGGCGCCGCTTTCACGACAACAGCAACCGCCTGACTTGAATCATGAGAATCGGTGGGAATTTGATCTCTGCCGCGAACAGGGGTTCTCACCAACCGGTGTAACTGCCGAGGCGCGATGGCTCTCGATCGGCGGAGAGTCTAATTCTTTGTCAAACCTCTAAAATTCAAGTCAGGCTGTTCAGCGAATGGTGAGAGTGGCGGAAAGCGGCGGCCGAAATCAACGATCCTGATCGTAAACGATGTCCACGGGAATTCCCCTCGCCTTCAACCGATCCAGATCGCCCTGCAACACGGCGGCGATCGTTCCCATATCCGTGTAGAGCTTCGTGACGCCAGCGTAGTCTCCGTTGCCCTGCAACACGAGGATTTGCTTCGACAGCTCATCGGCCGCCGCGCGCATCTTCGCGAAGTCAACGCGATACTTGCCGTTCGCCTCACGCGTGAACGCGCCCGCACGCTGCAGGAAGTTGAACGCCACCACATTTGCGCGACCGTGAGCATCGCCCGCACCGAAGCGTACGGAGCGGAACAGGCTCGCGAGGAACGTCACGTAGTTGTCCTCCACCGACTCCTTGCCCATCTCGCCCTGCGCGTTGAGCTCTCGAATCATGTAGAGGCCGAGGATGTCTGCCTTCCCCTCCTCGAGTGCGCCGGCCTTCTCCTTGAGCGCAAGACGTACCGTGCCCTTGCCATTGATCGTGTTCTTGATGCCGAGCCCGTGCGCGACTTCGTGGAACATCACGTTCTCGAAGAATGCGTCGAACGTCACCTTCGGCAGCTGGTCGTCGACGATCAGCTCCTTGGCCAGCGGCGCGAGGATGCGATCGAACTTCGCGCGCATCGCGTTCTTGAGCTGCAGGCGACGCGTACCCTTCTTGAGCTGCACCTCTTCGTCGTTCGGCAGGTTGATGGCGATCGTCTTCGATCCCTGATTGGCCTGGCCCGCGACATACACGACGTCGTAGGCATTCAGATCCGCATCCGTGCCGGGCGTCTCCTTCTTGTACTCGGCGCTCACGGGAATGCCGCGCTGGAGTGCCGGCAACTGCGACGCATACTTCGCCAATCGCTTGCTCCACGCGTGGTCCTTGACGAGCACGAAGGACTCGTTGCTCGCCTTATAGCCGAACAGCTCGTCCTCGTACGTCTCGATGGGGCCGAGTACGAGGTCGAGCGTGTTGGTCTTCATGTCCATCCACGCGAGGTCGCTCGGCTGATACTTGTCGTTCATCACCGACGTCGCGAGCGCGAGGAGATAGCGTCGCAGGCCCGCGTCGTCGGCAAGTGCCGCGGCAGCGCGCAGCTTCGCTGCCGCGCGGCCGTTCGGGCCGGCGAACATACGCGAGTACGGAATGGCCACGAGCGCACCCGACGAGTTGCGGCGCACCATCGTGTAGAGACCCTTGAGACTGTCCGCCCTTGCGCCGCCGGAAGCGACCGCGCGCTCGAACTCCTCCTTCGTCATGTCGCGCGGATAGAAGTTCGCGCCGTGCGGCTTCGTCCCGACGCCAGGAATGAACGGCGTGTTGTTGTCGAGGCGATCCCACGGGCCCACGTTCACGTCGGCAAACTCGTGAGCGATTGGATCAGAGATCTTCGACATCACGGAGTCGCGCGGACCGATCACCTGCTGCCAGTAGATATCGTGCATCTCGCGCGCGGCGTCGATGAGCAGGGGCAGCATCTGTCGCTCCTTCTTCGTGAGCGACGTCGTATCGGCCTGTAGACGTACGACCGTGTACTTCGCGAGCCGTTCGGCGGGGCCGGCAATCGTCGGAGCGGGTGACACGGGCATCGTCGTCGGACGCGTGGTCTGCGCCAAAGGCGTCGTCGGCCGGCCGCCGGGATACCATGTCGGAGCCGGACCGTCAGCGAGGAGACGCGTCGCCGATGCGGCCGCGTTGATCACGTTCGTCATGTGCGCGAAGTCCACACGGGACACGTCATCGCGCACGGTGTGATAGTCGTCGTGCATGTTGTACGTCGACAGCGTGTGTGCGGGAACGCCAGCTCGCGCAAAGGCGATGTTGTCGCTGCGCGTGAAGAAGCTCTGCTCCACCCGACGATCCGGCACGATGGGCAGTCCAGCGTTCGCGAACATCATCCCCATCGTCGAGCGATCGTAGCCGGTGAGCCACGCGCGTCCCGGACCGCCTGCCAACGAATCGGGCCGACCGATCATCTCGATCTCGAGATTGGCCGTCATGTTCGCGATCGGCGCGACAGGATGTTGCAGATACCAGCGCGTGCCGAGCAGCCCGACTTCCTCGCCTGTCGTGGCGGCGAAGATGACCGTCCGTTTCGGACGTGGGCCACTCGCCATCGCGCGCGCGATCTCCATCACTGCCACAGTCCCTGATGCATCGTCGTCGGCGCCGTTGTAGATCGAGTCGCCCTGCACCGGCTTCCCGATTCCGAGATGATCGTAGTGCGCGTCGATGAGGATGACCGAGTCCTTGAGGACCGGATCACTACCACGGAGAATGCCGACGACGTTGACCGCGGTGCGTCGCTTTCCCGCCGGGACGGTGTCCAGTGCGGCGAAGCTCATGAAGAGCACGGGCCGCTCGCCGCGCGTACCGCTCTGGACGAGCGCCACCGGCACGCGCTGGAAGAATCCACTGTCTCCCGCCGGCTCCAGCCCAACGGCGCGGAACTCGTTCGCGATGAGCGTTGCCGCCTTCATCGAGCCACGCGTGCCGGTGCCTCGGCCCTCGAGGGAGTCATCGGCGAGTGCGGTGAGCAGACGTCGTACGTCGCGCTCGGTGACGATGGACGATGCCTGTTTGGAAGAGGCGGCCGAGGCACTGGAGCTGGCGCAGCCGAGCTGGGCCGCGGACAGGGCGATGGCAAGCGCTGGAAGCGCGCGGATTGACAGACGCATGAGGTATTCGCGATAAAGGACTTGACTACGGTGGCGCTCCCGTCCGGCGGATGGAACGCTGCTTGCCATGTGTTTACCCAGATGGAAGGTATCGCTCACGTATTCGGCTAATCAAATGCAACAGCGCTCAGGCACGCGAAGACGCTCACGAACCATGATCGCGCTCATCGGCATTCCGGTGGCCGCTGCGCTCGTGTACGGCATTCCAGCTGCCACGCGACCCGCACCTGCGGTCTCGGCGCTGACGCTGGAGGCGAGCCTCAGCGACCGGAAGCTCACCCTCAAGCGCGACGGCGAGACGATCAAGACATATGATGTCGCCATCGGAGCACCGGCGCATCCCACGCCGACCGGGCAGTTCAAGATCAGGAAAATGGTGTGGAACCCCGCTTGGACGCCGCCTGACGTAGGGTGGGCCAAGGGTAGTACCCCGAAAAGCCCTGGCCATCCCGCGAATCCGATGAAGACCGTGAAGATCTTCTTCGTCGAGCCCGACTATTACATCCACGGCACGGGCGCCGTGGAGACACTTGGCGAAGCGGCTTCACATGGCTGCCTGCGCATGGACCCCAACGACGCCGCGGAAGTGGCGCTGATGGTCATGGAAAATGGTGGCGTCACCCGCGATTGGGATTGGGTGAAGGGCGTTCTCGGCCTCGGCGAGCAGCGCGTCGTCACCGTACAGCAAACCGCACCACTCACCATCGTGCCTTAAGCCTCACGGGACGTGGCTGGTGCAGTCAGAAGGGCGGTCGTTCCTTGCGAGCGACCGCCCTTCGCTATCCGTGGAACAGCTTGTACGCGATCCAGGCGATGACCAGCGCCCACGCGGCGCCGCCGGCGATCCACAGCCACTGAACGCCTGGGACATTCTCGTCGCCGTCGAGCTCGCGGGCGCGACGCTCGCGCCAGCCGGCGAGCGCTCCCGTCCCCGCTACCGCCGCGACGAAGAGCACCCGGCTGACGACGCCCGCCGTGGCGCGCGCCGGCATGAGGAGATGACCAGTGCCCATGCCGATGCCGGCGAGCAGTCCTGCGTTGGTGATGCGAGTGAGGCTGCGAACGTTCACTTCACGGGCGTGTGGACTCGCGCTTCTGGCCTGCTGAAGACCGGCGCTCCGGCGTCGAGCGCTCGCGTCTCATCGAGTGTCCGAATCGCGGTGACGGATTCGGCGCCTGACTCGGCGAGCAGTGCGTTGTAGGCCTGCCGAACCTGCGCGATGCACGACTCCGTGAGTGTGTAGCGCAGCGCGTCATACCCCCACAGTGCCAGCGCCAGGAACACGACGGCAATTCCGGTCGGCAGCGTTGATCCGGGCATCAGCGACGCAAACGCGAGCGCAGTGACCCCGAGCGTCTTGAAGACCGTCGCGCGGGTTCGCGGAATGGCTCCGAAGAATGGGTCCACGTTGAGCCGTCCGTCGCGAACGTGCACCCGCACAGACGTCCACAGGGAGAGCCGCACTCCGATGTGATCGCCATGGGGCGCGATCACGAACCCCATCATCGCCAGGCGCTCGGCGAGCGCCTCCATCGTGACTGGCTCCCTCATTTCTTCCCCGATTGCGATGAAGAGAAGATCGCCCCTGTCGTTCGGCTCTAGTCGGCTGACGTGAAGGTGATGTCGACGTCGATCGGCTTGCCGTGGCGCCACACGCCCGAACCCGAGCGCGGTGGCGACACGACCTCGAAGCGGACTTCGAGGTGTTGCGGCTCGTCGGCAAAGGTGGGCCGCAGATCCTCGAGCACCGCGCTGTACGCGGCCTCGTGATCGCTGGCGGTCACGAGACCGACGTGAATGGGATGCGCGAACCGCTGCATCTCCATCGCTCCGGGGATTCGCTCAGCGATGTAGTAGACGTACGTGTTCATCGTCCTCCGGAGGTGCAGCTTATTGCGGCTCGACCGTGAAGACGAGGACCGCGTTGGGGGGGATCGGGCCGCTGCCTGTGGGACCGTAACCGAGCGATGACGGGATGATGAGCTGACGACTTCCGCCAACTTTCATGCCGACAATTCCTTCGTCCCAACCTCGAATGACTTGACCGGCGCCAAGCGTGAAGGGATACGTCCCAGCGTCAAACACAGAGCCGTTCGCCAGCGCGCCGGTGTACTTCGCGTTCACTGCCGAGCCGGCGACGAGCGTGGCGCCGGTGCCGACGCGGATGTCGCGATAGTAGAGACCCGAAGCGGTCTTCGTTGATCCGGCGAGGTTCACGCCGAGCGACGTGGCGAAAGTCGTGGATTCGATCGGCACGAGAGGATAGGTCGCGTTCGTGGTTGCGTCGCCGAGACACGCGGCGAACATCAGAGACGAAAGGGCGAGCAGAATGGGACGAAAGCGCATCGTAGGTATCCGAAACAGTAAAAAGTGATCTAGAAGTCTACACCAAGTCCGGCCAGCGGTCAGCCCGCCCCGCCCTGTTCGCGGTCCCGGCGTACCGGCACGCGCTTGCCCTTGATGGTCGTAGCGCGCAGGGTCTCGATGATTCCGTCAGCGATCTCGTCTGGTACCTCGACGAGTGCGAAGCGGTCCGTGATCTGAATTGCGCCAATCGCGCGCGCGTCGACGCCGGCTTCGTTTACGATGGCACCGACGAGATCGGCAGGCCGAATGTTCGAGTTTCGGCCAGCTCCGATGTACAGCCGCGCCACGTCCCACTCGGGAGTAATGCGCTTCTTTCCGCCACTCGACGACTTCCCACCAGCCTTCGCCGCTTCGTGCCGGCGTGAGCCGGCCTTGGGAGTGGGCGCACGCTCGCGATCGTGGCGCGAGGCCGGACGCTCCGTGCGAAGCGCCACCGTCGGAATCTCTTCCGCGTCGGCGCCGTCCTTGGCGTCGGCCATCTTCACCGCCGCCGCCGCGACGTCCATGATGTCGAACTCCTGCGACAGCGAATCGACGACAGCGCGGAAGTGATCGAGCTCGCCTCCAAGGATCATCTCGCGCAGCGATGTCTTCGTCATCTCGATGCGGCGCGCCCGGAGATCGGCAACCGTTGGAACGGTGGCGATCTCGATCTTCTGCTTCGTCAGGTACTCGATGTTGCGCAGCAGGCGGTGCTCGCGCGGTTCGGCGAGCGTGATGGCGACGCCTTCACGCCCTGCGCGTCCAGTGCGCCCGATGCGATGCACATACGCTTCGGCCGAAGTCGGAACGTCGTAGTTCACGACGTGCGAGACGTGCTCGACGTCGAGTCCGCGTGCGGCGACGTCGGTGGCGATGAGCAGGTCCGCCGTGTTGGCGCGGAACTTCTTCATTACACGATCGCGCTGTTCCTGCGAGAGACCACCGTGCAGCGCCTCGGCGCGGTAGCCGCGGCCGTTGAGCGTCTCCGTGAGCTCGTCGACTTCGGTGCGAGTGCGGCAGAACACGATAGCCGACGTGGGATTCTCGACGTCGAGCACACGGCCCAGCGTGGCGTTCTTGTGTGCGCGACCGACGATGTACGCCACCTGGCGCACGCGCGGTGCCGAGCCGGCGGGAACGATTTCGCGATCGATACGGACGCGCACCGGATTGCGGAGGTGCTTGTTCGCGATGTCAGCGATGCGCGGCGGTAGTGTGGCGGAGAAGAGCGCGGTCTGACGCTCGGCGGGCGTCTCGGTGAGAATCGCCTCGAGGTCTTCGGCGAAGCCCATGTCGAGCATCTCGTCGGCCTCGTCGAGGATGACGACCTTCACGCTGTTGAGGCGCATCGTCTTGCGACGAATGTGGTCGAGCGCGCGGCCCGGCGTGGCCACGACGACATCGACGCCGCGCTTCAGTGCACGCAGCTGCGATTCCATGGGTGCGCCGCCGTAGATCGGCAGTGCGACGATGCCCATCGCCTTGCCGTACTTGTGAACGGCTTCAGCGACCTGCATGGCGAGCTCGCGCGTGGGCACGAGGATCAGTGCGCCAAGTCGCTCGCGGGGTTCGGCATTCGGGGTGAGGACGTGCAGCAGGGGAAGCGCAAAGGCCGCCGTCTTTCCGGTGCCGGTGGCCGCCTGGCCAAGCACGTCTTTTCCTGCAAGAAGGGGAGGAATCGCTTCGCGCTGCACGGGGGTGGGTTCTTCATATCCCAGTGCTGCAAGCGCGGCTACGATGCGAGGATCAAGGCCAAGACCGGAGAATCCGGTCGCTTGTTCGGTGCTCTCAGAGCTATCTGTACGCGGTGTCATCAATGAACTTAACCTCGATTGGGCACTTTATGAGCTTATTCGCGATCCGGGCGTCGCCCATGCAAGGCCAAGGCGCATTCGCCACCGAGGCCATCCCCGCCGGTGTGCGGCTGATCGAGTACGCCGGAGAGCGACTCTCGCCAGCGCAGGCTGAGGAGCGGTATCCTGACGTCGATGGGGAGCGCCACCACACCTTTCTCTTCGCGATCGACGACGACATCGTGATCGACGCCGCCGTGGACGGCAACGACGCGCGGTTCATCAACCACTCGTGCGATCCCAACTGCGACGCCGTCATCGAGGACGGTCGCATCTGGATCGAGACCATTCGCGACATCGAACCGGGCGAAGAGCTCGCGTACGACTACGCGTACGTACTCGAGGAGAGGCACTCGCCCGCGGCAAAGCGGCGCTTTCCCTGCCACTGCGGCGCGGCGACGTGCCGCGGGACGATCCTCGCGAAAAAGCGCTGAGCTACTTCTTCGGGCCGCAGAGGTAGTCCACCGACACTCCGCCGAGCGAGCCGCCGAGCGCCGGGCCGAAACCCGGCTGCTTGTTCACGGTGCGCTCGATGACCTTCGTGCTGCCGGCGTCGGAGTAGAAGATGTTCTCCTTCGCGGCCAGGTAGCGCTTCGTGCAGTCGAAGGTCGCGATGGTCTTCGAGCTGGCCCAGATACCGCGTGCGGCCTTTACCGGCGGCGTGAAGACGACGCGGACGGTTGCGGATACCAGGTTGCCGTCGCGCTTGATGCTCCTGGGGTCGACGGAAACGACGTTACCGCTCACCGTCTTGCCGATGTCCTTCCACTTCTGCGCCAACGCCACGGGCGCGAGGGACACGACGAGGATGAGGCCGAGGGTCAGTGAGCGCATTGAGGACTCCCAGCTAGATGTCGTAGTGATGGCCCAGCCGGCGGCCGACATAGATGCCAAGGCCCGTGCCGAGCATGGAGACCATGAACGCCGTCATGAATCCCGCCTTTTCGCCTGCCCACCAGCCGATGCCGCCCCCGACGGTGGCGCCGATGAACGACAGCATCTTGGTGAGCATCGGCTATCCCCGCCGCGTCGCCACGAGCTCGGCCTTCTCCCGGAAGGAGAAGACGTGGCCGCACGCCACGCAGGCATAGCTGCCCGTGTGGGCACCCAGATCGTACAGCTTCGCGAGCTGGGGGTGCTCGCATGGGGCGTCGCCCCAGGCATCGCGCAGCTCCTGCGCACGCTTCTGCTTCATCATCTCCTCCAAATGTCGTCTCGTCGCGCTAACCACATGCAACCTCGCAGGTTGGAGCGTTCAACGCCAGCGCTCGGGGCCATCGGAAAGGGCGCGAAATGCTGCCGGCCGGCGCATCGCCGTGCGTTTCTAGGTACATTGCGGCTCACACGTGAGGAGTAGCGATGATCCGAGGTTTCGAATTCGAAGAGGACGGGCGGACGTTCACGTGCAAGGTTGAAGCGCGCCGCGCAACGCCCGATGATGCGTGGTGGTGGTTCGATGTCTCCGGCGACCGTCAGCGGTACGCTCCCTTTCAGGCTGCTACGGCAGACACGCAGAAGGGCGTGAAGACGAAGATCGTTGCGTTCTACACGAACCTGCTCGAGGCCCGCGCGCGTCCAGTCGAGCCGCGCAGCCATTGGGGCCGTCGGCCAAAGGTCGCCACTCCCGAAGCCGAAGCGACACCGACGAGCTGATGCTCCACGACGACCGGCGTCCTCACGGGGCGCCGGTCGCCAGCTTGCTCCAGTACCGTCCCATCTGTCCACGCAGCTCCATTCGATGCTGCGTGATGCCGGCGTCCCTCCACGCCGTCGGATCCACACCCTCTGCCAGCTCCACCAGCGCGGGTGTCGCCCCATACAACTCGAGAAGATCGGGGCTCTGCGCGTGATACCACGCGAGCATCCACTGCTGCTCGTCGTCGATCGCGTCGCGACGCGCGCGTACGTTGAGCGCTTCGATCACCTCGCGCATGGTGCCATCGGGCAGCGGCGCGATTCCAGTGTTGGCGGGCAGCTCCATCGCGCCTTGCCACACGAGAAAGACCGCGCGCTTCAACGCCTCCGCGGACTGCTCCGCATCCGCAAATAGCTCCTCGTACGCCCGCACGATCGCTGGGTACTCGCCGTATACGCCCGACCGTTCGATCTGCCGATCGCGCTCCTCGATAGAGCCATTTGCACCAGCGATACTCGCGAGAACAGCGTCTTCCCAACCTGCGATCGACTTGAGGCTCAGCATTGCGCGCCGTCGTTCATGCCATCGCGAGTCGCACTGGGGTGTCCCACGGGTCGGTCGCGATGTAGTCCATGCCGTCCTCGCGCACCTCGTGTCCTCCCGAACGGAGGCTGTTGACGGTGCCGCGGACGTCCTCCGCCGACGGAAGAATGATGCGCCATTCGACGAGCCTCGCATCGGCATCGGTGGGCTTTGCGGCATGGGGACCAGCCCATGTGTTCAGCCCGAGGTGGTGGTGATAGCCGCCCGCGGCGAGGAAGAGCGCGCTCGGATAGCTCCACACCATCTTGTCGAGACCAAGCGCGGCGTGGTAGAACGTCGCCGCGTCTTCGAGTTGGCCGACGTGCAGGTGCACGTGCCCCATCGTGGTGCCGGCGGGCATTCCCTGCCAGCGCTCGGAGCCCGCCGTGGTGATCAAATCCTCGAAGTCGAGTGGATCGGTGGCCATCGCGAGCTGCCGATCGACCGCGCGCCACGTGCTGCGCGGACGGTCGGCGTAGACCTCGATGCCGAGGCCGTCCGGATCGCGCAGATAGAGTGCCTCGCTCACCAGGTGATCCGACGCGCCCGCCCGGGCCCCGATTCCTGCGAGATGCAACGCGAACCGCGCCAGCGAAGGCCGGTCGGGCAGCAGAATGGCAAAGTGATAGAGTCCCAGACGCCCCTGCTGCGGCATCGGCTTGGCGCCCTTTTGCTCCGTCAACCGAACGAGCGGCGTGTTGCCGTCGATGGTGCCAAGCATCGCAGAGACGTCGTCGCGCTCGATCACGCCTAGACCGAGCACGCTCTCGTAATACGTCAGCGATTGATTGAGATTCGAGACCTGAAGCCAGACATGCCCGAGACGCATGGCACCCGGCAGCCGATAGCCGGGCGCCAGGATGCCCACGTCCATGACCGGCTCGATGTCGCGTCGCGCGTCGTCGACTGGGTCGCTGAGAACCCGATCCACGCTCATCTGCGGCTGGCGATCATGTCGTCGACCGACAGCCTGCCAGGTCCACCGACCACGAGGGCAAGCGAGGCCACAAACAGCGTCAGCGCGAATTCATAGCCTGTAGGCAAGAAGAAGCCGTTGGCGAGATGCACGAGGAAGATTGCGCCGAGCATGTCGATGGCCAGTCCGAGCGCGATGAGCCGGGTGAGCAAGCCGATCACCAGTCCGATACCGCCGAAGAGCTCGAGGAGGGTGACCAGCGGGGCGGTCACCGTTGGCATCGGGACGCCCATCTTCGTGAAGCCGTCGGTGATGCCGGCGAGCCCGAAGGTGAACAGCTTCTGATAGCCGTGCGCGATGAAGACGACGCCGGTGATGATGCGTACGATGGCGATGGCGAGACCCTGCTGGCGCGGGCTCGAGGAAAACAGCGGTGAAGTGGACATGGAGCTCCAGGTGAAGTTGGGCGCTTCGCTGGAGCCCGCTTCCAGCAAATGCCGTACGCGGCTCGCCCGACGCGCGGGTTAGTCGCTCGCGCCCACCGCACCTCAGTGCGGCGTAATGCTCCGCTGATCCACACGCGGCAGCACCACCGGCGGGCGCTCGGAGAGCACCTTCGTGGTGAACCGCTGCGCCTCCGAGATCCGCTCCACCTCGACCGAAATGGCGTCGAGTGCCTGCATGATGGGCTGGAGCTGGAGCACGGTGTTGTTGGCCGGCGCCGACAGCTGTGCCGAACGCACCGCTCGACGGGCGCCGAGGTATCCGCCGATCCACGCGCCGATGACACCGGCCAGCAGCGCGATGCAACCGGCAGCGCCGAACAGGAGGACATAGTGTTCGCGCGTGGTGCCGTTCAGGAGGCTGGGTAGCGACATGGTGTGTCCTCGGTGATTACTCAGGCGAACGCGAAAGCCGGTCCCTCGCTACGCTCGGGACCACAACCATCGCCTGTACGTCGTGCCTGGAGAGAAAGTGTCAGCCCGACTCGACCGCCACGGCGAGCTCGGACTGCGCGGACCGGCCCGGGCCGCTCCTCTGAACATAGCTACCGTCCGCGCCGAGATCCCAGCCCGTGAGATCGCGCTGATAGAGCGCGAGAATGCGATCGAGGTGTGCGCGCAGCGCCGAGTCGGGCACAGGCACCAGCAACTCGACCCGCCGACGAAGGTTGCGCGGTCGAAGATCCGACGAGCCGATGAAGTACTCAGGTGCTCCATCGTTGGCGAAGCGATAGATCCGTGAGTGCTCGAGAAACCGGCCGACGACCGAAGTGATGCGAATTCTCGAGGACCGTCCCGGCACCGCAGGCGCGAGCGTGCAGATGCCGCGCACCACGAGGTCGATCTCCACGCCCGCTTCCGACGCGTCGTACAGCGCGCGCACGACTTCCGGGTCGGAGAGGCCGTTCACCTTGATGGCGATGGCGGCAGGCTTCCCCGCCCGGGCGTGCGCGGTCTCACGCGCGATGCGGGCGAGCACTTCGCGGAGCAATTGGTTGGGCGCCACGAGCGCGCCATGCGACAAGCCCTGCGGCGGCTGCGCGGAACCGGTGAGCGCGTTGAACAGGTCGGCGATGTCGGAGGTGATGTTCTCGCGCGCCGAGAAGAGGCTCAAGTCGGTGTACTGACGGCCGGCGCGTGCGTTGTAGTTGCCGGTGCCGATGTGCACGTATCGCTGCAGCTTTTCCCCCTCGCGGCGCACCACGAGAGCGACCTTCGCGTGCGTCTTGAGTCCGACGAGACCGTACACGACGTTGACGCCGGCGCGCTCGAGTGCACGCGCCCAGCTGACGTTGTGCTCCTCGTCGAAGCGCGCCTTCAGTTCGACGAATGCGACCACGCGCTTTCCCGAATTGGCGGCATGCAGCAGCGCCTCGACGACGGGGGACGGATCGCCGACCCGATACAGCGTGATGCGAATCGTCGTCACGGCGGGATCGGCGGCCGCGTCGCGCAGAAAGCGCACGACGGTGTGCTCGAACGAATCGAAGGGATGATGCACGAGCAGGTCGCGCTCGCGCACGAGATCGAACATCGACTGATCCGCGGTCACGGGCGAGCGCGCATGCAACGGCGGATACTCGAGCTCGGGCGACGCCGGCAGCGGAAGATCGGCGAGGCAGCGCAGATCGAGCAGGCCGTCGATGATCTGCACCTCGTCCACGGCGGCTTCCATCCCCTGCGTAATCGCATCGCGCCGCAGACTTTCCAGCACCAGTTCACCCACGAAGGCGGGCATCGAGCGCTCGACTTCGACGCGCACGGCCGGGTTGTACGGCCGACGCTCCGTCGCCTCGGCCACGGCGTGCAGGAGACTCTCCGCGCCCTCCTCGTCGAGCGTGAGGTCACCGCGACGCGTGACGCGAAAGAGATGTGCGCCCTCGACGCGGACGTTGGGGTGCATGAGGTCGACGTTGGCGCGCAGCAATTCCTCGATGGCGATGACGTCGCCGGTTCGGCCAGGAATCGGCAACAGGCGCGGGACGTCGCTGGGTAGCTCGAACTCGGCCAGATGTGGCTTCTCGCTCGCGCCGCCGCGAAACACCACTGCGAGTGAAAGCCCGAGGTGCGGCAGGTGCGGCAGCGGATGTCCGGGGCTCAGCGTCATCGCGAGTGGCGTGAGGCCGGGGTGAATCTCGTCGCGACAGCGTGTGCGAAGATTCTCCCGCTCCGCGGCTGTCAACGCGTCCCACTTCACGATGCGCGCTCCGATTCGCTCCGCTGCGCGAAGGCACTCGCGCGCACAGCGTGACTGCTCGGCGAGGATGCTCGCGACTTCCGCTTCGACGCGAGAGAGACGCTCGCGCGCCGAGAGCCCGTCCTCGCCACGAAGGTCTCGCTCGTCGCGATCTTCCGCCGCCCGGCGGAGGCCGGACATGCGCACCATGTACAGCTCGTCGATGTTGCTGCTCACGATCCCGAGAAAGCGCAGGCGCTCCTTGAGCGGAGTCTCCGCGTCGGCGGCGATGGCGAGCACACGCCGCTGAAAGGCGAGCAGGCTGAGCTCGGGATTGAGCATCTCCGCTGGCGCATCGGCGGTCGTCGTCGCGATGGGGAGCATCTGGTCCGACTCCTCACGCTGTTCGCGCCGTGAATCTGCGCGCTTCCAGCGGATGAGCAGCTCGGCATGCTCACGCGGATCTCCCGCGGCCTGACGAAGGTCGTACTCCGCCTCGAGGGCGCGCGCCAGACGTTCGAGCGACGTCAGGTCACCGCGGCGCAGGTGTCCGCAGAGATGATGGAACGTGCGCTCGGTACCGCTGCGTCGGACGGTGAGGCGGTCGAAGTGCAGCTCCAGCCGCGGCCGTCGAAAGAAATCGTGGTTTGCGGTGCGCGTGACGCGTTCTACTTCGAGATCGATCTGTACGTCGAGAGCGGTGGGATCGACAAATGCGCGCAAGCGTCGCGTGGCGGCGTTGTCTTCGGCGAGTGCGCGCTGCACATCGGCGGTGCGCACGCGCGCGTCGATGCGCACGGGGAGCAGGTCCGCCGAGCCGTCGATCCGCAGCGAGAGGACGTGGCGGTCCTCGGAGCCGATCCTCAGCCGAAGCGTGATTCCGCGACGTCGCAACGAGTCATCGGCGCTGTCGATGTAGAGATCCCGGTGGACGGACCGCCGAGGCTCGCTCGACTTGATGCCGAGTGGAAGGCGCGCGGACGCGAGCGCAGCGAGCTGCTCGGCGGAGCGGAGCTCGTAGCGAAACGAACTGCGGTCGTGCGGCCGCCCTCGCACGCTGGTCAGCCGGGACCCACGCAGCCGCGGAGCATGCCGTTGAGGTCACGCTCGTTGCCGATCGTATTGTAGAAGTCCTCGATGTAGTCGATGGTCTCGCGCGCGATCTTCTCATCGAGGAGCTTGCCAACGTCGTCGCGATACAGTGCGATGATCGCGTCCTTCTTTTTCTTGAACACCTCGACCGCCGCCGGTACCTCCGGCTTGAGCACACAGTAGCCGCGATAGAGACGATCACGCACTCGCTTCACGGAGAGGCGAGGGTCGACGGTGGCATACGGCGCATTCACCGCTCCGGAGAAATCGAAGTCGTACGCGACAGGAAGCAGCGGACTGCCGTCCGGCCTGGAGATGAGCTCACCGTTGTGCAGGCCGTTGAACGAGAAGTCCGTGTTGCCGATGAGATACTGGAAGAGATACGTCACGGCCGACCGCTCAGGATCGAGATCGTCCGGCCCTGCTCCCTTCACCTTCATCATCCTGCCGCCGAGGCGGTCGGCCATCTCGTCGGGATCCTCGAAGAGGAATCCGTAGCGAGTGGCCACGGGTTTGCCCGACGCGCTGTCCTGGTAGGTGACTTTCAGCACGCGCACGCGGTGGCTGATGGGCGTGACGGTCTGATAGATCCGATAGAGCTGCATCTCCTGGAGGACGAGCTGCTCGTAGTTGTCCCTGTCCTTGCACACGTTCACCATCTTCGGCTTCTGCAGATCGTGGAACAGCGTCCCCTTTGCTTCCTTGTTGTCGATGTTGAGGCGAACGGGGGGAAAGTCGCAGTTCTTGAGACGCCAGATGCCGTGTGTCTTCGCGCGAATCGGCACGGTGACCGTCTTGCCGTCGGCGCCGACGTACGAGAGCGTAGCGCTGCGATATGGTGATTCCTGACTCCGGTCACCACGCAGCTGCCGCATGTTGGTGGTGAAAGTGACGGCGAGCGGCGCCTCGCTGGTGAAGAGGGGCGGCCGTGTGGTGTCGGCCCTTGGCGCCTTGACCTTGAGTGAGTCGGGCTTCTTCGCCTTTGGTTTTGCCTCTTGCCGTGCGTGTGCGCTGGAAGGAAGGGCGAGTGTCGCGAGCGCGCAGACGACGAGCGTCAGGGTCGCGAAGCGCGGGGGGGTTCGCATCGTCAATGCTCGTTGGTCAGAGGAACTCGGCATCGATCACGACCGACGAGCCGGCAGCGCGGATGAGCGACAGCAGCTCTTCGGGGGGCGTCTTCTTCTTGATCTGCACGAAGTATTCGACGACGTCCGCGCCATCGGCGGTCGTGATTCGCGAGAAGCGCCACTGCTTCGAGTAGTCTTGCAGCTTTGGCTCGACGAGGCCGCGGAGCTTTTCGAGGTCGTGGGTGCGCAGACGGAGAACGGATTCGTCACCGCCCGTCTCGCCCTCGTCGTTGGCACGAGCGCGACGCCATGCACGCTCGGCAACTCCCTCGAGCTGATCGCGTGTCATGTTGCGAAACACCTCGTCGTCGATGCGCGCGACGAAGGTGCCGGTGCGCGCCAGCTGCTTCGCGCGCTTGAGTCGCTTGTCGGCGATGCGGCCGTCGAGCTCCATCGGTGCGCTGCCGAAATCCGTGTACCAGAGGACCAGCGCGGTGGCGTTGAAGCCGATGGAGATGACCGCGGCCACGGGGAGATTGACCGCTGCGGCGAGGCCGATGGCGGTAGCGAGGAAGACGTACACGGCATCCTTGCTGTCGTCGAGCGTGTTGCGAAAGCGCACGGCGGCAACGATTCCGGCGAGACTGAAGGCGAGCGTGATGCTGTACTTCACGAGCAGCACGATGCCCGAGACGACGAGGGGCAGGATGATGAGGAGTTGGACGACCGACTGCTGGTAGCCGCGCTTGGCTCGCGTGAGGAGGTACACCCAGGCGACGGGCATGGACAGCAATACGGAGGCGAGCATGGCGACCGTCACCGTGATCGCGAGCGTTACCTCGTCGAGCGGCGTGACGGCCGTTCCACGCGAGGTCACCGGTGGACCACCGCCGAACAGCGCATCGAGGGAGGTCGGCGCAAATGCGCCCGCGTGTGGCAGCATGCTCCACATCAGCACTCCGCCGCCGATGAGGAGGATGTAGTAGACGACGAGACGACCCACGATGCGAGACGTGGTGTCCGACTGCCCGCCGCTTGCCGTCATGCAACCTCCGTTTGAGTGCAGG